>JAKPKE010000091.1 GCA_029553855.1 Bacillota bacterium | reverse complement strand
TTCGACATTTGCAGCACGGGAACTTAAGAAATCATATTTTGTTAATGCAAGATAGGTGGAGCGGGACGGTGCAAGCATGCTGTATACTTCAATATCCGGTCCCGCCATCTTCTTTATTTTATTTATGTAATTTGCGTAGTTGTCATATGCTTCTTCAGAATAAGTATCCAGCTTGAATGTTTCATCACCGATGGTAATATACATACCTGTTGCGGCACCGGAACCGGTAGGTTCTTCTTCCGCAGGTGCGGGGGACGGGGATGCCGTAACTGAAGGTTCATCGGTTGATGCTGGATTATGTGGTTGCGTTTCAGTCGGAACGGGAGAAACCGATGCCACAGGTGTCTGCGTAGGCTTGGGTGTCTTTGTCGGAGCGGGTTCCGTTCCTATAACCGATATGGAAACACGGTTTTTCCCTATGCCGAAGTTCTTTTTAATTTTCACATTTGCCTGTATCATATTTTCTCTTAAGAGCAGAGTGTCGGAATAATAGTCATTCCAGCCGGAGGCATAACTCTTGTCAAACACTGATTGGAAAGAGAATACCGGTTTTTTTGCAAGGGTGCGGTTTTCCTGTAAAGATATTTCACTCTTGTCGGGATTTAACAGATTCAGCAACCCGAAAACTGTTATAAATACAACGAATATCAATGTGTCAAGTTTTATTCTTCTCATCGAAACCTATCCTTTTCCGTCTTGTAAAAATATATCATAAAATCAAGGTGAAAACCAATAGATATGAGGTCATATATTTATTGATTCATCAATATATTGATTTAATAATAAATTGATTAGACAGTTATAGGTAATCTGGCCACCACTTCGCCCAAATCGTTTATCACGCCCGTCTCGATAAATCCGTAGGAAGCATATAAGTGTCTTGCCGTATCGTTATGCGGATCGTATGACAGACATATAGCTTTGGCTTTTCCTTCGGGAAATGTCTTTATAACATCGATTACCTTTGCAAAAGCCTCTTTCCCGTAACCCTTTCCCTGATACTGAAGTCCTATCATAAAACTTACCACCTCATAACAGTTTTCATGATAATACTTGCTGTCTTTGGCATATTTATGAACCAATATGACTATTCCTACAACACTCTCATCATTATATATTGCGTATGCGATAGGGGGAAATTTATCATTTGTTGCAGCCACATAAGCCTGTGCCAGTGCGTATACATTATCTTCTACGAAATCCTGCTGATTGTCGGTTACACCCAGTGACAGGCACTGCTCAAAGTTCTCCCATGTTATCTTTTTTAATTCCACCATTAAAGGTTTGTCCTCCAAAACCGCTACAATACGGTTTATTACAGTTATATGAACATATTATTGATTTACGGTAATTTAACGACTTCAAACTGCACATAAACCCACATGTTATCTGCTGATGATTCCCGTCTGCCATACCTGATCAATCTAAGAACGGCGGATAAAAAGCATAAGTGACAACATTTATAGTATATTATCAACAGTCAAAATACAAGATGGTAAGTAAAAAAACATGAAAAATAATAAGAGCATAATAAGAGAACAGATAGATGATATAATGTTAGCGGGACTGAGGGGTTATTATGTTTTTTGACATTGTTGAAAAGACCGATAAGTATCTGGAATATATGGACTATTTCATATTGGGACCGTCGGTTGTACGTTGCATCCATTCCGACGATTTACTGATGAATTTCGATTTGTTTAATGCATCGGACAGCAATGCCGGCAGTGTGCTTTTACGTTCAAAAGATAACGGCAATACCTGGATAGAACAGGGGCTTATAGAGAAATCCTATGTATATGATTTTAACAACAGCCGGGTTAAAAGCGGCTATGGGGCGCTGTATTCTGATACCGATGCAAAGGTAATTTTATATGTCGCAAATGATACATACTGGGAGGAAAACAAGATAGCTTCCCTGTGGAGAATGAGGACCTTGTATTACAGACTGTCATTTGATGACGGATATACCTGGACGGATAAGAAATACATTGTACAAAAAGGCGATTGCTATAACACAAAACACTTCATGAAGTCTGTGGAATTCGGAGTTAATATGGCAGCTACGGTTTCGCCCCTCATAGTACGTGCAAAAGATAACAGCCTTCTGGTGCCGGTACAGGTACAGATGCTGAATAAAGACGGTACTCTTTTTAATCCCACAGGTATGGGATATATGAAAGCGGGGGCTTTGAAAGCGGTATGGAACAGTGAGAAACTTGAATATGAATGGGATTTAGGGGAATATGTGACAGTGGAGCCGGACAAATCGGTCAGGGGTCTGTATGAGCCTGCATTCGGAATAATAGACGGAAAAGAAAATGAAATATTAATGGTTATGCGTAACAGCAATTATACGCAGTCGGACAGCATAATCGGTGCAAAATTTTACAGCATATCAAAAGATTACGGTTATACCTGGTCTAAGCCGGAAATGCTTCTGTATGATGACGGCAGTATAATGTACTCTTCTTCAAGCATACCCAAATTGCTCAATCACAGTAACGGTAATCTCTATTTCATAGGTATAATAAACCAAGAAAACCCCAAAGGAAACCTGCCCAGATATCCTTTATGCATAGCAAAAGTCGATAAGGAAACCAAGAGAGTAATAAAAGCATCAGTCACAGTTATAGATACCAAAAGAGAGCATCACAACTTAAGTGTAAAAACTTCCAATGTTGTGGACTATTCCAATCACGGAGTTTATGAGGATAAAGAAACAAAAAACATAGTTGTATTGGCTCCTTACAGGGAGAATCTTTCGCAATATCGCTGCTATCTGAACAGATATGTAGTAAAAGTTAAGTAAGCCTTACGTTTTGCATCGCTTACTTATCGATTTTATTATTTTTCAATAAAAAAGTTATATGTTTTTTCTGCGGGATTGCTTAGTCTGATACATGCTTATATCCGCTCTTTGGAGCAGAGAATCCACTGTTTCACCACTGTTGTGAGTAGCAACTCCGCAACTTAAGGCTACTCCCTGGCAACAGCCGAAGTTGTATCCGGAAATGAATGCTTCTATTCTTTTTGCTATATCCGTTATACCTGCATAATCGGTGTCGGGACAGATTATAAGGAACTCTTCTCCGCCCCAGCGTCCTGCAATATCCGTTTGTCTTACGCAAGCCAACAGAAGATTGGATATCTCCACAAGCACTTTATCTCCCGTCATGTGTCCGTATGTGTCATTTATGGATTTGAATCTGTCAATATCCGCAATGATAATGGAAAAAGGCTTTTTGCAGGTTTTGCTTTTATGTACCAACTCATTCAGTGTTTCATCCAGTTTGTGTCTGTTATAAAGACCGGTGAGTCTATCCGTTATGGACATCAGATGAAGTTGATTGTTTTTGATTACAAGGGATTTTTCCGCCCGTTTCTGGCTTCTTTCATAATACACTATCAGTAACATCAGGCATGCACCGGCACCTGAAATATTGATGATTGACATGTAGCTGAAGACGGCAGGTTGCCAGTCCCCGTGGAAAAAAATAATGTATAAAAGTCCCGATAGTCCCAGAATAAGTGTTGCCCTTACTCCTTTTTTTCCTTCCAGCATCAAGTATACGAACGGAAGGTATGCCGCAGCCCAGAATAAGCCGGAATAGTCGCTATAAACCAGATGGAGAATGGAACCCATCAGAAAAGTTGCTAATATTACGGCAAAAACCGAAGTAAGCTGTATATTATCCGTCTTATGGAAGAATATGATTACAACAACCGACAATATCATTACCGCAAAATAGAAATAGATAAAGACGGGATGATCGGTTTTTATTATATTCAGGATGCCGAAAATCATGCATATGATAGACATATACGCAAGGGCGGCATTTAAAAGGAATGCTCTTCCGTAATCAGGATTATCGGACTTAAATCTGTTGTTATTTGAAAGGTATCTTTTTAAAACCTTATTTCTTTCCCCCAAAGTACACCCTCTAAATAATCATTCCAGCATAATATACACTATCTGTAAATAAAGTGCAAGCAAAAATATGCATTATTGGTAATTCAAGGTAAATTCGAGGTAAAGATTCATTCTCTATTATTCTTTTCTTAATATGAAACTCATGCTGTTACACTATTTTGCATAATGTCCACGAATAAATCTGCTATGTAGGGATCAAGCGTTACACCTGAAGACTTTCCGATTCTGTCCAAGGCCTCTTCTTTTGATAAAGCGCAAATGTTTTTAGTGTTTGTCAGTGCATCATATGCTTCGGCAACCGCAACAATTCTTGCAATTAGAGGAATATCCGATTCTTTCAAGCCTTTCGGGTACCCTGAACCGTTCCACTTCTCATGATGAGAGTATATGCCTTCGGCTATGTCCAGCATATCATCAAAAAGATTTAATATTCTGTATCCGTAAACAGGGTGTAGATGGAACTGCTCTCTTTCCTCATCGGAATAAACTTCCTTTTTGAGTATTTTTTCATCAAGAACCACTTTTCCGATATCATGCATATATCCGGCAATCTTTGCTTTTTTGACCATAGGTTCGGGAAGTTTCATGGCCAATGCTATTCTCTCCGATAATGCCGATACATTCTTGGAATGGACCACTTCTCTGGGACTTCTTTCGTGCAGGGTTATGACCAACTCGTTCAGCATATCGGTATTGGTACTTCTTCTGTTCATGACTTTCTCACGATACATCCTGTCTTCGGCCATATTGATTGCCTGTTCAATGGATGTTTTATCATCGGTGATTGTCTCCGCTCCAATGGATATACTGAATGTTATAGATGCTATTCTGGCATTATGTATTTCCTCTTTAACCGCATTCATTATATCGTATGCTTCTTCCCGATCGGTCTTAGGTAATAATACAATAAATTCATCTCCTCCGACACGGGCTATGAAAGAATTATTGTTAGCACTGTTTTTCAGCGCCTGTGCTGTTTTCGTTATCAATCTGTCACCGATATCATGTCCGAATATATCATTGGTTATCTTAAGACCGTTTATATCGGCAAATATTACCGAATAAGGCAGGTTATCCGATACTTCAATCTCTTTTATTCTTTGCTCAAAAAAACGCCTGTTGGGAAGATCTGTAAGCACATCGTGAAAACTTAAGTATCTTATACACTCCATATCGGACAGTTTTTGAGTTATATCCAGAAAAGTTACCACCGCACCGATAACCTTGTCATTTTTATACTGAAGATAAGAATGCAGTTCAACATGAATAGTACTTTTATCCGCTTTTAAAAACTTTATATTATCTATATGCAAAGCTCTGCCTTGTTTCATGTACTCGATAACTTTGCTTGTTCTTTCATCGGTACTGTCAAACAACAGTTCATGCATTTTTTTACCCAGAAGCTGGTCCTCGGTTTCATAACCTAATATTCTCAGACAACTTCTATTGCAAAAAGTACATACTCCTTCCATGTCTACTCCGTAAATAGCTTCCGCAGTAGAGTTCAGTATTATCTGCAACTGTTCTTTTTTTTCTTCCAATTGCTCATTTAAAACTGCAAGTCTTTTTGTTTCCGAATCTGCAGTATTAACGGAATCGGATATCTGTTTGCTATTATTTTCAGTCATGTTATCAATTAATAATCTGTCTTTTTTGTTAAAATCTTTCTTCATAACCCACAACTCATCCAGTTACATCGGCAAATCTATTTGAGAAGAGGTAATGTCAAGTCTTTAAATTAATTTTCAAATAGTTAGTCCGGTAACCGATATATATATAACACGCTTTATACAGCCATGTTTTTTATAATTTTTGTCATAGTTGACCACTAATGATTATATCACAAAAAAGATTTAAATAAAGAAAAATGTAAAAAAATGTTTATTTGCTGAATAAGCAAATTCTTCACGGCATTTCTGCCGCTTTTTACAGATGCCTCTATCAAACGGTAAGGATGCTTGCATTAATATATGTTATAGGATGGACTGTTGTTGATGTCAATAAATAGTAAACTCCACTGTTTCCTCCAGATAATCATCAACATACAATTCCACTACATAATCTCCGACAGGGAATTCAAACTCGCTTTGGTCTAAGCTGAAGTAGAACCACGCGTCATAGTCAATATATATATAATCGGAAATAAAGGATTCATCGGAATCAAGGTGATACCAAACGGAAACAACACTCACCTCTTGATTGACATTTTGTATATAAGCCGCGACATAAATGGTAGGTTCGGTACCGGGTATGTTTCTGACCCGGTTGAGAGGTTCATAAGTTTCCGAGTCCAGCGCTGTGGCTACACATGCCTTTTTAATAACGGGGGCAGAAGAAAACCAACCGTTGTTCAATGCCGCTACAAGTAAACCGAAAACCACAATAATAGCAATTACGGCAATTACGACACCTGCTTTACTTTTCTTAGGTTGTACATATGGTCGTCCGTACGGTGCCTGCTGTAAGGGCGGCATCTGTTGGAATTGATTAGGTTGTCTGAGAGGCGGTAACTGTTGTTGGTATTGGTTGGGTTGCCTGAGAGGCGGTAACTGTTGTTGATATTGGTTAGGTTGTTGCAGTGGCGGCAACTGTTGGTTCGGCTGTTGAGGTGCGGACAAAGCATAACCGCAATTAAAACAGAATCTCGTGTTATCACCATTATTTGTACCACATTTCGGACAGAACATTTTAATACCCCCTTTGTATTTCTCTTTTAATTTTTTGAAATAATAACTGTATTACATTATATATCTGCTATACAACATAATTTTATCATGAACAATATTAAATCGGCAATAAGAAATACTTTTTTATATCGGGTTTATATTTTTACCGCTATTTATAAATATCGGAGTAGCTCATCACATGCTTATACGTTATATCCGCCAGGTAGTCGGTATCAACAATACCGATACCGAAAATGGAGGTCTCCAGTTTATTTTTTATCGGAGCGGTCCAATAATCGGGTATATACTCTATTCCTTTAAGCATACCTATAACGGAACCTACCGTAGCGGCATTACAGTCGGTATCAAACCCTGTCTGTACCGCCAAGCATATTGATTTTGCATAATCATTGTTACCGTACAGGAGCGAAGCTATTACTATGCAGGTATTGGAAATGGCATGACACCAGTGATGTCCCGAATGTTCATCATATTCTTCATGTATAGATTCAAAACACTTCTCGCAAGTCATTCCCGATTCATATTGCTTCAATACCTTCATGACGGCTTTATGCAATCTGGATGTCTGAGGTATCTGGTAAAGCCCGTAATTTATGGCATCTTTCACATTATTGCAACAAGCCGCTGCGGCAATAATTGCAGCTATCAGCATTGAGGAGTATATACCGTTCTTGATATGAGAAACTCTTGCATCTTTCCAAGCCATGTGTGCCGCTTTTTTAGGATCTCCGGGATTTATATATCCGTAGTAGTCCACCCTTATCTGAGCACCTATCCATTCTCTGAAAGGATTCTTGTAAATTGCCGTTTCCGGAGGCAGATATCCCTTTGCTATGTTCAGAAAAGCTACTCTTTCGGCTGTGCAATAAGCACTCTTCGGCTGTTTTTCCAGCCAGGTTTTTGCTACATCATATGAAGTAAACCGGTCGGTGAATTTATCTACGATAACGGAGGAGAGTACCGTATAGTTGGTATCGTCATCCGAAGGAGCATATTCAATTGCATCGGCATAACATCTGTTTCTTAAGTTATACTTGTATTTCGAATAAATTTCTTCACTCATATCCGACTTGAGTATGTATCTGTGCATGGGGTAATTACCCGTTTCTTTAAGCAGCGGAATAAGCTCCTCCGTGCGGATACCTTCCACAGTTTTGCCCAGCAGACACCCGCAAATGCGGCCCATCCACGCTCCTTTAATTTTACTTTTCAAAACATTCGTTGAAAGTTTACCGAAAGGATAGTGGAAATCATGTTTGGTTAAAGGATAAATCAAATTAAGCTCATCGGGCTCATTATACGGATAATCCGGTGCATAGGGAGTATTCAGAATCATATTATGCAACGTGTCCGCCAGTTGCTCTTTATAAGTGGATGTCTCCAAAGCCTGGATGCTTTCCATAAGAGTTTTCAACTTGGTAATATCTTTGCCTTCGTCAAGACATTGCTTGTATTCTATTGAAAGTTGTGTAGAATATACTTCCCACCAGTGCAAAGCCTGG
>JAKPKE010000076.1 GCA_029553855.1 Bacillota bacterium | reverse complement strand
AAACGGCCGCAATCCCCAGGGCGGAACAAATCAGACAACACGGGAAATCAACCATATGGTCAAGAATAATATGCAGATGGTAGCAAGCCTGCTGGGTCTGCAGTCAAGAAAGTCTTCAAACTCTGAAGTTAAAGAAGCCTTACAGGAGACAATCAGCCGTGTACTAAGCATTTCATCCGTACATGAAATGCTTCTGGATGCAGTAGACGGCAAGCATGTTTCTATAAGGCTTCTACTTGACAAAATACGCTTGAATGCATTGTCACTTGTTGGCAGTGATAAAAGAATCGATATTGCCATATCGGGGGATGACCTTTGTATAGAAGCAGTAAAAGCAACATCTATTGCGCTGGTAGTCAACGAGCTGATTACCAATTCCCTGAAATATGCCTTTATTGGCAGGGATAGCGGTTGTATAGATATTGTTGTCAAAAGCGGTAATTTGTATTCTACAATAAGTATTGAAGATAACGGCAAGGGCTTCAATTTCTATGAATGGAACAGGGACAGTCTGGGGCTTAGCCTAGCTACAATAACCATTCGGGATAAATTGAACGGCGACTTGCGCTTTAATTCCGATTCTTCAGGCACAAAAGTTATGTTTGATTTTAAAATGTAAGGTGTTTTACTTTAGATATGTAATTCTATCTATTCCACCCATATACGGTCTCAGAGCTTCCGGTATTATTACGCTTCCGTCCCCCTGCTGGAAATTCTCCAGTATGGCTGCTACCGTTCTCCCTACGGCAAGGCCGGAGCCATTAAGGGTGTGGACGAACCTGGGTTTTTCCTTCGGTTCCGGTCTGAATTTTATATCCGCTCTCCTTGCCTGGAAGTCTTCAAAATTACTGCAGGATGATATTTCTACATATCTGTTGTAGCTTGGCATCCATACCTCAATATCGTAAGTCTTTGCGGAAGAGAAGCCCAAATCGGCTGCACACAGGCATACCACCCTATAAGGAAGCTTCAGGAGCTTTAGTATTTTCTCTGCATCCGCAGTTAACTTTTCCAATTCCTCGTATGAATTTTCCGGATTGGCAAACTTCACCAACTCAACCTTATTAAACTGATGCTGCCTGATAAGCCCCCTTGTATCCCTTCCCGCCGAACCTGCCTCAGCCCTGAAGCATGCGGTATAAGCCGTATGTTTTATCGGAAGAAGGCTGCCGTCCAATATCTGTTCCCTGTACATATTGGTGACAGGTACCTCTGCAGTCGGCACGAGGAAATATTCGGTGTTTTGGACCTTAAAGGCATCCTCTTCAAATTTGGGCAGCTGGCCGGTACCTATCATGCTTTTTCTGTGAACCATGAACGGGGGGAAAATTTCGGTATATCCGTTTTCAGTATGGGTATCCAGCATGAAATTTACGAGAGCCCTTTCCAGCCTTGCTCCAAGCCCTCTATAGAAAGTAAACCTTGCCCCTGTAACCTTTCCCGCAGTTTCGAAGTCCAAAATGTTAAGGTCAACACCTATGTCCCAATGAGCTTTTGGTTCATACTCGAATCTTGTCGGTTCCCCATATTTCCTGATTTCGGCATTGTCGGCATCGGAGCTGCCGTCGGGCACATCGTCACAAGGGGTATTGGGTATAGTCATAAGTATATCTGTTATCTCTTCATCCAGTATCCTTGTTTTTTCGTCCATTTCCTTAATTTTTTCCGATACTTCCCTCATTTCCAGGACCATAGCATCTGCGTTCTGTTTTGCTTTTTTAAGCTTTGCCACTTCCTCGGACACTCTGTTTTTCTTGTTTTTTAGCTCTTCTACCTCGTAGAGCACTTTTCTTCTTTGTTCGTCAAGCTTTAAAATGTCATCGATTCTGAAATCCTGCCCTCTTCTTGAGAGCTTCCTCTTTATTTCCTCGGGGTTGGATCTGATTGTTTTAATATCCAGCATTGTATGTTTACCTCCTTATAATAATTAAACTTACATTAATTAAAGGAACAAAGGCGGCTTCGCCGCATTTGCTGCCCATGCGCCTTTTTCGAGTATGCGAGAAAAATATGGTGCGGGCACTTAGATCAAGGATTTTTATTGTATAGGAAAGTTATACTTTCCTATACAATAAAAAAGCCTTCGACCCCGATACAAGGGACGAAAGGCTTTCCGCGTTGCCACCCTAATTAGCAGCAGGTATAACTGCTACTCTCTCAAACATATAACGGATGCACCGGTACTGCTCATCGCAGACTGCTCCGGGATGGACGCATATAAGCTGACTGCCGGTTCGCACCCCCACCGGCTCTCTTGAAAGCACGCTTACTGCTGTTCCCTTCAAAGCATTAAATATTATTGTACATATTTTAAACTATTTTACTACTGATTATACACTTTTGCAATAGCATACTTTTGTTTATCACGTTTTGTAAAATTCTAGTATGCTTTTGCCACATATACCATCGTTTCTGCCTTTCCGCCGCAAATCAGGCATTTATCTCCTATGTGCTCCTGTTCAAAGGGTATGCATCTTATAGTAGCGCCTGTTTCCTCCTTGAGCTTATCTTCACATTCTCCGCTTCCGCACCACATTGTTTTTACAAAGCCCGGAGTCTCATGCATTATCCTCTTGAACTCCTCATAGTCCGTAGTGGTATATGTCTTTTCCTCTCTGTTCTTAAGTGCCTTATTAAACATTGTATCATGAATGTCATCAAGGAGCCCGGAAATGGTTCCTGTAAGATTATCCATTGATGCTGTAAATTTTTCAAGGGTATCTCTTCTGACTATTGTAACCTGGTTATTCTCTATATCACGCGGGCCAATTTCCATTCTGATGGGAACGCCTTTCATCTCCCATTCGTTGAACTTCCATCCGGGGCTGTAGGTATCCCTGTCATCCATTTCAACCCTAAAGCTCTTTTCCAGCCCCTCTTTTATTTCTTTTGCCTTATCAAGGACACCCTCCTTATGGAAGGCAATGGGAATGATGACAACCTGAATGGGAGCTATTCTCGGAGGTACTACGAGACCCCTGTTGTCTCCATGCACCATTATGATTCCTCCAATAAGCCTTGTGGAAATTCCCCATGAAGTACTCCAGGCGTATTTCAACACTCCATCCCTGTCCAGGTATTTTATATCAAACATCCTGGAAAAATGCTGTCCAAGGTTATGTGACGTACCGGCCTGCAGTGCTTTTCCGTCATGCATCATAGCTTCCATTGCATAAGTTTTTAATGCCCCTGCAAACTTCTCCCTTTCGCTTTTTTCCCCTAATATTACCGGTATTGCCAGCTCATCCTCCGCAACCTGCCTGTATATTTCAAGTATTTTCATTGTTTCTTCCTGTGCTTCCTCTTCTTCCGCATGTACTGTATGGCCTTCCTGCCATAGAAACTCAGCCGTCCTGAGAAATGGTCTCGTTGTCTTTTCCCATCGTACCACGTTGCACCACTGGTTTATCAGGAGAGGCAGATCCCTGTAAGACTGCACCCATTTAGAATACATATCGCAGACTATGGTCTCCGAAGTTGGTCTTATGAAAAGTCTTTCCGTAAGCTCCTCATTACCTCCATGTGTTACCCACAATACTTCGGGAGCAAAACCCTCAAAGTGCTTCGCTTCCTTCTTTAAATAGCTTTCGGGTATCAAAAGCGGGAAATATGCATTTTTGTGTCCGGTTGCCTTAAGTCTGCTGTCGGTTACTCTTTGAATCCCTTCCCATACCCCATAGCCATAAGGCTTTATTACCATACACCCCCTTACTGGCGCATAGTCAACCATGTCTGTCCTAAGGACAACATCGGTATACCATCGGGAAAAATCTTCTTCCATAGGGGTTATTTCTTTGACAAATTCCTGCTGTTTCTTGCCAGCCATTTTAATCACTCCTTGTATTAAAATCGAACAAAGGCGGCCTTGGCCGCATTTGCCCGCCCATGCGCCTTTTTCGAGCATGCGAGAAAATTCTGGCGCGGGCATTTAAATCAATGGTTATATTTTACAGGAAAGTTATACTTTCCTGTAAAATATAAAGCCTCCGTCACGAAAGGGACGAAGGCATACTCGCGGTACCACCCTAATTGAACATATGAAAAACATACATTCCACTTTAACCTTTAACGCAGGCATACGTCGGGAGTTCATCCCAACTCGGAGGTCGGGTTCAATAAAAATGCTCCGGGAAAACCTTTCAGCCTGCGAGCCTTCCTCTCTTTCGGCATTTAATTATCTACTATTCCTCTTCATCGCTTTGGGTTCTTAAATTAAACCTATTATATATTATGGTTTTTTCCATGTCAATATACATTCACAATTGCTGCCGGATATTATCAGCGGATAGGCCGTGAATATCATCCCGAATGCAATAAAGGGCCCTTAAAGCAGATATTATCTGAACTATTTTTTATGAATTTGCAGGAAACCTCCGAAATATTACGAATTAGTATCTATATAACCGGTGCATTTGAATTCTTCATAAGGAGGTATTCACATGTTTGACAATATTGAACTGAATGATATTGATATATTTGATAAAAAAGGCGAGGAGCTTCCGGAGCTGATACTTGACAGTATAAATGACGCTATCTGCGTGGTGGACATAAACTGCATAACAAAATACTGGAACAAAGCGGCTGAAAAGCTTTATAATATCGATAAGGAAAAGATAATAAACAGGCATATAAAAGAGTTTTTTCCAAATTCATTGCTTCCAAGGATTATAAGGGAAAGAAAGGCATATGATAATATTTACAATAGCCCGAGAGAAGGCTGTTATAATGTGATAAGTGCTTCCCCCTTATATATGAACGGCCGCCTTATTGGAGGTATAAGTCTGGACCGTGATGCCACGGAGTTTATAAAAATCTCAGAGCTGCTGGTCAAAGCCCAGTCCAACCTTAATGTATTGGAGCATGAAATATCAATAATCAATAAAAACAGGTATTCATTTTCACAAATATTGGGAAATAACAATTCGTTCAGAGACAGTATCCGATTGGCCAGAAATATTTCAAAATCAAATATAAATGTGCTGATAACCGGCGAGAGCGGTACGGGAAAAGAGCTTTTTGCCCGTGCAATACACCTGGAAAGCGGGCGGAACGGTTACTTTGTGCCGATAAATTGCAGCGCCATACCCAATGAGTTAATTGAAAGCGAACTGTTCGGATATTCCCCGGGGGCATTTACCGGGGCGCTGAAAAGTGGAAAGATTGGGAAAATAGAGCTGGCCCACAACGGAACACTTTTTTTAGATGAAATTGGGGACATGCCCGTGAACATGCAGCCCAAAATATTGCGTGTCCTTGAAAACGGAGAAATGACCAGGATAGGCAGTGAAAAGACAATAAAAACCAACATAAGAGTTATTACTGCGACTAACAAAAACCTGTCCGAGATGGTAGAGAAGGGATTTTTCAGAAAGGACCTTTATTACAGGCTGAACTCAGTCGTTATACATCTTCCCCCTTTAAGAGAAAGAAGAGATGACATACCCCTTCTAATAAACAGGTTCATTGAGGATTACTGTATGGAATACGGGATCAACATACTTGGGATAGCACCTCAGGTTATGGAGATATTTAGAAACCACAGGTGGGAGGGAAATATAAGAGAGCTGAAGAATATCATAGAAAGGATTGTTGTTCTTGCCAAGAACAACAACACCGATATAATCGACATGTCCTTTTTGCCCAAGGACTTTATTGGAGACAGGATCATAAATCCTTATCCCAAACAAGAAAGCGTTTATGACCTGAATAATATACTGGACAATGCAGAAAAAGAGGCAATAATAAATGTAATGAAAAATACGGGGAATAATAAGTCCCATGCCGCCAAGCTTTTAAATATCCCCAGAAGCACCCTTTACTTCAAACTTAAAAAACATAATCTGGAGGAGTAGGCTTATCGCTATAAACGTCAGTATTCTGACACATGTGTCAGTATTTTGACGTTTATAGTACTGTTATTAAGCAGGAATGTCAATACATTGACACCGAAAACTTTCTAATCACATTTAACGCTCTTCATAGCTTGAATTTATGCCACACATATCCTTGGCATAATAATTGCTACATATTAATAATTACGTTTGCATTCATTTTTTATGCCTGGTGTCCGGATTCAACGCCTTGCTCTGGCCATTGCTATGAAAGTATATATTATCCGGTGAATCAAACCGTTAATTTTTCCTGGCAAAATAAGAATACGGCCTTAGCCGGCTTTGTTATTGTAATTAATGAAAGGAGGAGTCTTAGTGAGAATTGAGCAACACCCAATTATCACATTCGAGAGAGGCAGGAAAGTACAGTTCACATTCGACGGTAAAGTATATGAAGGTTACGAAGGTGAGCCAATTGCGGCCGCCCTGCACGATGCAGGAGTAAGAGTCCTGGGCCATAGTCACAGGCTAGGCAGGCCAAGGGGTTTCTACTGTGCAATAGGCAACTGTTCTTCCTGCCTTATGGTGGTGGACGGCAAGCCCAATGTAAGGGTATGCGTGGAAAAGCTCAAAGAAGGGATGGTAGTGGAAACTCAGGTAGGAAGGGGTGATATTAGGTGATACATACTGATATAGTTGTAGTAGGAGGCGGCCCTGCAGGAATGCGCGCAGCGATAAATGCGGCCGAATCCGGGGCAAAAGTAATAGTTATTGATAGAGATGGTCACCTTGGCGGACAGCTGGTAAAGCAGACACATATGTTCTTTGGCTCGCAGAAACAATATGCTTCAACAAGAGGTATAGATATAGCAAAAATCCTTATAGCAGAATTGGAGAAACATAAGGACAAAATTACAGTTATGACCGATTCAACCGTAATAGGGTTCTATGAGGACAGGGTACTGACTGTTGAGCAAGCCGGCAAATATATAAAAATAAAGCCTAATGCCATAGTGGTTGCCACAGGAGCCTCGGAAAAATTCAACGCCTTCCCCAACAACGACCTTCCGGGTATTTATGGGGCAGGAGCCGTTCAGACGCTTATGAATGTTTATGGCGTGGCACCCGGCGACAGCGTCTTTATGTCAGGAGCAGGCAATATAGGGCTTATTGTAAGCTACCAGCTTATGCAGGCAGGAATAAAAGTCAAAGGGGTAATCTGCAGAGGCCCCGAATTCGGCGGCTATGCAGTGCATGCATCAAAGCTTAGGAGAATGGGCGTCCCCGTAATGCCTTCCCACAAAGTTGTATATGCCCACGGAAAAGACAAGCTGGAGAGAATCACACTTATAAAGATGGACGAGAATAAAAAGGAGATCCCCGGCACCGAATTTGATATAGAAGTCGACGTACTGTGTATTGCAACAGGATTGACACCGCTGGTAGAGCTTCTGTGGCAGGCGGGATGCGAAATGAAATATGTATCCGAACTGAGCGGACATGTCCCCTTAAGGGATGAGAACTTAATGACCAGCCTTGAGGGAATTTATGTCGCCGGAGACGTGGCAGGTATCGAAGAAGCAAGCAGTGCAATGGTTGAAGGTGCTCTTGCGGGCCTGTGTGCAGCAGAATCTTTGGGTTATAAACATCCGGATTTTGAAACTCTCAAAGAAGACTATCGCAGTCAGCTTTATAATTTAAGGTCCGGACCCGAAGGCGACTCAATCCGTAAGGGCCTTTCCAAAGTACAGCTTAAGGAGGTTGGTTTATAATGCTTGAAAGAACCGGTGTAGCTACCAGCGAAAATCTTAAAGAAGTTACTCCTGGTAAAGAAAGACTATCTAAGGGCCCCGTGGCAATTATTGAGTGCTTTCAGAATATACCCTGCAACCCCTGCTACACATCCTGCAAAAGAGGCGCAATAAAAGAGCTGATTGATATAAACGATCGTCCGATGGTTAATTTTGATGTATGCAACGGCTGCGGAGTATGTATAAGCAATTGTCCCGGACTGGCAATTTTCGTAGTGGACGAATCCTACTCGGAAAAAGAAGCTCTTATAAAAATGCCCTATGAATTCCTGCCTTTACCCAAGGAAGGAAGCTATGTCACGGGATTGAACAGGGAAGGAAAGCCCGTGTGCAGGGCAAGGGTTGAAAAGGTACTGAATACAAAGGTCCATGACAGGACACCCGTAGTATCATTGGTTGTCCCCAAGGAACTTTCAATGACCGTCAGATTTTTCAGCCTTGACGACTATTACAGCGACAACACCATAATCTGCCGATGTGAAGAGGTTACCCTCGGAGAAATAAGGGAATATATAAGACAGGGATATCAGACCCTTGAAGAAATAAAAAGAATAAGCAGATGCGGCATGGGCCCATGTCAGGGGAGAACCTGCGGGCAGCTGATAATGCAGGAATTGGCTTCAGCTACAGGTAAGCGTGTATCCGAAATCAAGACATTTGAATCCAGGCCGCCAACAGTACCGGTTAAGCTGGGGCAGTTTGTTGGAGGTGAAGATAATGAATAAGACTGCAAATGTAGTAATAATAGGCGGAGGTATATCCGGCTGCGCGATAGGCTACGAACTTGCCAAAAGAGGTGTAAAGGACATTGTAATCATCGAAAAGGACTATATTTGCAGCGGCGCTACCGGAAGATGCGGAGCCGGCATTCGTGCGCAGTGGGGCACGGAAATGAACTGCAAGCTGGCAAAACACAGCATAGAATTCTTTGAAACAGCAAATGAAGAACTGCAATATGAATATGATGTTGAGTTCAAGCAGGGGGGGTATTTGATAGTTGCTTCCACAGAAAAAGAGGTCAACCAGTTTAAGAAAAACATAGCTCTGCAAAATAGCCTGGGGATACCCTCAAGACTGTTAACCCCGAAAGAAGCAAAAGAAATAGTGCCTCACATGGACGAGACAAAAATAATTGCCGCCACCTTTAACCCGAAGGACGGTCACCTCAACCCCTTCCATGCTACTCAGGCCTATGCCAATGCAGCAATGAGACTGGGCGTTGAGATAATGAAGTATACAACTGTTACCGGTATAAAGGTTGAGAACGGAAAAGTAGCCGGAGTGCAAACCGATAAAGGTTATATTTCCACCCCTGTTGTTGTCAATGCGGCCGGCGGGTATTCACAGGATGTCGCAAAAATGGTGGACATTGATTTGCCTTTATACTCAGAGAGGCATCAGATTCTTGTTACTGAACCGGTGGCACCCATGCAGGGACCGATGTTCATGTCCTTTTCACTTAATATATACTGCCAGCAGACGCCTCACGGCAGCTTCATAATGGGCAGAGGCGATGCCAATGAACCAAGAGACTTAAGGGTAACATCCAGCTGGCACTTCATGGAAGAGATGGCCAAAACCTGCACCGAGCTGCTTCCTCCCTTGAAGGAGCTGAGAGTGGTAAGGCAATGGGCGGGACTGTATAACATATCCCCGGATCGCCAACCTATTTATGGGCCTGTAAAAGAGGTTGGAGGCTTCTACCTTGCGTGCGGTTACAGCGGACACGGATTTATGTTCGGTCCCGTAACCGGAGTAGTTATAGCTGAATCAATACTTGGGGAAACCCCGACCATAAGAATTGATATGCTGGATAAGGACCGCTTTGAAAGAGGCGAGCTTTTACTGGAACCCTCAGTAGTATAAATAGTTATAAAAAAGAGCCGCCTTTAGATGTACATCCATAGGGACATTTTCTAAAGCGTGGCGAAGTGGGCGGTATATATCGGCAGACAGTGGATTTCCGCTGTCTGCCTTTGCTGTTTATACTACTGCCTCTAGTATTGGCTCCTGCTCCGTGACAGTTTCTGTTTCTACAAGGTTGTCTAAGAGACCGCTATCACGATAATAAATATCAATGGACTGGGGCGTGCTGTACGGGAGTAGCGTTCTTCTCTTTCGCCTACTTCTACTCGCTCAATAAATAGGTTAAGCATCTCCGCGGTCAGGGTATCAAGCTTTGTATACTGCTTTACTTTTTCTAAAAACGCTCCAACATTTGCAACAGAATCCCTAGGCTTTTCAAGCTCTTCTTCCTTTTTAGGGATAGAGCCTTAGATTTCTTTTTGCTCTAACAGGTAATCATCACTAGCTTGCGAAACACTTCATTTGGGATTTTACCAAGAACTTTATCTTCCAACAATTTTTGTCAAGGAGGTTTGTCTATTTTTATAAACAGATTTGAACACGACACACTATTGTCGTGTTCTTGTGTTATCATGTCCTAGGTGATGAAAATGAAAATAGACCGCTTAATCGGTATCCTGGCCGTACTCCTTCAAAACGAAAAAGCACCGCGCCGGAACGGTAGGGGGCATAAGGAAAGATTGGAAAATCAACTTTATGCCAAGTGAACGGGTAGAAAGTAAAACAGACTGCATCCAAAACAATTGGATACTGCCTGTTTTAACTCAAAAATAATATATAGTACTAAAACATTTTGATCGAATTAAGTTAATTTTACACTATTCCAAAGTATTTGGACAGGCTGCCGGTTCGCATATATCTTCTATCTTGTAGTGATCTTTCAGAAATTTTTTATCTGATACGCAAAAATAATCATATAAAATTTTCGAGCCGTCATCTGGGTCATCCCATGTGATATCAACGTTATACCAGATTCCATCAATTTTCACCTGATTCCAGGCATGAAGTCCATACGGCGTATCACCATAGATTACTTTGCACTCTATCCCCGCGGCATTCAATAGTATCTTAAAGGCCTCAGAGTATCCGTCGCAAACACCATAATTCTCAAAAATGATTTGTTTAGCAAAATGGGGAGACATGGTTAAATTTCCTTCTGCAGCACGGTCATACCAAGTGTTTAAAATCAGATAGCCGTGAAGCGCTTTCACTTTTTGTTTTTGGCTCATCTCGCTAGTTGTGTTTTTTTCTACGATGCTATCGACCTTTTTCGCCAAACCAGCTAATGTAACTGTTACACCTGAATAAATAATTAAATCCGTACGATAGAATTTGTAACTTTTCTGATAACGTGCGGGATTTTCATAGTAGTACTCCATCTTTAGGTAGTCGCTAATCATGATATGAGGATATATATAACTATCGCGGCATGTAACTGATGGTGCTAAAATCGCTTTCCGGTGATAACTCTTTATTATGTCATCATATACTTTTTCCAGCTTATCTTTCGAAAACCCTGGCACATAAATCCCTATTCCTAATTGGTTGTTTTTCATTGAGAGCAGAATCAGTGCACGTAAGTCCTCCAAATTATACACGATCACCCCATTTGTAATCAAATCCGGCATATCTGCTGCCAGCATTAGTTTACCATCATGTGTTTCATCTAACTGATCTGTTGTAAATACATCGTCCCACAATAGCTTATTTGCCAGTTTTCTTTCTTCGCCTTTAGGAGATAATAATAAGATGTTATAAGATAGTTCCGCAACATTTCCTCGTGTAAAAGAAGTCGCATCTTTTGAATTAATAATGCCAAGAGCATATGCTTTATCGAAAACTGCGGAATATGTAAAATCATTGTCTTTTTCACTATATCCGAGTGCCCGCAATAAAAACACGCTGTACTGCTGCAGTGTTACTAAATTATTGCCTCCAAATTTGTTTGGGCTTACTCCATTTGTCAACCCAATCGAATAAGCATAACCGACATACGGCGCTGCCCAAGCATCCACATCGTCAAAAGGATGTTTTTTTGTTGATGCAAGAGCTGTTTTTTCCAGTCCGAGCAGACGAATCAGCATTACTAATGCCTCTTGCCTAGTCGGTTGCCTATTTAAATCAAAGATTGGATTACCTTGCGCATCTGTGCCAACCCCATTAAAGAGCCCCAATTTATTAAGAATCCGAGCCCCGTTAAATGTTGTATCTACTGGCTGCGGTTGGGTTTGAGCGACAGTTGATGGGTCAAGTGAGATTGATCCATCATCCTTAAATGTGTACTCGGCAGATTTGATATAATTCTTTTTAGCGTATTGATGGGCGTATGAATCTTTAATACCATAGATCGTTACATTACCGCTGCCGTAAAATGCACCGTTCCCAATGCTTTGAACGCTATTTGGAATAATAATTTCAGTCAGGGATGGGCAAGTGTTAAACGCTTCCCATCCTATACTGGTCACGCTATTGGGAATAGTGATTGATGTTAAGACGGAACAACCTTGAAATGCAGCATTTCCTATGTCAGTAACACTGTTTGGTATGGTGACCTGTGTCATACTAGCGCAAAGGCTGAATGTCCAGTCGGCAATACTAGTTATACTATCCGGAATAGTAATTGAAGTTAATCCTGAGTAAGAAAAGGCGCTTTTCCCGATACTCTTGACGGTATTCGGTATGGTAATTGAGGTTAGTTTTCTACAAGAATCGAAAGCACTTTCACTAATAATCGTCACGCTGCTGGGGATAACGGCTGTCGTTAGATTACTGCACCAGGTAAATGCATAAGGGCCAATGGTAGTCGTGCCGTTTGGGATTGTATAGGATGATGCCTTCTGTCCGGCAGGGTACGACACTAATGTCGAACCATTTTTATTAAACAGAACCCCCGAGATGGTGCTAAAATAGGGATTGGTTGCATCCGTTTTAATGGCAGTTAGGCTTGTACATCTGGCAAAAGCGGCTAGGCCAATGTTCTTAACACTGGCTGGAATCGTGATGGACTCCAAACTTGTACAGAACTCAAAAGCATAATCAGCAATGTCAATTAGATTGGATGAAAGGGTAATAGCCTTGAGATTTATGCAGCAAGAAAAAGCAGATTGCTTAATGCTTGTAACGCTGTTGGGAAGTTTAACAGTATTAACGCTGGAAAAATTTGCAAATGCAGACTCGCCGATACTTGTCACTCCATTGGGGACAGTAACAGTGCCTCCCGAACCATTATATCTCACTAAAACGTTGTTGCTAATCACAAAGTCTGAGTCTCGGGCAAGCGCAACAATAGGTATTGCGGAAAACAAAATAATTACCGCCAAAAAAGCCACCAGAGATCTCTTCAACATATTGCCTCTCACTTTCCTAATTCTTCAAATGAAATTGTGCATATTATTATAATATGATTATATAGCATCTCAGCCAAGGTTTCAATTAGATGATTCGCGATATGCCCCACCGCAATTATTTTCGGCAGCCATTGCTAAAAATCCCCCTTCCCGATACATCATTTTTTACAAGGTGCGTTTGTCACGCATGGTTTCATTGCTTGCGTTGTTGCTGAAAACATTCACGCGGTAGACAGTGTTGCCGATGCTGCTGTTTGTTCCCCCTCGCGATAAAATGGTGTTGTGCCGTTGTTCCTGCTGGTGTAATCGCTTTTTGGATTATGTAGTTCTATATTTTTCTCCTTTCCCGCGCTCATGGCGCGAAATGTGATGAAAGTAATCTGTTTTTAGAGATAATAAATCACTCCATCACTCATAGGAGAAATATCGGGGGTAAAGCGGAACTTTTTTCAAAAACTATTTGAAATTATTTTTAAGGTGGTGAGGGCATGGTGCGTGAACAGTTAGTCCGAGAGATAAAAGCCTTACGGTAGGTAGCACACACAAAATGTTCCTTGTCATGTTCCCAACTTCTGTGGCGTACTTGGTACAGCTTGTTACCACAATCATCGCAGAAGGGCATACCGGAGAGGATTGGCATTTCTCCCATAGGTGTGAGCCTACGTCTGCCATCCCGGATTTTTTGAACTACCTCGTAAACTGGCTCCTCGATGATCTCTTCGTGGGTATTCCTGCCGCTTGAATGTGGATGAGAGTAATCCGGAAAAGAAAGTGACCGAGTTTATTAACTTCCTGCCGATGTTGGCTTATGACGGCAGCACCATGCGACAGATTAATGCGCAGGATATTCTCGATATTGCAATGGCCGGAACTTCCGCTACACTGCTAGCAAAGCGCTGGGAATATGCATTGCTGGTTAACGTTGATAATGATACCCTGCAGCGTCTGATGGTACAGTCACTAAGCTCGTTAAGGTAGGGAAGCATATTTGTGTAAAATTTGCAGCCGGAGAAAAAACCTTCGTATTCCCGGATGCTTTCAAGCAAAGATTTTTGAAGTTATAATAAAAATTCAAGTATTAGCAATGCTATCGGCGGGATTATTAATATTATTTTATCAACGAAAAAGACTGCACTAAAGGTTTTATCCTTCGGTGCAATCCTTACTTCCGAACTTCCGCTTGAAGAGAATCGGTTAAAAATTTACTTGTTTTCGTAAATCCCTAAGTCAAAGTTCCTTTGCGGCTCTTTTTTTTGTTTTATATCATCATTCCTTCTTTCAGCTTTTCCGCTGTCCCTCTGCCCACTAGCAGTTCTACAAGCCTCAGGGCAAAATATATAGCAGTTCCCGGGCCCTTTGAAGTTGTATAGCTGCCATCAGTGATTACTGCTTCGTCCCCTATTACCGCCCCCCTGAGCTCTTTTTCGAAGCCGGGATAACAGACAGCCTTCCTTTTGTCCAGCAGACCCAGTTTCCCGAGAACGCTGGGAGCGGCGCATATGGCGCCAATAAGCTTGCCTTTTTCGGCAAAGCCGAGTATTACTCTCCTGAGTCCCTCATGCTCTCCCAAGTGTTTTGTTCCGGGCATGCCTCCGGGAAGCACCAGCATATCTGCGGCAAAGTTGTCTATGTTTTCAAGCAGCTCATCTGCCGTGATTTTGATGCCATGAGCGCCCTTCACTTCTCTGCTTCCGGTTATAGATATCATGGCTGCTTCGACTCCAGCCCTTCTCAGGACATCCACCGCAGTAACAGCTTCAATCTCCTCGAAGCCTTCTGCCAGATAAATGTTCACTCTTTTCATTCTCTATTCTCCTTTCTCAATCCTAAATCTTCCCCGTAACTACAAAATGCAGCTTCGCCACCTTCCCCAGCTTATCCCTTCCATGGGTCTTTACAAATTCACCGGCGGCTTCCGTCACCATATCGGAGCAACCTTTCGGAAACTCCATTTCATATTCATCGGACAGGTTTTTCATTGCCCTGACATATTCATTTCTGGCAATAATGCTTGCTGCAGCTACGACTAAATTCTCCTCAGCCCTATGCTTTTGTTTCAGGTTAACCAGCCTGCCCTTTGACATTAGTGCATTCTCTATAAGCTCCGGCCTTCCAAACTGATCAGACAGCACATTATTGCAATCCACTTCCGAAAGCAGGTCCTCTATCACCCTTGCATGGCCCCAAGCCAAAAGCTTGTTCAGATTGCCGTATTCTTTGTACATCTCATTGTATTTCAGATTTTCTATCAATACTATCGAATATTTACATACTGCCATTATTTCATCGGCCAGCTTTTCTATTCTGGTATCGGAGAGGGTTTTGCTGTCTGCGGCACCTATTTCTTCAAGTTTTCTCTGTCCTTCCGCATCCGCATATACGCCGGCTACGACAAGGGGGCCGAAATAATCACCCTTACCCGATTCATCGGTGCCTATGAGCCCTGCTCCCGCTGCATCAGTCTTTGCACCGTTTGTTGTTTCTGAAGGCTTCCTGCATGCAGTTCCTGTCCGTATAAGACTTTCCATATATTTTTGGATTTCTTCGTTTTTTATTTGTGACAAGTCGCACCTTACACCGTTTTTCTTACTTTCATATACTCTTATCAGAAATTTCTCGGTGCCGAGTCTTATATGGAACTGGAGCCCATAGTTTATCTCCATGTAAGGATCGGTTTCTATCCCAATATTATTAAATATATCCTTCAGATATTGATAATGCTCATATTTATCCCTATAACCATTCATAAAAATCACTCCATACCATCCGGTTTGCCGCTTGTTAGTTCACTAAGGCGTTTGAGCAGGCTCTCCAGTTCATTGAGCCGGCTGCCGTATTCAGCCCAGTTGCCATTCATCAGTGCACTCTGAGCGGCATTAAATGCCTCGTTTGCTTTCCCGATAAGCTCTTCCAGCTTATCGCCGACTGCCCCACCGGCAGGGGGAATCTGAACGGGTGTATTCCCCTCTGTCTTTTCCTTGGCAGGGAATATTCGTTCCAGAGCGGTTTTCAATGTATCTTCCATAACAACATGGTTTTTGAAATATACAATTACCTTCTTTTGCTCAGGAAGCGCATTTGCATTCAATGCCTTAACATAAATAGGCTCCACATACAATATTGATTCCTCTATAGGTATGGTAAGCATATTCCCTCTGATAACCTGCGAGTTCCCTCCTGTTGCAAGCAGATTCAGCTGTGGTCCTATTACTGTATCCTGGCTGACTATCCCCTCAATCTGCATTGGCCCTTCTACTATTTTCCCTGATGGAAAGCTGTACAGTATCATATCCCCATAGCTGTCCCCGTCATTCTTTACTGCCAGCCATGATATCATATTGGTTTTCCCCTGAGGGGTATAAGGAACCATTAGCAGGAACTCTTCCTCCTTGCTGCCCGGAAGTCTCATTATAAGATATGAAGATTCCACAACCTCAGCATTTGACTGTGAGGTGCTCGGTCCATAAATCTGTGTTGATATATCCCATACATCGCTTTTATTGTAAAATTCCCGGGCATTTTTCATATGGTACTTCTTATATATTTCTGCCTGTATATCAAACATTGTCTGTGGGTATCTTATATGGTCCCTCAGGCCCCCGGGCATTTCTTTCATAGGCTTGAACAATGTAGTAAATATACTGGAATATGTCTTTATCAATGGATCGCTTGAATCTGCGATGTAAAACTCCGTGGTGCCGTTGTACGCATCTATAACGACTTTGGCGGAATTGCGTATATAATTGGTAGAGGTCTGGTTGTTGATTTTCTCTGAATAAGGGTATCTGCTGCTTACGGTATAAGCATCTATTATCCAGTAAAGCCTCCCATCATTAATAACTATATAAGGATCTTCATCATATATAAGGAAAGGAGCAATCTTTTCAGCCCTTTTTCTTATTTCCCTGTTTATGAGTACCCGGCTTTTGGAGTTAATATCCTGGGACAGTATAAAATTGATCTTTCCCTCCCTTACTGCAAAAAACACCCTGTTCAGTATATTGAGCCTTATTCCGCCTGTCCCGTTGTATTCGGTCTCCATATTCACATTAGTTGCCGGATAATCAAATTCCTTTTCCCTTGTATTGACTATGACAAAATCCTTTGTAATCTCGCCGAAATATATCTGCGGAACATCTACTTTTACATCTATATCCGACATCATGGGCATATCCTTTATGAACAGCCTGGGCTGACCAGAAGTTGTGACTTCGTTTACCGGGGACATTGCCACACCATATCCATGGGTATATTTAAGGTATCTGTTTATCCATGAGGCTCCTTTGGTATCCGTCTGCTTTGGAATATTTGCAGACTGAAGCTCCCTTGCGGATATAAACACATGTCTATATATGCCGTTGATCATATATCTGTCTATATCCATGTCATTGAATTGATAATAGTTCTTCAGCCCTTGGATTTGGTTGTATATATCCTTTGCAGGCCTGTAATCGTTTATAGGAATATTATTTATCGTAACTATATTTTCCTCAATATCTTCCCTCGTAAGATCCTGTTTCACCGGGAACTCCTTTTCCTGTACCTTGTCAAGGTTGTATGCATAATTAGTATAGTCAATATTATTCTGCAAGAATCTTTCTTCCTTTACTATCTCATTTGGAGCTACTATTATGCTTTGTACCAAGCCATACACTACTCCCGATATGATCATGACCGCTGCCAAAAGCAGCGGACCGAAAACAATCGGCTTTATGCGTTTTTTATTCCTGGTAAGCATCAGCAATATTGCTGTCAATATGCAAATGCCCATATATATATAATATGACGGAAGAGTTATGTTAACATCTGTAAAGCTGGCGCCGTATGCAACTCCCCTTGGAGAATAAAGCAAAGCAAAAGTTCGAAGATAGAAACCGAAAGCGAGAATCAGAAAAAAAACCGCTCCGAGAAGAATAAGCTGTTTTGATGCTGTACGTAATATTTTTCCGTATGTATCCCTGGAGTAACTTATAGGTCTTTCACTAATATCAAAATTCCCGCTGGCCGCCCTTGAAGCGAAAAAGCTGAAAATATTGAAAGTGAAAGTAACTGCCGCAACCGCAAACACAAGCACCAATAAATAATTATACAGCTTATTCAGGAAAGGAAGGGAAAAAATAAAATATCCGATATCCTTTCCGAAAATAGGGTCAGCCAAACCAAAGGGAGTTTTGTTTATAAATATCAAAAAATCATACCATATATCAGTCACGAATATTAATGAAAGAATAAAGGATAAGCCCAGAGAAGACAAAACAAATAATTTTGTTCTTGCTTTTTTTTCGGCGTTTGTAAGTATCATCCCGCTAAGTTTTATGGAATGAGCATTTATTGAATTAAGGTATAAATAAAATAACAAAAAAAGCGCCACAAGTGCCGGGACAAAAAACTGCAGCTGTGTAACAAGCTTTTTAAAAAAAACCTCTTTATATCCAAGCTCTAAAAACCATTGATAATCAATAATATATGCAGATATATTGCTAAAAAACACTATTATCAGCACAAGAACAGCCAGCAGCATTGTAAATCCCCTGGTTCTAATTTTGCTAAATCTTTTCACAATGATTCCTCCTCGTAATAATTAATTCTTCATACATAAAGCCGACGTTAAAATGCCGCAGACATAATATCGGACAGGGTTTTGACATAATTATAGGTACCTGCGTCAAACTCCTTATTCTTTATGGATACGGAAAGGTATGCCACTCCTTTAAGCCTTCCCCTGTCTATCATCGGTATCAGTATTACTGACTGCCAGTCAGGCATTCCGGTCAGAGAGTCT
>JAKPKE010000053.1 GCA_029553855.1 Bacillota bacterium | reverse complement strand
TTTAGCTTTTGCCTCGCGATTATAAAAATAATTCTGCAAACCTTTCCAGCGGGGAATATCATTGATATTGGAAACAAAATATTTGCTTTGCTCGCACGGCAGATTTTCTTCCATCTTGCTGGAAAAGAAAATCACTTCATGACCATTCTTATTAAGAAGTTCAGCCGTGTTGAAATAAACAGCTTCCGATCCACCTTTGCGGTAATGGAAGTTATTGAGGGAAAGAATCTTCATGCACCGTTTTCTCCACATACTATCCCCAATAGGGTAAATGGTTTAAGATTTTATAAATCGGCTCAGGAAAACGGATGGAAATCAGCAGTGCTTCATACATGCTTCGCTGAAGTTCACCCATTTTGAATTTCAGTCTTTTGGGTTTCGACATAAGGCGCCCGCAATAGTAATCTGTCCTTTCTCGTTCAAGCTGGATACCTTGCCAATCAACGGACCGCTTCGCCTTCTCAGGCTCAATACTTTTGAGTTCAATTAGGGTACGGCAGGTTTCCAATAGCATCTGCCCTGTCAGAGTTCTGACAAGAATCATGGTCATGCCTTTCCACTCGGAATCTACGATATTCCACGGATCTGCCAGCGTAACATCCGCAACCGATCCGAGAGGGTGGTTGCAGAAGCGGCAACCGGGAACGGACCAAAGACGTTTGCCGAATGGGAGAGCTGCCGCCTTTTCCCACAGCATCTTTTTCTCTTGAATTGTCATTGTCCCTGGCCAGCCTTCTCCACGAAAATTGATGGGCGTATTTCTATAGTCGACAACCCCCAGACGTTTCGCAATAAACCGGCTGAAATCCAAGGTTTTCTGCTGCTTGCAGAGTAGCCCAATCTTGATCAGCTTCACATCACTGTTCTTGTAGAAAGCATCCACAGCCAGTAGCTGGCAATGTGTTCCCGTAACGATAAGCGTTCCGGACTCCCGAGGGAGTAAGTTCTCGCACATTGGGACCGGAAGATATTTTGAATTTGCAATACGGGTATCATTCGATTCGCCGGTGAAGTATCCGCCTGTAGCCCATGGATATGCATCCGCTTCAAGCACTGCGTATGCCGCCTGGCACAAGTCCGTTTTCAGTGCCCCATGTAGAAGTGCGCGTGCAACTCCTCCTGAAGATGCAGCATATCTCACGTTATCATCAACACTATTCCCGAGGTAGACTTGCTGTATGGCCTGCCAGTCTTTCTCGGTCACCAGTATATCTGGAAGCATGGGGGCGGGGCATGTTTTCAAGCATTTTAGACATTTGGTGCATTTCTCGGCATCAGACTCTATCCTGAAGAGACCGTTATCGAGCCAGATTCGCTTCAGCGCGCCGTACTCGCAGGATGCAAGGCATACGCCGCATTGACAGCAGCGCTTCTGGTCAAAAAGGATTTTGTTATCGCGAAAGGAGAGCATCGAACCTTTCCATCGAAGCATCCAACTGTTTCTGCTTCTTACTTATGGCTTCACTGATGGCCGCCCTCCACCGGGGTCTTTCTTGCCATAGAAAATCAAATGCCCTCAATGCCCAGTCAGCATTAAATTCTTCGATGTCAATGGAGTAATCGCCCAGCCCCAGCGAATGCATATATTCCTTCAGCTTGAAGAGGTAGTTCACTGATATCGTGGGAATACTTGCCCCGGTGGACAGGATGCAGGCATGCATGCGTGTGGTTATGTTGACCTCTGAACAGGCAAGCATGCCTTTCAGCTCTGATGGGCTGGGAAGAGTTCCTATGATATGTGCGCAGGCCTTGTTCTTCATCCCGGAATAAATATCTCTTGCAGTGCTGGTGTCATCTTCCCGGCAGCCCCGGACCGGATAATTAGTAGGATAAAAGACTATCCGCACTCCGTATCGCTCGATTATCCCGTCCGCCAGCTTCGTCATTTCCCGCACATAGGCTTCGTAGTTGCTGTATTGCGTGTTGATACTATTCGCAACATATGTCCATTTCATGGCGGAGATACCCACTATCCCACAATTATCACATCTTTCTGAACCAATTATATCCAGTGCGCGGTTGTTGTCTATCTGCTTCTGAAACACCGCAACATCGGACGTACAGACTACCCTGTTTATGTCCATTCCTATCAGGCCGCAGACTGTCTCAAAGGACTGATTATCTCTTGTATATACAAGGTCAACACCCTTCAAGATGCTTCCCGTAAGCCAACGGGACCACTTGAAGAGGAATGGCCCAATCGTGCATGGGAATAGCACCATAATACGACCAAGCTTTTTTACAATCTTATATGTATACAGCGAGAAAATAATATTTTTAATATACTTATCGTTAATACGCTCTGCCCCGACACTGACTGCCACATCCGCCCAGAGGAAGTCCCTTACTTTCGCCTTAAAGAAAATGATCTTTCCTTTCGGGAGGACGCATGCTTGGAGAAAGACGACCACCATCCAGAAGAGCGTCTGCAACAGCCATACAACCTGCGTACCGCGACTTTTCCCGAAGGGGTACTGAAAAATATCGCTGACTGAGTCTACATTGCAGAGCTCCTCGAATGCCTTTGGGTAATGGGCCATGACACGGATATCCGCATCGGGGTGCCGGGTCTTTAGAATATCCACCGTGTTCTCAACAAGGGCACCCGAGCCGATGTTCGCGTCTGTGTACGCTTCAATGATGAGAATATTCAATTTTTCCCTCTAAGTTATTCGCCATTTTGAATTAAGAAGAGAATACCTTTTCATAATCGCATATAATTTTCTGCAGATTAAAACGATCTAATACTTGTTTCGCTATCTGATCGCGGTTCAACATTAAGTAAATCCCCCTATCAAGCATTTCAGCAAATTTATCGATAGCGCCGTATTTAATGAGGTAACCATTTTGGCCGTCGTGAATGATCTCCTTGATACCACCTTTACATTGATAAGCAACAGCAGGGCAACCGAGGGACATTGCTTCAAGCATAGCATTGGGCAATCCTTCGTATTTAGAGGTCATTACGAATAGGTCTGCTGCTGACATAAAAGAATAGGGGTTCTTCTGAAAGCCATGAAAGGTGACTCGTTCCGATATACGAAGATCTGCGGCAAATCGCTTTAGTGCAGGGCCTTCAGCTCCATTTCCAAGTATATGAAGATGTAATCGCTCGTTTTTTGTTAGAGCAAAGGACTTGAGTAGTTGGTCATAGCCCTTAACTATATCAAGCCTGCCAACGGCCAACAAATTTATCTTGTCTGATTGCAAAGACAAGCTATTTTCTTTCGATAATTGCCGTACCAAATTGACATTAATGGGATTATATATCTTGATCAATTTTGATAGCGGCACCCTATACAATTCATGTACCTCTTCAAGCATATCATCCGATTGGCAGACAACCCGGTCAAATAATAGATAGGATAATCTATACAAGATTCGATATATTCGCATTTTTGTAAAAACAAGCTCCCTCTGGGAGGGGATTCCACTTTCCCTCGCCACATACATTGGCTTTTTGTTTAGAATAAACAATCTAGTGAATCCGACTACAAGGTTCATGCTACAGAGATTACTCATGACAATGTCAGGGCGGATGCTATTTATTAAACTTACCATCTTAAACAATGAATTACTCAAGGTGGTGTCCATATTATGTATTTTGATATCTGGTTTTAGTTCAGAAAAAAATTCGCCCCTAGAGGATAATATCCCCAAATATATGTCATATTTCGACCTGTCAAAGTTGTTCAGCAAATGTAATGTAACTTTTTCAGATCCACCTGCAGACAGTTTAGGAATAAAAAATAGTAGCTTTCGTTTCATGATATCTGGTCAAAAAAAAGGTCTAATGATGCTTATGCAGAATATAAAGTAATCTATCATAGATAATATTCTTTAGAGACCTGGTTTATGAAACTTTCCCGCAGAATACCCCGCCATTAATGGCGGGGATGAATGCGGTGCAGGGGTAAGGGGGATGCAATCCCCTTCCTTGTTGTTAAAGATGCGCTGTGGCTTGCCACGGGGAGTTTCACTGAAAAAATATCGTGATTCTTCAGTAAACTTAATGAGTAAGCCAAGCACTACCCAATACATTGCCATATTGTAAACCCATGCTCCGGTCATCAGAAAAAACATAGCCAAGATGAAAAAAAGGAAATATTCGCTAATTTTTTGGTGCGCGATTGAAATTGTGCGCGTCTCAAATAACCTTCGGATAATTGTCCCGTAAAATAAAAGCCAGATAAACACACCAATCAAACCACACTCAGCAAATTGCACTATATATTCAGAATGCGCAACAACAGGGTAATTACCACCGTACATAAAATTCATTAAGCCAATGCCGTTTATGGGCTGCATTTTAAATAAGTCTATTCCAAGCAAATATTGCCCTAGTCGATTATCAAACATTGTCTCCAATTGGCTAGCATATAAAGTGCGATAATATACATCAATTAGTCGTTGACCTAACGCTGTATAGTTCAACGTGTAGATGAACCCGAACGAAGCTATCAGCGCGAAAATCATATATTTCACATAGCGTTTAATCATTTCGCTGGATCTTTCAACATAAATCAAACCGATAATCATAATCGCCAATGCTATTGCTACTTTGCGTGAAGCCGTAAGAACGATTGTGTAAAGTGCTAAAACAATCTGAATATAATTAATGATATTTATTTTTTTTGTTAAGTATTTTTTAAAACCTATGCAAACTATCAAGAATAAAGCCCCAAAAGCTATATTGTTTGCATTAAATGCTTCACCAAAGCGTGCGACGATATCACGTACCACATCGAATGAATCAAATATTAGTGAAAGCATGATTCGGAAAAAGAAAGCCCAAATGAATAGATTAGTAAGTTCTAAAATATCGTATCGCTCATTTGCTATAACTAACAAAACAAAAAGTGGCAAAAACATTGAAAACGTAAAAGTGGCAGGCGCTAATTCCGCCATATAAGAATTTATATAGAACGTATTTACTAACGCATATATAATCCAAATCAACCAGAATATATAAGGTGCTTTAATTGCATTCCTCAAAATTGACTTGTTAAATATTTCTTTTGTAAGGCTAAGAAGAACAAAGAGCAATACAATGTAACCAGAACCTTTTTCTGGCAATATATAAGTTCGCAGAGGATCCCATATAATTATCAGAAACAATGCTAAATAGGTAATATTGAAATATTTAAAAATATTTTTCATTATTTATTTGAAGCATTAGAGTAATTTTATGGCTTTTATCGCAAGCCTAAATCCACATACAATACAAAATCCAATTATTTCATGAATATGTCGCGCATGCTTTTATGAAATCTTCAATGATGTATCTTTGCGGATTTACATTATCAGCATGCCAGACCAAATCTTTATCCCAGTAGCCGGGACAGTTATCGTATGCTGGCCCTTGTGCGTATGCATAACTCAACTCAAGAATTAACGGGTTCTGGTTTTTGTCATGAATAAAATCGAAGGCGAGAGATTGTGTGTTTAATTTCTCTGCAATTTCAAAAGCAGTCTTAATTTCTCTTAGATTGAATAGACATTTATCATGCTTTAACAATCCACTCCCGGATGCCCTGAAATCATTTACCCTGTTATACCTTCTTATAGCAATTACTCTGTCACCAATTACAACAACACGATCATCATATTTATTATTCGGTAAGAAATCCTGAAAGTAAACATATCCTTTTTGCTGGGGAAGGAGTTTGACACCCGGTCTTCGCCAAACCAGACGAACAAATCCTTTTAATACTTTAATTATTGCTTTTAAGTTTTTATCGCGTCTAAGTTCCCAGAAGCGTTGCTTCAAATCAGAATATTTATCTGAAAGCGCAAAACCTTGACCAAACGCTCTTCGAATCAATTTGCGTGCCGCTTTTCTAGTCCGAACCAGCTTAACATTAAAAGAGCCGGCTCCGCCTCTTAATTTGAATACCTTCGGAAACTCAGTTTCTTTCACCCATTGCAAGGCATCTTCTTTGTTGTAAAAAGCATATGAAGGAGGCAAAGGTGCACCAATAGCTTCGAGTAAATATTTTTGACCTACCTTGTCGTCAAAATGCCAACAAGTATTACTGTTTGGGAATACCTTAATTCCCATTTTTTCAACCGATATTATGAGTTGCCGTGCAAAATTTTGAGCACGATAATCTTCCTGATTCCAGTGCCACATCAAACCGTCGCAATCTTTTAATTGGCTGATGATGTTGGAATCGTAACAATTTACAATTTTATAGGCAATTTTGTTTTGTTTACAGTAATCAATCCAACGATCGCTAAAAGATCCAGGTCTGTTATGAATGGCTATTTTCATATATCTCAGAATTGTTTGATTAATTTTGCGGGATTGCCGCCGTATAGACTTTTTGCAGGAACAACTGCTTTCACAACACTACCGGCAGAGATAACGGCACCTTTCCCGATATGTGTGCCTCCAAATATAATGCAATTAGCACCAATCCAAACATTGTCCTCAATAATTATAGGGACGCCTTCATCTGTTGTATTGATACGGTCGCTGGGGTTATCAAAACTTAGTTTATGACCGTGTCCATCAATTATTTGAGAATTAGCTGCAATTAAACAATTGTTGCCAATAATAATTTTATTGTATGCATGAATACATGTGCCATGAATTCTGCAACGCGCTCCTATTTTTATAATTGCATGAGGTCTATCAGCATAAAGTTTGCACGGCGAATGCATGTTAGTATGATAACCATAATTAGAAGAATTTATAGTCGTATTTTCATCAATTTCGATAATAGCGGTGCGATGTTTTAATACAAGAGGAATATTTTTAAATACAACGCTCTTACTCAAGTTTAAGCTACTAAAATTTAATAAATAAAAAGTAATAATCTGATTTTTTAATGCTTCATAAAATCTTCTAATCATAATATCCCTATTTAGTGTTTGTTGAATGAAGTTTTGAAAATACTTTTTCTTATTTCGTTATTAACAACAAACATATTTCATGTACTAATAGCATTCGATACCATATTAAATTCTTAATCAATAAAGATTTCCAATGCTAAAATGTATTTGTTGCCCTAAATACAAAATGTGGTATCTCATATTATTTCTTGCGGCCGTCTTTTTTTACATACGTAAATAAGATTCTGGGCTAAATTTTGAAAACTTGGAATGCGTGCAAATAATTTTTCTACAGGCTGCAAAATAACGCGCGGTACATACATTCGGCCTTCTGAGAGAGGCGTAACACAAAGATGATAAATACTCACAGTTTCTAAATTGTGTCCTTTTATAAGCGCATTGACTTCTGTGCTGCTCATGCCATCAGACTTTGCGCGCCCTATCAACTTGGCCAATCGATATCTTAAACTTCCGCTGTGCATGTGATTGTTAAATACAATATAGCCGTTTACTGTAATGTGTTTA
>JAKPKE010000062.1 GCA_029553855.1 Bacillota bacterium | reverse complement strand
TTAGCTTAGACTAAACACTATTCACATTTCAAGGTCCATCGGGCTTTTTTTGTCATGCCCTTTTTTTTCTTACTTATATACTTTCTATGAATCATCAATATTCGTTATTTCTCTGTTGACTTTTCATAGTTGGTCTCCTTTGATATCCTTATTACGAGTATACTATATTATTCCTGCCTGATGTGAGTTTTTTATTGTAAAAATGTTGACGGTTGTTATTTAACAATTATCTTTGAGCTTTGTATAGAGTTGTTGTTATCCGACAAATCAAGAGTATAATGGCATTGTGTATCAGGGAGGGCGGAAAAATGATAAGCGGAAATATTGACGGTACAGGTGTTCCTGCGTGCATGGATGATTATCTGATGCGGGCGATGGAAATAATGAAGGGTTTGAATACCGAGAGTCCTTCAGGCAAGGTTGCTGTTGACGGTGATGATTTTTACTATACCGTAATGGAAGTAGAAGTTAAGCCTGTTGAAGAGATAAGATTTGAAATGCACAGGCAGTATATCGATATTCACTATGTTATTGAAGGTAATGAGAGAATTGCAGTTGCAAACGGCAACATGCTGAAAGTATCGCAACCTTATTCGGAGGAAAAAGACTGTGCGCTGTGTTATGACGGGCAGGTCATGAGTATTATAGCCCTGCAGGCGCAGGATTTTTGTGTGATTTATCCTTATGAAGCCCATAAACCGGGCGGAATGGTTAATGATTTTTGCAAAATAAAGAAGGCAGTGTTCAAAATTAAGGTTTAAGTGTTGTTAATTGCGTAAAAATCTGTATAATAGAAAAAAGAATCTGCTTAAAAGATATTGATATGTCTTTTAACAGTAAAATAATTGTAGCAAGGCAGGAAGGTAGGAAGAGATATGCCGATTACGGAGATACTGGAGAAAAACGCCAGATTGTATCCTGATGATGTGAGTTTAGTGGAAATAAACCCCGAATTGCAGGAAAAACGACAAGTAACATGGAAGGAATTCGAACTTATCGAAACAAATCCCAAAGAACATTACAGGAAAGAAATAACATGGAAAGAATTTGATGACAAAGCCAACAGATTGGCTAATTTTCTAATCGCTAACGGAATTACCAAAGGGAAAAAGGTTGCCATTCTCCTGATGAATTGTATAGAGTGGTTGCCGATATATTTCGGTATACTTAAAACCGGTGCTTTGGTTGTGCCTTTGAATTACAGGTATACGGCTGAAGAAATAAGATACTGTTTGAATTTGTCGGAAAGCAACGCCCTTATATTCGGCTATGAGTTCATAAGCAGAATAGAGAGTATAAAGGAGCAGATTAGTAATATAAAGCCGCTAATCTATACCGGTAAAGACTGTCCGAAGTTTGCCGTAAGTTATGAGGCGGAGACGGAAAAATACCCGGCTGTTTCTCCGAAAGTGGAGATATCCGATGCCGATGATGCCGCAATGTACTTTTCATCGGGAACCACCGGATTTCCCAAGGCGATACTGCATACTCATTCCAGTCTGGTGTCGGCATGCATTACGGAGAACATTCATCACGGACAGACCAGACAGGATAATTTTTTATGCATACCTCCTTTATACCATACCGGAGCCAAAATGCACTGGTTCGGCAGTTTCCTGGTAGGCAGCAAAGCGGTCCTTCTTCGGGGCGTGAAACCCAAGTGGATACTTAAGGCGGTGAGCGAAGAGAAAATAACCATTGTATGGCTTCTTGTACCGTGGGCTCAGGATATCTTAGATTGCTTGGAAAGAGGAGAATTGGATCTTAAGGACTATAAGCTGGACCAGTGGAGACTGATGCATATCGGTGCACAACCGGTTCCTCCCAGCCTTATCAGACGCTGGAAGAAATATTTTCCGAATCATGCCTATGACACCAATTACGGACTGAGCGAATCCATCGGGCCGGGATGTGTGCATTTAGGGCTGGAGAATATACATAAAGTCGGAGCAATAGGACTGCCGGGTTACGGATGGTCAACCAGGATAGTGGATGAGAAAGGGTGCGATGTCGTAAACGGTGAAGTGGGTGAATTACTGGTAAAAGGCCCGGGAGTAATGAAATGTTACTACGGTGACAAAGCGGCTACCGATGCCGTTCTCAAAGACGGATGGCTGTATACGGGTGATATGGCCAAGCAGGACAGTGACGGATTCATATATCTTGTGGACAGGAAAAAAGATGTCATTATTACCGGAGGTGAAAATCTTTATCCCGTTCAGATAGAAGATTTCTTAAGAGGTCATGATGCGATAAAGGATGTTGCGGTCATAGGGCTTCCCGATAAGAGAGTAGGGGAAATTGCCGCAGCCATTGTGGAACTCAAAGAAGGATATGAATGTACCAAAGAAGAGCTGGATACTTTTTGTCTGGGATTACCGAGGTATAAAAGACCCAGAGCCATCATTTTTGACAAGGTTCCCAGAAATCCGACCGGTAAGATTGAAAAGCCCAAGATACGGGAGAAGTACTGTAAAATGAGTGTGGTGGAGTTACAGATCAGTACATAAACCGTTTTATTGCATTTTAAGTATATAAAAAGTGCATTAAAATATATGCATACCGTATTATAATGATATATAATTAGAGCGGTAATGTATAAAGACCGACACGGGGAGTACAATGTTTAATCAGATAGATTGGGTAGAACAAATAAAATATTTCAGTTTGGAATTGTCCAGTCCTCTTACCGTTATATCCGCAATAATCGATATAGCGATTGTTTCGGTCCTTATTTATAAACTGATGATTTTTGTAAAGGAAATAAGAGCATGGAGCCTTTTAAAAGGTGTACTGGTAATTGTGTTTGTTGCAATAGTAAGCAATCTGTTGGGCTTACAGATTATGACCTTCCTTTTCAACAATATAATTACCTTTGCCGCATTGTCCGTTGTTGTCTTATTTCAACCGGAACTGAGGAAAGTATTGGAACGGCTGGGTACAAGCGAGATTACGCATTTCTTCACCAATACCGGATCGGAAGAAACATTGATGATTACCACTGTAGTGGATGAGATAGTAAAGGCATGCGAAAGTATGGCGGACAGGTATACCGGTGCCCTTATAGTAATAGAGAAATCCACAAAAATAGGTGAGTTTATCAATACCGGGATACAATTGAATGCCGATGTTTCCAAAGAGATTTTGGAGAATATATTTGTTCCTAAAACCCCTTTACACGACGGTGCCGTAATTATTCGTAAAGATAAGATTGTTGCCGCAGCCTGTCTGTTGCCCCTTACCGATAATCCCAATTTGAGTACCGAACTGGGAATGAGACACAGAGGAGGTTTGGGTATTACCGAGGTATCCGACTGTATAGCCGTTATCGTGTCGGAAGAAAGCGGGAAAATTTCCTATGCCTCAAACGGAGGACTTGTGCGAAACTTAAGTCCCGATTCCTTGCGTAAGGCATTGCTTATGAATCTTGTCAGAGAGAAGAAAGAAAAGAACAGAATAGGGAAGATTATAAGGAAGGGCGGAAAGAATGTGGAATAAGATTAAAAAAAATCTCTTCTTCAAGATATTAGCGGTGTTTATAGCTATCATTATATGGTTTATAGTTTCCGTAAATAATAATCCCATTGAAGTAAAAACCGTTTCCGTTCCCATTTATGTACAGAACGAAAGGAATCTTGCCTTAAGAAATCTTAAAATTGTTAATAATTTTGATCATTTTATTGATGTTCAGGTTAAGGGTGCCGCTACCGAGGTAAACAAAGTGTCGGCTTCGGATTTTACAGCATACGTAGATTATGTGGAAATAATAAACGAATCGATAACGGAACTTACCGTAAAAGGACTGAATTACAGCGGCAATGCGAATATTACTTATTCCTGTAAAGAAGAGGATGCAACCAAGGCAATAAGGGTGGAGCGACTGATATCCTCGGAATTTCCCGTAACGGTAAATTTCAACGGAGAACCGGCGGAAGGATATGAACTTGTTACTTATACCGTAATTCCCAATATACAGTCGGTCAATGATGTTACATCCATGATAACGGGTATAAGCGGTATACGGGTAGATATTGATTTGGATGATACCACACAGTCTTTCACGGTAAGAAAAGCTTGTGATGTATACGACAAGAGTATGCATATCATGAATGAATATACAAATACCATTACCGTGGATGTCAGTGTAACCATCGGTAAAGTAGTCAATGTTGTAAGCAAACTTACGGGAACTGCCAACCTCGGAGGCAATCACATGTATATAAGCGATTCGCCGGAATATAACCGGGCTATTATAGTCGGCGATTATGCGATAATTAAAGACATAAATACCGTTTACACCAAACCTGTGGATATATCCGGAAAAACCCAATCGTTTACAACGGAAGCCGAGCTGGATATTCCCTCGAATATAAAGGTTTATACGTTGAATTATGTATTGAATTTGAATAATAAGGTGCTTTTAAATGTTGTAATAGAGCAGCTTACAACCAGAGAGTTCGAGTTCGGTATAGAAGAACTTAGAGTAAGAAATAAAAATATTCTCAAGGAATATACGATAAGAGAGGAAATGTTCAACCTCACACTCAAAGGACGGGAGTCTACATTGGCTGAAATTACCAAAGAACAGATTGTACCTTATATTGATGTTCTGGATATGGAAGACGGAAACGCATACCGCAGTGTAAACATACTGTCGCTCGGCAACAATATAACGCTTTCCGAATCACCTGATCTGAATATATATGTTGAGACAATAGCAACCTATTCAATAGACAGCAACAGGATTTCGCTGACCAATGTGGACTCGGATTTTATATATTCCATACAGAATGAGACGTTTAACATGAAGCTTGTCGGTTTAAGTGCCGATATTTCCGATACCGACATTTCCGAAATGAAGTTTTATGTAAATGTACAGGACCTTAAAGAAGGTGTGCATATGGTAGACGTGATAGTGAAAGACGTCAATCTTCCGGAGAATGTGCGGTTTTATGAGGACATGCAGGTTGCGGTCGAAATAACAGTACCGTAACGAGTAATTGAATATTAAGATTCTAAAGTAAAAAACACGAACTTCAGGTGTGGAGGTACTATGGGAAAAATATTCGGTACGGACGGAGCAAGGGGTATAGCCAATAAAGAATTGACTGTAAGCCTTGCTTTTGATTTGGGAAAAGCCGGTGCTTATGTACTGGCGGGGGAAAACCGCCATAAACCTAAGATATTAATAGGGGCCGATACCAGAATCTCGTCGGATATGCTTATGTCGGCTACCGAAGCGGGCCTGTGTGCTATGGGAGCCGATGTAATAAGGGCGGGAGTTATTACCACCCCTGCGGTAGCATATCTTACAAAACTTTACGGTTGCGATGCGGGTATTGTCATATCCGCCTCACACAATTCTTACGAATATAACGGAATAAAATTCTTCAACAGAGACGGGTTTAAATTGCCAGATGAGACGGAAGAGCATATAGAGAATTTTATTACCGATAAAATTGAGGTAAGTGTAAAGACACATAATGAGATAGGCAGAATATATATGAATTGTCATTGTGTCGAAGCGTATATAGATATTCTTATAAACAATTGCAGTACCGATCTTTCCGAATTGAACATACTTTTGGATTGTGCAAACGGTGCCGCAAGTGCAATAGCACCGGAAGTATTCCGAAGGGCCGGCTGTAATGTTTCACACATTCACTCTTCTCCCGACGGTTTAAACATCAATAAAGACTGCGGATCCACTCATATCAACAGCCTGGCGGAACATGTTAAAAAAGGCGGTTTTGATGTCGGTTTTGCTTATGACGGAGATGCGGATCGTCTTATTGCGGTATCGGAAAGGGGAGAAGTAATTGACGGTGATGTGCTGATGTCCGTACTTGCTCTGTACTTAAGGAGCAAAGGACTGCTGTACAAAGACACCCTGGTAGCTACCGAAATGAGCAATTTGGGTATTACCGTTTTCGGCAAGAGCAACTCCATAGAGATTATAAGGACAAAAGTCGGAGACAGATATGTAGTGGAAGAGATGCGAAAAGGCGGATATTCCATCGGAGGAGAACAGTCTGGACACATTGTACTGTTACCGTACACCACAACGGGTGACGGTATCCTGGCATCGTTAAAAATTGCCGAGATACTTGCGGAGAATAATATTAAAGCAAGCAGTTTCTTTGAAATTATGAAGCCTCTTCCCCAGGTGCTTGTCAATGTGAGAGTGGATAATGAAATGAAGGGCAAACTGAAGGATGATATGGAAATTCAGGCACTTTCAGAGAAAGTTTCCAAGGAACTGGGCGGTAACGGAAGGGTAATGGTCAGGGCTTCCGGAACGGAACCGGTGATAAGGGTAATGATAGAAGGTGAAGATTTTACTTTCATAGAAAACAGAGCCAATATGATAGCCGATATGATAAGATTAAAGCTCGGCAAATAAATATGAATATTTTGAAACCGATTTATTCATTTTCTATTAGATGAAATACCTGAATTTACTCAGAAAACCTGAAAAATAGCATTAATCAGTCATTTTTATGCAAATTGAGCCTGAAATGTGAACTCAATGTGAAAAAATATATTGACACTTTTTCATGTGCATGATATTATGACTAAAACTTTATTTATAAAGAGTTATTTACTACGAGGAGGTAAAATTATGAAATTCAAAACAAAGAGCATACTCAGCATCATGCTTGTAGTGATTCTTTGCATAGGTATG
>JAKPKE010000026.1 GCA_029553855.1 Bacillota bacterium | reverse complement strand
TAACCGGATGGGCAAGCGATGCAAACGGAATTTCCTTAGTTCAGGTTTCAGTTGATAACGGCAGTTCGTTTAACAATGTTGCCGGTACAGAAGAATGGACTTATGAGTTTGACACAAAGGTTATACAGGACGGAACCCATGTAGTATTCTTGAAGGTTTGGGATAATTACAATGTTCAGGCTCTGTATTCAAGTCTTATAAATATAGACAATACCAAGCCCGACATTTCTCTGGAGCTGCCGGTAGATGATTCAAAGACAACCGGAACCTTGTTTTTCTCAGGGCAGACAACAGATAATATTGGTCTGACGAAGCTGTATGCGCAAATTCGCAACCTCGATTCACGGCAGGCTCCGGTTCCTGAAAACCTTGCCTATCTGGAGTTTATACCCGATGAAATCATTACTAGGGGTATTGACATATCGGCATTAAGTGATGGATTCTATAATATAGAGATGACCGGCGAAGATGCGGGCGGCAATATAACCCGCGTTTCCAGAAATATTCAGCTTCTTAAAGGAACAGATCTTGCTTCTATTGATATTCTGTATCCTTTGAACGGCGAGCATGTACAGGGTATGTTTAACCTTTATGGAAAGGTGTATTCAGAAAAGCCCATGGAAACGCTCATTATGTATATTGATGATCAGGATGCAGGAACTGCAGAAATAACCGAATCCGGCTATTTCGTCTTTACTCTTAACCCTGAGGTAATTGCGGAGGGAATGCATAAAATTCAGGTGCGCGGTCTCTTGGAGGGTTCCAGGGTTGTAAGCTCAATTGAACAGTTTGTAAATTACAAGCCAAGCGGTCCCTGGGTTACTGTAGACAATTTTACGATGGGAGACTTCGCTTTTGACAGGCCGTATCTGGAAGGTAACGCAGGTTATGCTTTTACAGAGACGGAATTGCTGTCTTTGCAGGACAAAGCAACTCCCAAGGATGTACGGCAGGCTTTACTTGCAAAAAGTGTGGATTATATAGAAATAAGTTTCGATAATGGTAAAACATTTGAGAAAATTGGAACGAAGCGCAAATGGCGCTACCGTGTCGAAAATGAAGATATGAGTGCAGGCTACCATTTTATGGTTGTCCGTGCAGTAATGAGAAACGGGGAATCGGCGGTAACAAGGACTATTATTCAAATTGATAAGACAGCGCCGACGATTAAGATTATTTCGCCGGAAGAAGGCGGCCGTTTTAACGAGTTTATAGAATTTGCCGGATTGACCAGCGATGATGTATCTTTAAAGAGTGTAACGCTTGCGCTTAGGAGCGGAGACAAGGCCTCTTATGAAGTACCGGCATTTATTCAGGGTTTGTATTTTGACTGGCATTTCTGGGGAGCAACCTTGTGGGACATTGGAGCAGGTTTAACCTTCTTTGATGACAACGTAAGACTGCAGCTTCAGTTTGGTCAATTTACAGAACAGCAGTGGGGGCTTTTTTCTGAAGAACCATTCCGGTATGGCGGAAATGTTATTGGAGGAAAGCTGCTCGCAAATATTGGAACATTACCGTTCCGGTATTTCTTTGGTCCTAACTGGGAATGGCTTTCTGCCAACCTGACTTTGGGAGCTAACTTCTCTATGTTTACCCAGACACAGAGCGGTTCTCCTCAAATGCTCTCGGCAATACTGGCACAGCTGGAGTTTCCGAGGGTTACCATACCAAAGCAGAAGATGTTCCGAGTTTTTGCCTTTTACACAGAAGCGCAGGTTTGGTTTATTCCGACAGATATAGAATCTGTCGACCCGAATAATCCAATTCCGAAAATAGTACCGCAGATTAGTGGCGGAATACGTATTAACGTATTCTAAACCAGGAGTAGTATATGAAGAATGCACAAAAAAAAGGATTAATGGCTCTAGCAGCTCTGGCTGTATTACCAGTTATCTTTTTATCAAACTGTAAGGTAGGTTTAGGTTCTGCTGTAGATACCAAGGCTCCGACAGTAGCTATTACGTATCCGTCCACTGACAGTGTTATCCGCGGTAAATTTGTAATGAGCGGCACAGCAGAAGATGAGACAGGAATAGCCTCGGTTAAAGTAGTGTTGACCAAACTTCCTGCAGCCTTAGGTATTAAATCGGAAGAGATTAAAGGCTCAATGGATACACAAAACGGTAAGACATGGACTGCATCAATTA
>JAKPKE010000008.1 GCA_029553855.1 Bacillota bacterium | reverse complement strand
CAGATGACATATAATCTGCCACCATTCCTATAAGGCTTGATTTCAACGCTTCCCTGAAAGATGCGTCATCCTTTATGATTATCTCGTTTTCCTGCTTTATGTCTTTGTCTTTTATTAGTGGCATCTGCTTTCCCTCTTTTCCTTTAATTTCATATCAGTTAATCCATTTTATTACAGTTTCGCCTTTATAACCCTTTTCCCATACATACCACGCATACGCCGTAGCACTTCCTCCACCTTTAATCATTTCCTCGAAATCGCCGTTCTTAGCACATAAAATCCTCGAACTCGAAACATACAGTGTCTTTAACGGCATTTCAAGCCACATCTTCTTCCTTGCCTTACCCTCTAAATGGAGCAGTTTCATAAACATTGCGACCTTGAAGCCTTTTGCTACAAGGTTATATGCTTTCTCGCAGAAGTCCTGAACATATTTGTATGGCGGATTTGTGATTATATTATCGCCTAATGCCTTATCGCATAAAAGGAAGTCAACCCCTGTTTCGCCATACCCTCTATCTACTAAATCCGTGCTGATTACATCGTAGCCATTCTTGATTAGCCTTTCTGACAAGTGTCCACCACCGCAGGCACATTCCCATATCGAGCCTTCAAACTTCTCGTTTTCCAACAATATGTCTATCGCCTTAGGGTCGGTCGCATAGTAATCGTTAGCCTGCCTTTCCTTTTCCGTATGGTTGCTCGCCCCCATTGTGCCGAATACGCTTCTCTGATTTCCTACCCAGTCCTTTGTCATATCTTCTCCACCATATCTATTGGAACTAATCTCTTGCGGTTATCACCGTAATAGACGACTGCGAATTCCTTAACCACAGCACATATTTTCTCATAATCTGTAAGGATTACTATTTTCGGATTCTCTTTGTAATTCATTATATCGAAAGGAAGATGTATAAAATGTATTTCGGTTATCGTGGACTTCCTCGTAAAGCCGACACACAGCCCAGTAAAAGCCTTGCTCTTGATTTCATATCTTTCATAACAGAAATCGTTTTCTTTATTGAATCTTGCTTTCCCCACCTCTCTTTTAAGATGGTTTCTCGTCTTGATATAGCCATAACATCTTACCTTATCGCCGTAATTTATCCCTTCAGCCATTTCAGTCCTCCATTAATTCATATAGTTCCTGCATAGCCTTGTATGTCTCGAACATCAGGTCGCATGCCTTCTTCATCTTCGACTTTATGTCCGACCGCTCCTCACACCATTCAGGCTTGACCACATACCCTTGCGCTATGCCGAGCCTCTCCGACAGCACATTCACTTCTATATCCTTTACCTCTATCACAGTCTCAAAGCCGTCATCCTTCATCTTTTCAGCCTTGAACACATATCTCTTGCCTTTCTCGAATTTATCATCCATTTTCCCTCTCCATTGATAAAGATTGGATATTCATTCAACCCTCCCTTCCCGTGAAATGCACGCAACCGAAATTCTCGCCGACACAGAAAACCGCATCATACTGCTCGAAGTCCTCATATATCAGCATATCATCTTCCAACGGCAGATGCTCGTTACCCGTATATACGAATTTATCGCAAGAGCAAGTTCCGAA
>JAKPKE010000281.1 GCA_029553855.1 Bacillota bacterium | reverse complement strand
TATTATCTCGGAAATGCACTATTCGGCAGCTTGGGCGTTGCCGTGCCGGAAACCGACTACGCCGTGAGGTTAAATATTCCCGGAGACAGTTTATGGCATATGCCGCTGTCCATGCTCTTTGCTGTATGCGATGGAGCGCTGCAACTGTTTGCACCGGGTAATTTTACAAACATCTGGTTTTATCCCTATGTGATGTTTTCTATAGCGATAGCATTCGCTGTTGCCCCTTCCTTCTCCGATCTGCGCAGCGCACTGCCCGGCAGCATTGCCCTTATCACCCTGATTGTGTTCGCTAATATAATAATGTATGCCTTCAATATGGATACCGCACTGCTGCTTAATCGCGTGTGGCTCAACACTCTTGCGGCAATAAATGCTATGGGAATGCTTATATCGTGCAATGCAGGCCTTATGATTATGCTTGCTGTTTTCTATGCCGTTAAAAAATATATAAGCAGCAAAAAAAAGAAGCAAGAGGAAACCCCGCCATTGCCATTTGCAAACAACCGAAATGCTCTTTAACAATATTGGTGATGTGCGGGACCATACGACTCAAAACATATTCAAGTTTGTCAGGATTCATTTCGTAAGCATACCTCAAAATATTCTCCAGCTCATCGTCGGCATTACGCCTTTGTAAATCGTTTATTAACCTGCCGATAAATTCGATGTTATTTCTGTTGGGCATTGCACTTATAAGGTTTCTGATAGAATTGGCATCTGCATTGTTGAAAAGTAGTGTGTCAGTCGGTATGACGGCAGTAAACAAGCATCTTTTCTTTGTTAATGCTATCTCCTTCAATTCTTTGTCAAGCTGTGCTTTTTTAAGCGGTAATTTACCTTTTCTCCTGAACAGGAAGATATTATCTTCGCTGTCCTGAACACATATGAAAAATATGTTATCAGATATGTCAAATGTCTCGTTGCTATTTCTTCGCTTATCTTTAAGTTTGTTAACCCCGCAATATATAATATTGCATCGATCGTTGTTGCCAACTATTAGTTTAAGAATGTTAATATCGGGGTTACCGTAGCGGTCATCTTTCACATACATCTTTATTGGCACGGTCTTGTTCGATTGTGCAAAAAGATTACATGTCTGGTCTTGAATAAAGCCAGGATTAATGTTGAGCAAAGGCGCAATCTTTAATAGCGTTCCCAGTGATAACCTTGACCTGTTTGTCTCAAATTGTGTAATGGCCGATTGGGTAATCCCCAGTTTGCCTGCAAGTTCTGCCTGTGAAATTCCTTGGGCATCCCGTATTTCTTTAAAAATAACGTTTATATTTTTCATAAGTAAAGTATATCTTATATAATCATTTATATCAACTTATATAATTATTATAATGCAAACAAAGTAATACCTATATATAGAAAGTAATTTCTTTTAGGGCGTTCTGCCCGAATCACACCCCCGCACAGGGGGAAATAATCACAAAAAGGAGATTTTAATTATGAAAAAGAACACTATTATTGCGTTTATCGCATTACTACTTGCCCTTACATTGGGAGGCTGCGCAAGCACCGCAAGGATGATGGAAAACGCTACCTTGACAACAAATGTGGTAATGCAAGACACGTTGTTCCT
>JAKPKE010000258.1 GCA_029553855.1 Bacillota bacterium | reverse complement strand
TTCGGTTGGTGTACCTCCACCGCCTAAATTAACTCCATCATCTTCGCTCAGATATGGTTGTCTGAACATTAACATATTTATCCTTCCTTTCGCCTATGGTTTGGCATATGAAAAAGCGGCTTCATAGCCGCCATTTTCAACATATTTTTCGTACTCTGAGTACCGGTATAAATGTAAAGCTGGGTAATGGGTGTCAATCCATATCTTATAACCTGCTACTGCCGCCCGGACACAGAAGAATCTGTCCTCCCCGTCAAATCCAAGGTTGTATATATCGCAGTAGTTTACACCCCTCTCAAACACACTTCTATGGAGAAGTATACAGGCTCCCGTCTGCCCTACCTCGTAGGTTCCCGGTCTTAACCACTCGGCTATATGGTCATAGTCCACGCCTGAGTACGAATCGTACATCCAGCAGTTAGGGAGAGGTTGGCCGTCCGGTTGCCATCGTGTCCAGAATATTTCAGCGACAATATCCTTTTTAGTTGCCAGCAGTTGAACCAGCGTTTTAGGATGGAGCATTAAGTCGGTATCAACAAAGAAGATGTAATCGTACCCGCTTTCAAGCGCATACTTGGCTATGCCGTTCTTCATCTTGATGATTTCCCCGACCAGCCTTGAAGTCCATAAATGCCGGTTGCCGTCGCTCTTGTATTCGTCCTTCGTCTCGTACTCTGCGAACATGCACGGTTCCGGATGCGCCTTGATAAGCGGTATCAGCTCCGGGGAGTTATGCAAAATAAAAAGCCTGTCAACCTGACAGGGCTTTTCAAGGTTTTGCAAAGATTTCAAATATTCCCGGAATATGTCCGGGTTCTGCCGGGTAGGTGCTGCTAATAGAATTTTCACAATTCGCACCTCCCGTGTTTTATTTCGTCACCATTAAACAGTTTTCCATTCATACGTCCTCCTTCTGTGCCCACAAATAATAATCGTCCCATCCGGGCATTATGGTCTGTACCTCTATTTCGTGTTTTGCGAAGTAGCTTCCTAATGCCTCGACCTGGGGCCGTGTGAAGCACATACAGGTGTTGTAGTTTATGTAACCGGGTTGGTTTTCTAAACTTGGAAGGTGAATACAGGCCCATGCGCCGGGCTTTAACGCTTTCTTGATCTTCTGGATAATCTCAATTTGGTCGTTATACGGGTTATGCTGAATTACCTGGAAGCAAATGATAAGGTCACATATATTTTCCCTGCTAAAATCGCTTGATAAAACAAAGGATGCGTTGTTGAGATTGTATTCTATGGCCTTTGCTTTAGCGGCCTCCAATACATTCTTTGAAATATCAACCCCTATGAAATTCCCGCACTCCTTAGCCAAAAATCTGCCTATTCTTAGGTTGCCACATCCCATGTCAATAAGCGTATCAATGGGATTGTTTGACCTCTTGCGATAACCCTCCATTATCTGTCGTGCGTTGAAAAGGCCGCTTTTATTGTATTCTTCTTCATCTTTTTCAGGGAAGAAGCGGTCATTGCTCATATTCCCGGTTATATTAGCGTAAGGGTTAACTGTTACACTCACTTTATACATCCTCAAACCTCTTTATCCTTCCTTTCGCCTATGGTTTGGCATATGAAAAAGCGGCTTCATAGCCGCCATTTTCAACGTATTTTTGATATTCGGTTTTTCGGTATAAGTGTTTACATGGACAGTTGGTGTCAAGCCATATTTCATAATCTCTT
>JAKPKE010000255.1 GCA_029553855.1 Bacillota bacterium | reverse complement strand
TCCTGATATACCTTATCAATCATCAAGTAGTTTGGCATATATTTTTCAGATCTGTTCATTAATCTTTGGCGGCTGAACAATGAAGGCTATCACGCTGTTTTTTGTCTTACCGGCCTCGATCGTGTAACCTGAAATAATATCGCCTGCTTTCGTCCAATCGTCAAGAATATTCTTGATCATTCCTATGATTCTCTGCCGCTTCTTTCGGTCATCGGTTTTTATCGTTATACCTGCTTGTTTTAGAATTGCATTAAGCATTATTTTTGTAGACATACCTCGTCCGGCTCCAATGCAGCGGCGCAATAAATATTGCTGTAGTTTAACTGAGTCCTCGGTTACGCTGTTTTTTGTTTTTAGTCCTGCAAGGGGAATACTCTTTACTTGTTTAAGCCGCTTGGCTAATGTAAATAACTTTGGCTCCTGTAATAAGTGGTACCAATCAACCGCTCTTTGTCCATTTACTAAGACAGTTGCCTTTTCAAATTGCAGCATTCTGCTTTCAACTTTCAGTACTTCGATTGTTTCTCTATCGATATTGTATTTATTGCTTATATTGCTCGCGTCAATTGATATCTTTGTGGATTCCAACCGTTTTAGAGATTCCTTGATATTACGCTCTATGTCATATCCTGGCATTAATTGCGCATTATTATCACGTGCCAGAACTCTGAAAATATTCTCTACGCCGAAGTAAGGATATCCTTGGGAATGTAAAGTATTAACAGCGTCCAATACAGCATAATCAAATTCGTTCAGCTCCTGGCTGGTTGTAGTCATTGAATTTATGTATTCCATTCCGATTATTACAATTGATTCTGTTTTTGAGTTCGGCGTTAGTTCTACGTCATTGCGCCCCTCTGTCATTCTTTTATCCTCAATAGCTCCAAAAAATAAGCCTGTTGGTTTTGAGTTATCAAATAATAAACTTTTCACCTGTGGAGCCGGTACCTTTGGCAGCGGCGCTGCTGCTATCTTAGCTTCCAGCTCTGCCGCTTTAGCGTCCAGCTCCGCTATCTTAGCTGCATTCGCAGCTATCTTAGCTTCCAGCTCTGCCGCTTTAGCGTCCAGCTCCGCTATCTTAGCGTCTTTCGCTTCCTTTTCGGCGGTTAGTGCTTCTAATTCAGCAACTAAGTCAATATATTCTTTATCAAAATAAAAGGGATATGCAATCTTATTACGCCAAAAATTTTTTTCG
>JAKPKE010000222.1 GCA_029553855.1 Bacillota bacterium | reverse complement strand
GGGCATATGATATAATTGTTAGAGAATTCATATTATTTACATTCACGCATACATCATCAGTGGAGATGACCCCCGCTGTCAATCCCCACTGATGATATAGCCTCCGGCGGATGCACACAATTTCGCAAGGAAATTTATCTCACTACGATAGTGCCTCGTAAAGCATATCACTTCCAGGGCAAGCGAGGCAATAAATAGATGAAGTGCTTTCTAACACATGAATAATATGATATATGATGTGTTAAAAAGCATTGGATACGAAATCGGCGCACAAGTACGCCGGAGGCGCACTTGAATAGTGGGACAAGCTATACAATACTTATTTGGTATGAATTGTGCTGCAAATTCAATTGGAGTAATGAATATGATAAGAAGGATTATCTGCAAGGTTTCCATATTAGTTATTATATCCTTGGCGCTTTTTGCTGCTTCAACCTGGATGCCAAAACCAATGCAGGATACAGGCGCAGTCTTTTGCGGCTCCTTTATCCAATATTGGTATGCCAAGGATTGGGACGAGGCAGGATGGACTGAGGAGCTCTCAGCTCTTAAGGCGGCAGGGATAGAGGAATTGATAGTCCAAAATATAGCTGATACGAAGAAAAGATATGCTGTATATCCTACTAAAATAAAAGGATATACCTGTAACGGCGTGGATATGGTCGGGAATGCATTAAAGGCTGCGGAAAAAGTTGGAATTAAAGTCAGGCTTGGGTTGGGCTTCAGTGATGACTGGTGGTTTAAAAATGCGATGGATAAAAGCTGGCTCACACAGGAAGCAAACGATAATAAGGAAATATTTAACGAAGTTGCAGAGAAATATGGATTCTATCCTTCCCTTGGCGGATGGTACATTCCTTATGAATTTTATCAATTTACCGCTATTAATCGAATATATCAGTCAAACCTGAATTCTTTCCTTAAGGAAATAGCTTCGGAGATTAAATCGAAGAGCAAAAAAGATATAATGATTTCGCCTTTTTACAATTCGAACTATTCTTGGGTAATGCCCCTTAAGGGCTGGTCCAAATTGGTGGAAAACGCCCTTAAGAATACGGATATAGACATCCTCGCCTTGCAAGACGGCGTTGGTGCCAAAAACAATACCATAAAGCAGCTGGACAGCTTATTTGCCTATACAAAATACAGCACAGACAAATTAGGGGTAAAGCTTTACGGCAATGTAGAAACCTTTGATTCCACACTTCAAGGCAATATTCCCGCTTCCAAAGAAAGGATTTCGTCCCAACTGCTTATCCAAAGGCCTTATGTGGAGAAATTTGTAGCCTTCAGCTTAAACCATTACCAAAGCAACCGCATCGATTCAGAACAGCTGGTAAGCTTCATAAATTATTTGGGGGAAAGTTTATTTACAAGTAAACAAACCCGGTAAATCCATAAAACTTACGGTTGACATTGCCCAGGGAAACCTTAACTGAAATACTGCTATAATGATAATTGATAAAATATGATGTCGAATCACAAAAAAATTTGCTATAATAATAATAAAGTTAATCAAATTTAGAAAAATACTACAGGGGGAGAGCATATGATGGAGTTTAAGGAGGGACAACTTGTTGTTATGTTGTCTCCATTTACCGATGTAGAAGCATACGGAAACATAAAGTCTTTTACTGACGAGTCACTGACTTTAAATGTAAATATAGCCGGGCTTTTGAAGGAAGGCTGGGATATATTGTGTATAGTTCTTGATAATAATGATGTGTATGAGTTTTATAGCAGAGTAAATTTCATGGAAGGCAATAATGCGGTAATAACAAGACCAACATACGATGGATTATGTGTAATAGAGAAAAGAAGATTCAGCAGAGTAGATTGTGAAATCGGTTTTGTTGCCAAGCTTATATCAATAAATAATATTTCCATGGCGAAATCAAATAAAACATTTCCGGGAACAATCAAGAATATCAGCGCAGGAGGCATATTGGCAGAGGCAAACCTTTGCCTCCCTGTAGACTCAGTTTTCAGCTTCAAGCTCAAAACAAATTATTTTATTGATTGTATGGCCAGAGTAAAGAGAGTCAATGAAGTGCCTGATGAGAAAAAGTTCGAGATGGGTTGTGAGTTTATTGATATTAGCCTGGAAAACATCAAAGCAATATCCATGTTTACATTCAAAGAGCGGTTGAAGATGAAAAGGAAAGAGCTTTTTGGGAATGTATTTAAGTAGGATAAGCACAGGGATACATTTCGGATTTATACTATCTCCATAGCCAAATCAGAATAATTACAAGCCAATAACGAGACATGAAAATGTCTCCCACTCTAAATTTTTGTTCTCTATACAAGTACTGATGAATATCATAAAACATACGATGATTTTAAGATGCAAGCGCCTTGATGCACATAAAACGCGAAAGGAAGGCGCTTTGACGTCTGCTTTTTGGTGAGCGGGTGTATAAGCTTATTGAATATGGCTTAGCCGGTATATGCGGAGGTGTTCGGGGGTTGCGGCTTTATATTATTGAATGGAATAAGGTGGCCGGATATATGTTCAGGCTTACATGGATTCTTATATTGTTAATAAGCATAGGCCTGATAAGGAAAAATACCATTGCTGTATTTTCCTTTCCCATTAGAAGTACTGTGGTGGTAATAGATGCGGGACATGGAGGCATAGACCCAGGCGCCTCCGGTAACAGAGGGGTTAAAGAAGACGAGGTCAACCTGGAGATAGCGCTGAAGCTTCGAAGGCTTATTGAGCAGGGGGGAGGCACAGCTATAATGATAAGGGAGGATGATTCAGGGCTTTATACGGAAGGGGAAAATGCAAAGGGGACGAAAAAAAGTGAGGATCTTAAGAACAGGCATATTTTAGTCAACAGCTGCGGGGCAGACATTTTTATAAGCATACATGCAAACAGTTTTCCTCAATCCAAGTATTACGGAGCCCAGACCTTCTATATGCGGGATGACGATATATCCAGAAGGCTGGCCGAAAGTATCCAGAATGAGGCTATAAGGGTGCTCAACAGAGGTAATGAAAGAAAAGCAAAGGCCACAGACTCCATATATATACTCAAAAACAACAATATGCCGGGGGCTCTTGTAGAATGCGGCTTTCTTTCAAATCATGAGGAGGAGCGGCTGCTGGAGGAAGAGCACTATCAGGAAAAGGTGGCCTGGAGCATATTTGCGGGTATAGTGAAATACCTGGAAGCAGAAAGGGCAATAGAACAAGCTAATCCGCCGCAATAGGAGAAAAATGCGACGCAACAGCCCTCAAGTTTGTTGATTCCCTTGTGGGAGAATTACATAGTATATCGATGCACACGGGTTATGATTTTGACAGGCCATAGGCATAGTAAAAAGCTAGATATTCTTTTCTGTGGGCTGCCTGTGGAACTCCACATGCAGTGTAACAGAACTTATAGAATATCAGCTTT
>JAKPKE010000193.1 GCA_029553855.1 Bacillota bacterium | reverse complement strand
GTTATCGGTTTTGTCGGAGGAATGGATTTCCCGCTTATACAAAAATTTGAAGTAGGATTTGTTGCCGGTGTTAAATCCGTTAACCCAAAGGCAAAAGTTCTTATTAACTACACCGGTGCATTTGATAACCCGGACAAGGGTAAGGAAATAGCACTTTCACAGTTTAAGCAGAAGGCCGACGTTATATATCACGCATCCGGAGCATGCGGAATTGGTGTCATCCAGGCAGCCGACGAAAAGGGCTTCTGGGCAATCGGAGTTGACCAGGATCAGGCGGCAGTATCAAACAATAACAAGGTTCTCTGCAGCATGATTAAAAGAGTTGACGTTGGTACATATACAATAGTCAAATCATATGCCGACAATGCTTTCGGCGGCGGCAAGATATTAGAACTGGGAGTTAAAGAAGACGGTGTCGGTTACAGCGATAATGGCAACAACGTATCAGCAGAGCTGAGAGCAGCAGCCGACAAATACAAAGCTGCAATAGTTGACGGAACGATAGCCGTACCATCAACAAAAGACGAGCTTAAAGAATTCAAACCTGTTGAAATAAAATAGACAATATTATAGTAGGATATGGTGAATCAAAGCTAGATGCGCTATTGCATCTAGCTTTTACTTAACTTAATGTTCCGTAATAATTGATGAATAAATATATTAAATGTATAATTAGGATATATGAATAATTATATTATTTTATTACTCTTTGAGAGGTGGGATGTTAATTGCCTGCAGTAATTGAGATGAAAGGCATAGGCAAGTCCTTCCCCGGAATTCGGGCAAACGATGACATCAATTTTACTTTAGAACAGGGAGAAATACATGTACTGCTGGGAGAGAACGGCGCCGGCAAGTCAACTCTTATGAACATACTCTATGGGCTGTACCAACCGGACGAGGGACAGATATATATTAAGGGCAAACCCGTCAGGATTATAAACCCGAATACTGCAATCTCCCATGGTATCGGGATGGTTCATCAGCATTTTATGCTGGTTCAGCCCTTCACCGTTACGGAAAATATTATATTGGGAAAGGAACCCAGTAAGGGAACTGCTCTGGATCTGGAAAAGGCAATAATGGATGTAGAGGAGATTTCTAAAAGATACGAATTAAAGGTAGATCCGCGAGCCGTTGTCCAGGATATTTCAGTCGGAATGCAGCAGAGGGTCGAGATATTGAAGACCCTTTACAGGGGTGCGGAAATATTGATACTTGATGAGCCGACTGCAGTGCTGACACCCCAGGAAATCGAAGAGCTGGGTGTTACTTTAAAAAGTCTGGTAAATCAGGGTAAGTCAATAATTCTTATTACACACAAGCTTAAGGAAGTTATTTCAATGAGCGACAGGGTTACAATCATCAGGAGGGGTAAAGTTGTTGATACATTGAATACAAAGGACACAAATATTGATGAGCTTGCAGAGAAGATGGTAGGCAGGAAAGTAAGCTTCACTGTGGAAAAGCAAGCCGCAAAGGTTGACACCCCTGTTTTGGAGATTAAGGGATTGAAGGTTTTGGACAGCAGGAAGCTTGAGGTTGTCAAGGGGGTAGATCTGCAGGTTCATGGCGGTGAAATACTAGGTATAGCCGGAGTAGACGGAAATGGACAGAGCGACCTGGTAAATGCCATAACGGGACTTGCTAAAGCAGAGACAGGGGAAATCCTTATTGACGGCAAGGAAATTACTAACCTTACCCCTAAAGAGATAATTGAAAGCGGGGTAGGACATATACCGGAGGATAGGCATAAAAGAGGTTTAGTGCTCCCTTTTTCATTGGCGGAAAACGCAATTTTGGGCAGCCATTATTCGTCACGGTTCAGAAGGGGTCTGGGCCTTAGCTACCAGAAGATAAGGGAATACTGCAGAAAACTGATAAAAGAATACGATATCAGGACCCCCAATGAGAAGGTTCTGGCCAGATCACTTTCCGGAGGAAACCAGCAGAAGCTCATTGTGGCAAGAGAGATTGACAGGGACCCGAGCCTTTGTATAGCATCTCAGCCTACCAGGGGATTGGATGTCGGGGCCATTGAGTTTGTTCATAAAAAACTGGTGGAGCTTCGTGATGAAGGCAAGGCAGTGCTGCTGGTATCTCTTGAATTAGACGAGGTAATGGCGCTTTCGGATAGGATTGCGGTAATGTACGACGGAAGGATTGTAAGCATACTTGACGCAAAGGATGCTACCGAGAAAAAGCTTGGAATAATGATGGCCGGCGGCAGCATTCAGGGTGCTGTATAAGGAGGGCATGGAATGGAATCTAAAATTAACGAATACAGGGAAGCCCTGTTAAAGACTCTTAAAGAAATAGCATACCCCCTTGTTGCAATATTTATATCATTTATTGCTGGGGGCATCCTGGTATACTCCTTCGGAAAGAACCCGGTAGTAGCATATACGGCCTTGATAAAGGGGAGTATGGGAGATTGGAATAAGATTGGGGAGACATTGGTTACTGTGACCCCATTGATTTTAACGGGTTTATCAATAGCCTTCGGATTCAGGTGCGGTCTTTTTAACATAGGTGTGGAAGGACAGTTTATTATAGGTACAATTGCTGCAGTATGGGCGGGATGGGCTTTTACGGGACTTCCGGGGATATTGCATGTAACATTGACGTTGATTATAGGATCTCTGGCGGGAGGACTATGGGCTTCAGTTATCGGCTTGTTGAAAGCAAAGGTAGGTTCTCATGAAGTTATAAACGGAATAATGATGAATTACATAGCAATGTATTTGAGTAATTATATTGTGATGACCTTTCTCAACGTGCCGGAAAAAGCATATTCAGTGGCGATTGCCGATACTGCAAAGCTTTGGAGGTTTTCCCAGGCCTTTAGTCAGTTCAACCATTCAAGGCTGAATATAGGTATTATTTTCTCATTAATAGTTGCTTTGGTTGCCTACTACATACTGAATAAGACAGTAAGGGGATATGAGATCAGGGCTGTAGGCTTTAATCCTTATGCGGCCGAATACGGCGGAATAAGTGTAAAAAGAAATATTGTCCTGGCGATGGTCATATCCGGGATTTTTGCAGGATTTGCCGGAGCCATTATGACTACGGGGGTTCAATACAGGGTAAACAATCTTTTCGGTTTTACCGGATACGGCCTGGACGGCATAGCTGTTGCCTTGGTAGGAAATAACCATCCGATAGGGGTTATACTGTCAGCATTGTTATTTGGAATACTTCAAAAGGGCGGGCCTTTTATGCAGATACAGGGAATTCCGAAAGAAGTTGTCGGGATTATACAGGGGATTATCATACTATTCGTGGCTGCTAATTTCGTAAAAGTGATAGTTGAAAATATGAAACAGAATAGGGAATTAAAGAAAATCACAGCGAAGGAGGAGATCGAATAGTATGGAAGGCATAGGTATTCTGACGGTGTTGGGTATAATAATAACAGCCAGTATAAGATCTGCTACCCCTCTCATATTCGCTTCCTTAGGGGGAAACTTCTCAGAAAGGTCAGGGGTATTCAATATTGGTCTTGAGGGTATTATGACAATTGGAGCTTTCAGTGCAGTCTATTTCTCATTCAAGACAGGCTCTCCATGGGCAGGACTATTTGGTGCTATGGTTATGGGCGGTTTATTCGGATTGCTTCTGGCATTCCTAAGCATATATTTCAAGGCAAATCAGGTTATAGTAGGCACTGCAATTAATATTTTAGCTGCCAGCCTTACTACCTTCCTGCTGGTGGAAATTTGGGGGAGACCGGGGCAAACTGACAATGTGGAATATTTTAAAGCATGGGGACCCTTTAACCTGTTCAGCTATCTGGCATTTGCCATGGTCGTTGTCGCTTACTACGTAATGTACAAAACCCCCTTCGGATTAAGGCTGCGTGCTGTCGGCGAGCATCCAAGGGCAGCAGACACATTGGGTGTTAATGTATATGTTACAAGATACATATGTGTGACAATAAGCGGTATACTTGCCGGAATAGGAGGCGCCTCGCTTTCTATAGGATCATTGAGCCTTTTCAAGGAAGGTATGATTGCAGGCAAAGGCTTCATTTCACTTGCAGCTTTGATATTCGGGAAATGGAATCCCGTGGGGGCAGCATTGGCATGCCTGTTCTTTGGCTTCGCTGATGCTATACAGACTATAGCAACTAATTTGCCGGTCCCGAAAGAATTCCTGTATGCACTGCCATATATTATGACAATGTTTGCAGTATCAGGTTTCGTCGGAAGATCAGTGGGGCCGGCCGCAGGTGGGATACCCTATGAAAAAGGTGAAAAATAATAATCGGTAAACAAAAAACGCGCTAAAGCGCTTTTTTTGTTTACCGATTTAATCTGCAAAAAATATTATGTAGGCTTCAAATGTGCTATAATATAAGTGCTGCACCAATGAAATTATTACTTTTTGAATGATTTTTCCTTGATCGGCGGTGAATGGAATGAAAATGGGATATGATTTGGTCATAGAACAACAACAAAAGCTGATAATGACGCCGGAGCTCAAGCTTGCTTTAAGGATACTGCAGCTGCCGGCAGTAGATCTTGAGGAGCTTATTCAGTATGAATTGGAAGCTAATCCCGTCCTGGAACTGACTGACGAAAACAGGGATGAAAAACCGGAAGAGCAGCAAAAAAACGAAAAGCAGGACAAAAAGGAAAAAGAAAAAGAAAAGGAAAAAGAAATTGATTGGAAGGAATATCTCCAGTATCAAGGGAAAAGTTTTTCTGCAGAAGGCTTTGATAATGATGAGGCCTCTGAGTTTTCTTATGAGAATTATGCTACCTATTCATATACACTGAAGGATCATCTTCTTTCACAACTGAGGGTATTATCCTTAAACGATAAGCTGAGGAGCATAGGCGAGTATATTATTGAGAGTCTCGATGAAAATGGATACCTTGCAATCAGCAAGGAGGACATATCTGCAATTCTTGACATAAAGCTCGAGAAGGTCGAAGAAGCTCTAGAAATAATTCAAGGCTTTGAGCCCGTTGGGGTAGGTGCAACGGACTTAATAGAATGTTTAATGATACAGCTAAAGAATAAAGGAATTCTCGATGATAAAATAGAGGCTATTGTAAATAGTCATTTGGATGACATTGCATGTAACAGGCTTGGAAATATTTCAAAAAAGCTTTCTATCAGCATTGGGGAAGCACAAGAATACAGTGATATTATCAGAGGCCTTGAACCAAAACCCGGACGATCATTTGAGGGAAATACCCCTGCAAAGTATGTTACCCCGGATGTGTATATTGAAAAAACGGGAAAAGAATATATAGTTGCTGTCAATGACTATTATGGTCCCAGGCTGATAATAAACCAGTATTATATGAATATATTGACTTCGGAGGATAAATCATCTCAAGCCTCCACATTTATAAACAACAAACTGTCATCGGCAATGTGGCTGATAAAGAGCCTTGAGCATAGGAAAGATACATTATATAATGTTGTGAAGGCTATACTTGAATATCAGATGGATTTCTTTGAAAAAGGACATATGTTTCTCAAAACAATGACATTGAAGAAAATTGCAGAAATGGTAAATGTACATGAATCAACCGTGAGCAGAGCGGTAAACGGTAAATATGTGCAGACGCCCAGAGGAATATTTGAAATAAAGTATTTCTTCAAAAGCGGGGTAGATTGCCAGGATGGAGATGCAATTTCTTCGGAAAGCATAAAAAAAATGATAAAAAGTTATGTCAGCGAGGAAGATACAAGCAAGCCGGTCAGCGATCAGAATATAGCGGACCTTCTTGTACAGGAAGGGTATAAGATATCAAGAAGAACAGTGGCAAAGTATAGGGATGAACTTGGAATCCCTTCATCTTCAAAGAGAAAAAGATACTAGGAAGATGTGAGATTCGAGATACGAGATGCGAGAAAAGTCTGGGTATTCCTTCCGGGTTGTAGGGAACGGCCCCCGTGGCGTTCGGATTTAGAGTAGAACAATGTTCGCCCGTATAGGGTATAGAGGAAGAGGTTTTGCCTCTTTTTTTTAATTTTTCTAATAATGACTATTATTATTCAAATAGTCGTTAATATTCTTATGAAAAGGTAACAAATAATACATCTATATGTTGAAATTGGTAAACATATATAATATAATAATTATGTCGGGACGATATTATAATATGCGGGATAAAAAATGACCATAGGGGTAATAAAATGCATGAGTTTCTGAATTTGCAGAAAAGATTGGTTCCAGAGGTAATTGACATTGCTGAAAAAAGATATAGCATTCTAAGGGCAATAGCCTACAGCCAGCCTGTGGGAAGGCGTGCGCTTGCGGCCTTGTTAGGGCAGAGTGAACGTTGGGTAAGAAGCGAGCTTGATATTCTGAAGAATCAGAACCTGATTTGCATACAGGCTTTGGGCATGATAGTGACAGATGAGGGAAACGAGGTAATAAACAAGCTCAGGGGTTATATTTCGGAGCTTAAAGGGCTTAAGGATATTGAAAGCGCAATCAAAGAGCTGCTTGAGATAAAAGAATGTATAGTGGTACCCGGAGATATTAAAAATGATATTCAGGTGCTTGCAGAAATGGGCAAGATGACTTTTGAATACATAAAAAGAATAATTGAGGACAATAATGTGATTGCGGTAAGCGGAGGGTATTCAACATTGGCTGTGGCTGAAAATTCATATAAAGCTGATGTACAGAATGTTACCGTAGTACCTGCAAGGGGCGGAATAAAAGCGGACCTTGAGAGGCAGGCGAATATTGTTGCGGCCAAAATGGCCAGGAGCATTGGGGGTAATTACTATTTGCTTCATCTTCCCGATAATATAAGCGAAGATATGCTGAACAGAATGTCGGATGATCCTGACATAGCCAAGGTACTCAGTTTCATTGCCAATACTGATATATTGATATATGGCTTAAGTTCCTTCGAGTCCATATGCAGGAAAAGAAATTATACTGAAGAAGAGATTGAAAGGCTGAAAGCCCTTAATGTAAGAGCTGAGGCTTTGGGCTGTTTTTTTGATGAAAATGGAGGGATTGTATACAAATCAGGCAGTGTAGGTATAAAACCGGAGTATTTAGACAGCATAAAGACTATGATTGCTGTCGGCGGAGGAGCCGGAAAGGCTGAAGCAATAATATTGGTAAACAGGGGCAGGAAAAACAGAGTCGTTGTTACAGACGAAGCTGCTGCCCATGAAATATTAAGCATATTAAAAGGAGGAGACTAATATGGCATTAAAAGTAGGTATTAATGGATTCGGGAGGATAGGCAGACCGGTTTTCAAAATCGCACAGGAAAAATTCGGGAAAGACGCGGAAATTGTGCTGATAAATGATTTGACTGATCCGAAAACACTGGCACATCTATTGAAGTATGACAGCACATATGGAAGATATGAAAGAGATGTACAGGCTAAGGATCATTCTATAGTTGTTGATGGAAGAGAGATTGAAATTTGTGCAGAGACAAAGCCGGAGAATATTAAATGGGGTGAGTACGGAGTAGACGTGGTTATTGAATCTACAGGAAGATTTACGAGTAAAGAAACTGCTATGGCCCATGTGGCAGGAGGCGCAAAAAAGGTCATTATATCTGCTCCGGCAAAAAATGAAGATATAACAATAGTAATGGGTGTAAATGAACATAAATATGACCCGGAAAAACATGTGGTAATATCAAATGCATCCTGCACAACAAACTGCCTGGCTCCGGTCGTTAAAGTCCTTCACGAGAACTTTGGAATTGTTAAGGGTCTGATGAACACAATTCATTCATACACAAATGACCAAAGAATACTGGATCAGCCGCACTCGGATTTAAGAAGGTCCAGAGCTGCCGCATTGTCAATTATTCCCACCACAACCGGAGCTGCAAAAGCAGTTTCTTTGGTTCTTCCAGAGCTTAAGGGGAAGCTTACCGGTCTTTCCATGAGGGTTCCTACCCCTACGGTATCGGTCGTAGACCTGGTTGCCGATCTGGAGAAGACTGTTACAATTGATGAGGTGAATACAGCTCTCAGGAGGGCTGCAGAAAACGAGCTTAAGGGAATACTTGACTACTGTGAAGAGCCTCTTGTATCCCTGGACTTTAGAAAAGATTCGCACTCTTCGATATTGGACGCATTGTCGACAATGGTGATTGGGGACAACATGGTGAAAGTCATTGCATGGTACGACAACGAATGGGGATATTCCAACAGAATAGTTGACTTGATAAAATACATGGCGAATATGTAAGCCGGAGGGATTCTCATGCTGAACAAGAAATCCATACAGGATATAGATGTGAAAGGTAAAAAAGTGCTATTAAGAGAAGACTTTAATGTCCCATTAGATGAAAACGGCAATATTACAGATGACAGAAGAATAAGGGAAGCGCTCCCGACAATTAAGTATCTGAGAGAGCATAATGCAAGGGTTATTCTGATGTCGCACTTAGGGAGACCAAAGGGAAAGTTTAACATCAAATATTCTCTGAAACCGGTGGCCGAAAGGCTGTCCGAGAAGCTTGAAACCGAAGTCAGGCTGGCCGGTGATGTAATTGGAGATGAAGTGAAGGCAATGGTAGAGGACCTTGGGGAAGGAGAAGTAATGCTTCTGGAAAATGTCAGGTTCTATGAAGAAGAAGAAAAGAACGACAGGGAGTTTTCCAGGAAGCTTTCAGCATTAGGTGATATTTACGTAAACGATGCTTTTGGCACAGCGCACAGAGCTCATGCCTCAACTGCAGGGATTGCGGAATACCTTCCTTCGGCTGTAGGATTCCTGATAAAGAAAGAGCTTGACATAATGGGTAAAGCTCTTATTTCGCCGGAAAGGCCGTTTGTTGCGGTCCTGGGCGGTGCAAAGGTCTCCGATAAGATTGGTGTTATAGAGAATCTTCTGGATAAGGTCGATACAATTTTGATCGGCGGCGGCATGGCTTTTACGTTTTTTAAGGCATTGGGTTATGAAACGGGCAAGTCAATACTTGAGGCCGACAAGGTGGAATTGGCGGGAGAGGTACTCAGGAAGGCAGAGGCAAAGGGCGTCAAAATACTGCTTCCGGTTGATACGGTAGTTGCGCAGGAATTCAGCAATGACTCACCCTTTGGGACAGTACCTGCAAATATGATACCCGAAGACCGGATGGGCATGGACATTGGCGAAAAAAGCAGAAGTATATTCACTGAGATTATCAGGGGTGCGAGGACAGTTGTGTGGAACGGACCGATGGGAGTGTTTGAAATGCCAAACTTCGCAAAGGGTACTTTTGAGCTGGCAAAAGCAATGTCAGAGTGCAGCGGCACTACAATAGTCGGCGGCGGCGATTCGGCTGCGGCTGTTGAACAATTGGGCTTTGCTGCAAAAATGACGCATATATCCACAGGGGGTGGGGCGTCTCTTGAGTTTCTCGAGGGGAAATTACTCCCGGGGGTAGAGGCAATAGAAGATAAGCTATGAAATATAACATTACAGTTAGTTGGAGGTATGAAAAATGCGAAAGCCGATAATAGCAGGCAACTGGAAAATGAACAAGACAATTAACGAAGCAGTGAAACTGGTCGAGGACCTTAGACCCCTTGTCAAAGAATCTGACTCTGAGGTAGTCGTATGTCCGGTATTTTTATGCCTCAATGAGGTGGTAAAAACCTTAAAAGGAAGTAATATAAGGGTCGGAGCACAGAATATGTATTATAAAGATAGCGGAGCATATACCGGCGAGATTTCCCCGGTGTTTTTGAAGGATATGGAAGTAGAATATGTAATATTGGGCCATTCAGAGCGCAGACAGTATTTTAAGGAAGATGACTCCGAGATTAACAAGAAGGTTAATGCGGCGCTGGACCACGGACTGAAGCCGATTCTCTGCGTAGGGGAAACCCTTGTGCAAAGGGAGGCAGGCGAGGCTTTTGATGTTATAGCTGCTCAGTTGAAAGGCTGTCTTTCGGGCATGGAAAACAGGGAACTGAATGATCTTGTTATAGCCTATGAGCCTGTGTGGGCAATAGGGACGGGCAAAACCGCAACCAGCAGGGATGCTAATGAGGTTATTGGCTTTATTAGAAAGCAGCTTAAAGAGATGTTTGGGAACGAAATGGCTGACAATGTCAGAATACTTTATGGAGGCAGCGTCAAATCTTCAAATATAAAGGAGCTTATGACCATGCCTGAAATAGATGGGGCCCTTGTAGGCGGGGCAAGCCTTGATGCGGTCGAGTTTTCTAAAATTGTCAGATTTGATTCTTAAAAATAAATATGTTCGGGAGGGTAATAGTTTATGACAGTTATATCTGATATTTTTGCAAGGGAGATATTGGATTCCAGAGGGAATCCTACAGTCGAGGTCGAAGTCGAGCTGGAAGGCGGGGCTCTTGGCAGAGCCGCAGTACCTTCAGGAGCATCAACAGGAGCTTTTGAAGCCGTAGAGCTAAGAGACGGGGATAAGGAAAGGTACTTGGGCAAAGGAGTGCTGACAGCTGTAAGCAACGTGAATGATATAATAGCTCCGGAAATAATCGGCATGAATGCGCTGGATCAGGTTGCCATAGACCAGGCGCTGATAGAGCTGGACGGAACTCCAAATAAAGGAAAGCTGGGAGCTAATGCAATCCTGGGGGTATCACTGGCTGTAGCTCATGCAGCTGCCGATGCTTTGGGACTTCCGCTGTACCAGTATATCGGCGGGGTAAATGCCAAGACCTTGCCTGTTCCTATGATGAACATACTTAACGGCGGAAAACATGCCGATAATAATGTTGATATTCAGGAATTCATGGTTATGCCTGTTGGTGCGGAAAGCTTCAGTGAAGCATTGAGAATGTGTGCCGAAGTTTTTCACAATCTAAAATCGGTGCTTAAATCAAGGGGGTATAATACTGCTGTCGGTGATGAAGGCGGGTTTGCTCCAAATCTGACTTCAAATGAAGAGGCACTTCAGGTTATTGTTGAAGCAATAAACAAAACAGGCTATAAGCCAGGGCAGGATATATACATAGCTATGGATACGGCTGCAACCGAGCTTTATAAGGAAGACGGCAGGTACCATCTGGAAGGTGAAGGGGTTGTAATGACTTCAGAAGAAATGGTAGCGTACTATGAAGATCTCATTAATAAGTATCCTGTCATTTCTATTGAGGATGGGCTTTCCGAGGATGATTGGGACGGTTGGAAGCTTCTCACTGAAAGATTGGGCAGACGCGTGCAGCTGGTCGGGGATGATCTTTTTGTTACAAATACGGATAGGCTCTCAAAGGGTATTAAGTTAGGGGTAGCTAATTCCATACTTATTAAATTGAACCAGATAGGCACATTGACGGAAACCCTTGATGCAATTCAAATGGCAAACAGGGCGGGTTATACCGCGGTTGTGTCCCATAGGTCCGGTGAAACGGAAGATGTAACAATTGCAGACCTTGTTGTAGCGGTAAATGCGGGACAGATAAAAACCGGAGCCCCATCCAGAACTGACAGGGTTGCAAAGTACAACCAGCTTATGAGAATTGAAGAAGGATTGGATACAATGTCCGAATATCCGGGCATAAATGCATTTTTCAACCTATAAGTGTATTTCTGTCCAAAATGTTATACAACTTTGAAAAATATGATATAATATGCTTATGCATATTATATCTTTTTCCCCATTATTGTCTTTTACCAGCCTTTGTGCTAAAATGTTGGTTGGAGAATTTAGATACAGGATTGATGAATAAAGGGGAGATAGAGCGAGAAAATAGTAATTACAGAGCGTTTTTTCGTGTTAATGGATAGGTAGTATAGTAGGACGGGAGGTGCAAAGGGTGAGAATAGCCTTAGTAATCATACAGTATATTGTTTGTCTGACACTGATTGTCAGTGTACTGCTGCAGCCTGGGAAGAGCGCAGGGCTATCCGGCTCAATAGCCGGGGGTGCAGAGCAGCTTTTCGGAAAGAAAGTGAGCAAAGGGTACGAGGCCTTATTTTCTAAGCTGACAACAGCAAGTGCGATTCTGTTTATGGTTTTATCTGTTGTGCTGGTACTTGTAAAATAATATTTGATAATAATAGCCTGACACTATGTTGGGCTATATTATGTATAAATAATGTATGCAGTATTACAGCAAATAACATTTATGTATTAGGAGGATTATCGGATGGAATTAATGTTTCTTGCTCCACTGTCTGGGGCACTTGCTCTGGTTTTTGCATGGGTTCTTGCCACCGGTATTGCCAGGAAAGACCCCGGAAATGACAAAATGAAGGAAATTATGGGTTTTATTCATGAAGGGGCTATGGCATTCCTGTTCAGGGAATACAGGGTACTTATTATTTTTGTCGCTGTACTGTCGGTAATAATAGGTGTATTCCTCAAAAGCTGGTTGACAACACTATGCTTTATTGCCGGAGCCGGTTGTTCGGTACTGGCAGGCTATATTGGAATGCAGGTGGCAACAAAGGCAAATGCCAGGACGGCAAATGCGGCACAGAAAGGGCAGAATGAAGCTCTTGGAATTGCATTCAGGGGTGGAGCTGTAATGGGAATGTGCGTTGTAGGTCTGGGGGTTCTGGGCGTAGGTATTTTATATATTATTATAAGAGATGCAAGTATAGTGACCGGGTTTGGCCTGGGTGCAAGTTCCATTGCATTGTTTGCCCGTGTAGGCGGAGGAATATATACAAAGGCTGCCGATGTTGGCGCGGACCTTGTTGGGAAGGTAGAAGCGGGCATACCCGAGGACGACCCGAGGAATCCGGCTGTCATTGCCGACAATGTTGGGGATAATGTAGGCGATGTGGCGGGTATGGGGGCAGATTTGTTTGAATCATATGTAGGTGCTATTATCTCTGCAATAACCCTTGGCGCGATAGTATATGCGGGAAAAGTAGAAGGAGTCCTGTTCCCAATGCTTTTATCAGCTATTGGTATAGCAGCTTCGATTGTCGGAACTGCCTTTGTTAAAACTGATGAAAAAAGTAATCCCCAGAGCGCTCTTAGCAGGGGAACCTATGGAAGTTCGATAATAGTAATAATTGCATCCTTTGTATTGAGCAGGTATATGTTCGGCAATCTGAATGCATTCTGGGCAGTTGCCGCAGGGCTTGTCGTTGGTGCAATAATAGGTTTTCTTACAGAGATATATACTTCCGGCGACTACAAATATGTTAAGAAAATAGCTGCACAGTCAGGTACGGGACCGGCTACCACAATAATCAGCGGTCTTGCGGTGGGAATGCTTTCAACTGTGGCACCGGTGCTTTTCATAGCTTTGGCAGTGCTGGTGTCCTATAAAGTTTCAGGTCTTTATGGAATTGCTCTTGCAGCGGTAGGTATGCTTTCAACAACCGGCATGACGGTTGCGGTTGATGCATATGGGCCTATAGCAGACAACGCAGGAGGTATTGCCGAGATGGCTGGTTTGCCGAAGGAAGTAAGGACTGTGACAGACAAGCTCGACTCGGTAGGAAATACCACTGCTGCGATAGGAAAGGGTTTTGCTATCGGTTCTGCAGCATTGACTGCTCTTGCATTGTTTGTATCTTATTCGCAAGCTGTTAATTTATCAACAATAGACATACTTGATCCTAAGGTAATGGTTGGGTTGTTTTTAGGAGGCATGCTGCCTTTCCTGTTTGCGGCACTTACTATGGAGGCGGTAGGCAAAGCTGCCAACCAGATGATAGAGGAAGTAAGAAGACAATTCAGGGAAATCCCGGGTGTAATGGAAGGCACTGCAAAGCCTGATTACGCAAGATGTGTTGATATTTCCACCTCTTCGGCATTAAAAGAAATGATCATACCCGGACTTTTGGCGGTTATTGTACCCGTAGCCACCGGCATGCTGCTGGGCAAGGGTGCTTTGGGCGGGCTTATTGCCGGTGCAGTTGTCACAGGGGTTCTTCTTGCAATTATGATGGCAAACGCCGGCGGTGCATGGGACAATGCAAAGAAATACATAGAATCCGGTGAACTCGGAGGCAAAGGAAGCCAGGCGCATAAAGCAGCGGTTGTAGGGGATACTGTCGGAGATCCCTTTAAGGATACGGCAGGGCCTTCAATGAATATACTTATAAAGCTTATGACAATTGTTGCATTGGTATTCGCTCCACTATTCATGTAGAAGTGTTATTGTCTGGATTATATTTAATTTAAGCAAGTAATTATACAATATTAGGGAGATGCAGTTTATACTTCATCTCCTTGTTTATTATCTGCAAGGGAATACCCGGGCTTTCTCGCAGCTCGAATCCCGTATCCGAAAAATGTATCGCATTTTTCAATAAAATGATTATTTGAATGTTATGGGTTAAATGTGATAATAATATCATTTAGAGTGGGGGTGTTTTAGTGAACAATACAATTAGTGAATTGGCAAATGAGTTTTATTATAAGGGTAACAATACAGGAGTGCTGCTTATTCACGGATTCACAGGAACTCCCTACGAAATGCGCCTTCTTGGAGAATTTCTCAGGAGCAAAGGATATACGGTAAAGGGAATTCTCTTAAAAGGGCACGGCACAATACCGGAAGACATGAAAAAAAGCAGTTATAGGGATTGGATTCATGGAGCCGTCGAAGGTTACAAGCTGCTGAAGCAGGAATGCGACGAGGTATTTGCGGCGGGCTTTTCCATGGGCGGCCTGTTATCCTTATACCTTGCAAGAAATTATGATATAAAAGGCGCAGTAACCCTTTCGGCCCCTATAAGAATACAAGGCAGAAAAGCTGCCTTGTCTTACGTCGAAAATAAATTTAAGACCTATATGCTAAAAAAAACACATAAAGGGGGTATTAATGCAATAGGCTATGATAAATCTCCAATAGTCAGTGTGTTTAACCTGTTTAAGCTCATATGGTATGTAGATGCAAACCTTGGCCATATAGAAAAACCCGTGCTGATTATGCAGTCTTATGGTGACATGACAGTCAGTCCTGTGAGTGCAAATATCATATACAATAATCTGGGCTCAAAGGATAAAAGTATAGTTTATCTGCAAAAAAGCGGACACGTGATAACTTGCGACAGTGAAAAAAATCAAGTTTTTGAAGAGGTATATAATTTTATTAAAGGCAAATCGGCCTTCAAAGGAAAAAGGGATAATTAAGAAGAGAGGTGAAGAGAAATTGATTAGTGAGGAAAAAAGAATCAATCAGGAGGCCAAGAACAAGTTGTTATCCTTCATGCGGGAGGGAGCGTACAAACCTTTATCATATAATGAGCTGATACAAGCTTTCAAGGAGGATTCCATCCAGACATCGGAATTTGAAAAAATAGTCGACTCATTACTTGAAGAGGGAAGCATAATAATAACAAGGAAAAATAAATATGGCGTTACGGAAAAAATGAATATGGTGCCGGGCAGGATTCAGGGAAACAAGAAAGGTTTCGGCTTTCTCATACCGGATAACAGAGACATAGGGGATATTTTTGTACCTGCGGAGAATCTTAACGGTGCAATGAACAATGACAGAGTAATTGTAAGGCTGACCTCCGGAGGATCAGACACCAAGAAAAGCGAAGGCGAAGTAATAAGGATTCTGAAGAGGGCAAACAAAAAAGTTGTAGGGACCTTTGAAAGCGGAAAGGGCTTCGGATTTGTGATGCCTGATGACACAAGGATATATCAGGATGTTTTTATATCAAAATCAGATTTTAACGGAGCAAGGAACGGGTGCAAAGTAGTAGCCGAGATAACAAGATGGCCGGAGGCGAGAAGGAACCCGGAGGGTGTTATTGTAGAGGTTATAGGCCATAAGGATGATGCCGGAGCAGATATAATATCAATCATCAGGGCTTATGACCTGCCCGAAGAATTTCCCCCGGAGACGGAAAGCCAGGCTTCCAAAATACCGGAATTGGTTTCTGAAGAAGATATCAAAAAAAGAAAAGACCTCAGAAATAGAGTAATAGTTACGATAGACGGTGAAGATGCAAAGGATCTGGACGATGCGGTATCCCTTGAAGTATTGCCAAACGGCAACTATCTCTTGGGTGTGCATATAGCCGACGTGAGCCATTATGTTTTTGAAAACTCATATTTGGATAAGGAAGCTTTGAAAAGAGGGACCAGTGTCTACTTAATCGACAGGGTGGTGCCTATGCTTCCAAAGAAGCTTTCCAACGGCATATGCAGCTTGAATCCCCAAATAGAGAGGCTTACTTTAAGCTGCGATATGGAGATTGACAACAAGGGCAAGGTAAAAAAGTATGAGATCTATGAAAGCGTAATAAAAACAAAGGAAAGAATGACTTATGAAAATATAAATAAGATACTTGCCGGCAATGATCCTAAAACTATTGAAAGATACAGTAACCTGATAGAAACCTTTAAGCATATGGAAAAGCTCATGGGAATACTGAACAGCAGGAGGCGCGGAAGGGGAAGCATCGATTTTGAATTTGACGAAACCAGGATCATATTGGATGAAAAAGGAAAGCCTTTAGAAATAACGGCCTATGAGAGAGGAACATCAGAGAGAATAATTGAGGAATTCATGCTTGTATGCAACGAGACCATTGCCGAGCATATGTATTGGAAAGAGGTGCCCTTTATATACAGAGTCCATGAAGACCCTGACATAGAAAAGCTTCAGGCTTTCAACGAGTTTATATTCAATTTCGGATATCATTTAAAAGGAATTAATGATGTTCACCCGAAAGTGCTGCAGCAGCTTACCGATCAGATTAAGGGAACAAAAGAGGAGAGGATAATTAGCACACTTATGCTGCGTTCTTTGAAAAAAGCGAGATATACTTCTGAAAGCATGGGACATTTCGGACTTGCAGCGAAGTATTACTGCCATTTTACCTCTCCGATAAGAAGGTATCCCGACCTTATGATACATAGGATAATAAAAGAGGATATTCACGGAAAGCTTAATGAAAAAAGATTGCTGCATCTTCAATCAATAATTGAGGATATTGCGGAGCAGTCCTCTATCAGAGAGCGGGCGGCGGAGGAAGCGGAAAGGGCAGTTGAAGATCTCAAAAAGGCAGAGTATATGAAAGACAGGATTGGGGAGGAATATGACGGAATAATTTCCAGTGTCATCTCTTTCGGAATGTTTGTCGAATTGGAGAATACAATTGAAGGATTAGTACATATGAGCAATATGGAGGATGATTATTATCAATACGATGAAGTGCATCATATGCTCATTGGCGAAAGATACAGAAAGACTTACAGAATTGGCGACCATGTGCGCATAAAAGTTCAGAATGCCGATATTACAAACAGGACAATAGATTTTGTTTTGGCTTGAGATTACAATTTTATTTCATTATTGCTTTTGCGTTGACATAGGCATTAAGGATGATATAATATATATGCGCCAGGTTTCTAATGATAATTAACTGCGTACCGGCTATAGAATAACACGTTGTGGGGTTTAACAATGAACAGCAGCATAAAAACAATTGCACAAAATAAAAAAGCGAGACACGAATACTTCATTGAGGATTCTTATGAAGCCGGTATCGAACTTTCGGGCACGGAAGTAAAATCCGTAAGGAAAGGCAGCGTCAACCTGAAGGACAGCTACGCAGGGATAGAAAAAGGCGAGATTTATGTCTACAATATGCACATAAGTCCTTATGAGCAGGGTAACATTTTCAATAAGGATCCCATGAGGACAAGAAGGCTTTTGCTGCACAAATATGAGATAAATAAGCTCATAGGATATGTACAGCAGAAAGGCTATACTCTGATACCTCTCTCAATTTACCTGAAAGGCAGTCTGGTAAAGGTTCAGCTTGCAGTTGCAAAAGGCAAAGAGCTTCACGATAAACGCCGTGATATTGCAGAGCGAGATGCCAAAAGGGAAATGGAAAGACAGTTCAGGGGGAAAGAATATTGAACAGACACGAGATACGAGATGCGAGACACGAGAGTTCAGATGGGCTTCGAAGAAAAGATATGTCATTCTGAACGCAGCGAGGAATCTTGACCCAAAGGGAATTCATAATAGTTAATTAATTTGGGGGCGTAATGGTTTCGACGGGGGTAGTTGAGGCCATGGCAGCGAGCGGTGGTCCCAGAGGCACCTAAAAAAGCTGGAAACTTAAATTTAAACGCTAACGAAAATTACGCGTTAGCAGCCTAAGGGCTGCTCGTTCAACCCGGGGTTCCCGCACCTTGGGATTGGGCGTCATTTAGCGGGGTACGTCACTGCCAAAGCTTTGAGGCGGCTGACGCATTAATGAAGCTACTGAAGCTGTAAGCCTGCTTTTGGGCGTGCAGCGGAGGGAATGTCAAATCAAAAGCTGCGCTCGGAGAAGCTGTGACCAAGATGCTTTCGGACAGCGGTTCGATTCCGCTCGCCTCCACCAAATAAGGACGATAATATTGATACAGTAAGTGTCAACATTATCGTCCTTGTTTTATGCCCAAAAAGCCTCAAAACACCGGTTTTTCTGAACTTTTTAGGTATTTTGCTCTATCATCCCTCCTATGAGTTACAGTAAATTTCTCCTATTTAGCGGTCTTTCCATACCCGCGCTAACGATTACCCGAAGGGGGTTTCGCTTTTGAAAGGGGGTTTCATTTTTACACGTGGGGGTGTTCACCATCGCTAACGAAAGAGTGCTGGGGGGAATCAATCTTACAAATCGGCAAATTGCCGCAGTAATTGACAGCCGAGAGTGTCATTGGGGAACTTCATGGAGCAAGTACCTTCGAGACGGAATCCGCTTACTGTTTAGCGATGATAAAGCGTAGAATCTCCCCTGATTTCACACAGAACCTTAGTAGAGATACCGAACACTCCAACTGATTTTTTACTCCGTATCTAAACGAGGCTTTGGTAAATAAGATGATGTAATCTGCAGCAGACACAATCAAGTTTAATATTTTAATAATAAAAAAATACCCCTTCATACGCATTAACTGCATTAAGGGGCATTCGTATTACTTATATAACTACTTCTCTTATTCTTTTTCCTCGTACGCATAATACACTGATATCAGGAACGTACCGATTTGAAGTCAGATATAAGTTCCGTCCTGTTGGTGCAACCGGTGCGTTTCAGGATATTTTTCATATGGAATTTCACCGTGCTCTCCGTCAGGAACAGCTCGGCGGCGATTTCCACATTGGAACAGCCCTTGACCACCAGCCGGAATATACGGCATTGCTGGGCGGTAAAGCCGAAACGTGCCTCGTAGGTTGAGAGCAGCACCTCCATGTTCTCTTGCTCGGGTAGTGCAGGCATATAGAGCCTGTAGTACAGCGCAAAAAACATTAGGCAGCAGAGGACAAAGATTCCGGCGTTGATGCAGGTGAGCGCTGTCTGGTTTCCTTCGAGGTAAACACCGCCCAGCGTGCCTAAACCATCGCCAAGCCGTCCCGCTAGCAACCCAAATACAGCCATAGGCAGAAGCTGTGCGCATTTCGCAGCGATATCGGCAAACAAAACGATCCGGTACACGGAGAAAAAACCGTAGAAAATGTAGCTGAACGTACTCATCACCGCCGCTGCGCCCACTTCATCCTTCAGTGCCAGACTGACGAACGGGAAAATCAACGCCACGATGCAGCAAACCGCGCCGTAGCGCCGGTTTCTGTCGCTCACGACACCTGCGATGATAAGCCCCACCGCGTAGAATATCCGGGTAAACACCGGATCGTAGACCGTAGATATGTCTGCACAGGAGAAAAAGTAACCAAGCCCGTTGACAACCGAGCACAACAGCGGCACGGAAAGAGCAAGCAGGATAAATTTCTTGTCAAGCAAAACTGAGCTGCTCTCTAACTCTGCCTCGGGGCTGATTGGCTCTATAAAGCGCACCATTACGACGGACATTGTTGCCAGAACAAAGAAGGTGACCAGCGACCAGTTTCCTTGCAGCAGTGCACCGCCGAAGGGCAGAGATATAAGCCATGTCCCAATGCTGCCGATGGCGTAAGACATGCCAAATACCCGGCCGCGGCACTTCATTGGGATATGCGAAGAAAGCCGTGTCAGGTACACACCAGACAGCAGCCCGATACAGAGGTTCATAGCAAGGCCGGAGAGCATGACAAGTATGCCGTTACTAAGAAGCAGCGCGGCAACTGTAAATGCAAAAGTCAGTACAAGGGATGCCACCGCGAATCGTCTGCCTTCGACGGCAGCAGATCTGCGCCGCAGAAGGAGCGCAAATGCTCCGATGCCGACAGCCTGCGCTACATAGTACAGTACCTCAGTCAGCAGTGTGACCTGTGCCGGGTCATAAAACGTAAGCAATCGGTACAACACAGATATGAACGCGGTGCCAGTCCAGAGAAACACCTGTCCGACGACTAGCGCATATAAAACAGTTTTCTTCGCCATGATTTTACTTTCTCACTATTCTTGATGCTTTGATGTCATTTTACTACTTTTTCCCTGTCCGTGCAATTCGCATAGCGACCTGTTTACCTGTTAAAAACCAGACTGTACCAAAACCACCCCTCCTTATTGGTTCTCTGTACCATGTTTGGACTATACTTTTCCACCCATTCCGCCTATACTGACTGCAGGAGGTGGTATTCGTGAACGATAACCGACAGACATTCCCTTATGAAAAAGCTGTTATTTTAAACGCTCTGTACGACGCAATGGACGCACTGTCTTTCACCATTGACTCATCCAATAGCAGCAGGGGCACGCTCATCATGTCATCGCAGACCTTCCCTGAGCTTGGTGGCAGGATCGCAGTGTCTCCGTTGCTATCCTCAGATGGTGCGATGGTTGAGGTGTTTCCAAAAGGCGACGGCGAGGCGCAGACTGAGTGGATTGCCGAGCTTTTCGATGAAGTCAGATCATTGCTGGAAAGAGTGAGACTTAAGGAGGAAAAGAAATGAAAACAAGGAACAAAATATTTGCAATGCTTCTGTGCCTGTGCATGGCGGTCACATTGCTGCCGGCAACGGCGGTGGCAGCGAACACGGGCGATAAGCCCCGCGATATCACCTTTGAACTTGCGATGGCATCCGACCTGAAAGGACTCGGTCTATTTGAGGGTGTCGGAACAAACTCGGACGGAAGTACGAACTTCGAACTAAAGCGCGTTCCTTCAAGGCTTGAAGCGCTGGTCATGCTGCTTCGCCTCCTTGGAAAAGGTTCGGAGGCAAAGGTATATTCCGGCGCATGTCCGTTTATCGACGTACCCAGCTGGGGACAGCCCTATGTGGCATATGCTTATGACAACGGACTGACCAATGGCATCTCGCAAACAAAGTTCGGTATGGGCGAAGCTTCCTGTGCGATGTATCTGACATTCGTGCTGCGTGCACTAGGCTATTCCGATGCGGGCGGCGCAGACTTCACATGGAATGACCCTTTCACTCTGGCAGCGAACAAAAAAATAATGCCGGAGGGCGTGGATACAAAGGAGTTCTGGCGGGCGGACGTCGTCGCTGTCTCCTACGCAGCTCTCTATGCGGCGAAAAAGGGCGGAACGCAGACTCTCTCTGAAAGCCTTGTGGTGCAGGGAGTGTTCACCTCCGCGCAGTTTGATGAGATCACTGACGAGCGCCTGCTGCTCGCGCATACGATACCCGAGCTGCGGCTCGAGGGCGACTGGCCCTGTCCGAAGGAACTGCTGCTGAAGAAATGGGCAGAAACATACCCTTATTACTGCCGGTATCACGGTCTTCCGACCAAGATACTGACCGAGGGTGTCACGTGGAAATGGGACGGCGGCGTACACGGCTCGGACTATGTGGAATACGATGCCGCGACAAACTCGGTACTCATGAACCGTGTGAATCAGAGCCGTTATTTCAGCGACGATTTTCATTATGACTATGAGGATCTCTTCCTGCAGTGTATGCACGAGACCTCGCACCTCTTCTGGCAGGCGGGCAGCGAGAACATCATGACCGGCTTCGGCCAGTGGGCGTGGGAGGCGACGGCGCTTGTGGCAGAGAGCATGTTTTTCGCCGAGCGTTACAATGACTATAACCACTCTAATATCCGCCGCTTCGACTGCACCGAATTCTGCGGCTGGGATGCTGTCAACGGTGTTTTCAGCGATTCCTGTAAGTATGACCGAACCATAGCCAACGGCTCGGCCACGGATACCTTCATTTATCTGTGCAGCGTGCTTTCTGACGAGGGAGAGTGGAACTACTTTACAAAGGTCAACGGGCTGCGTATTCAGCTCTTTGAGAAGACCGGCGAGCTGAAGGTCACACTCGACAAGTACGCCGCATTGCTTGACGGGGCGGCGGAGGGCAGAACGATCGATGGCATGAAGCCCTCGGATTGGTTCCGCGCACGTGCCGTCTCCAATACCGACGGCGCGGTCGGTGATTACTTAATCACGTACCCTTTTCGCTCCATCGATAACTCCGCTGCCGTGTCCTTCGCCTGCTGGAACAGATATGTCGACGGGCAGGGGGACAAGCGGGAGAAGGCCTACGCAAACCAGAGCATCGAGTTCAAGGCATTTACCCCCTCAGGGGCGCTCGTCGGCAGTGAGACGGTACAGACAGATGATTGCGGCATCGGCGGAACCGAGCTTAAGCTCTCTCCTGGCATACCCGACAATACAGCTATAAAGGTCACGGCCACGACGACCATCGGCGGCAAGACCGTGACAGCCAGCACCTATACGATCTATGACCAGTTCTGGGTCAAGCCCGACGTCAAGGAGCAGATGTACCTCATACTCCTCGATGCGGACGGCAATATCGTCACCGATGTAAAGGCGGCGGACGTGAAGGTCACGGGTTCGAAGTCCGTCGATACCTCGGCGCTTTCCGGCGGCGTGCTGGTTCTGACCGTCGCGACCGGCGACACCGCTAATATCAGCATCGGCGGCAGCACGTTCACGCTCTCCCAGCCCATCGGCGTGCGCGTCGTGCCGGTCACAGTCCGGTAACGCTGCAGGAGTAAAACTGCTTAAGTACGAAAAGAAGAAGTTATGAAACTGGAATAATTTCTTGCATTACTGCTTTGCCTGTGCATGCCGGTTATGCTGTTGTCGATGACGGCACTGGCGCAGTGCGATGCGGCGGTAAAGTAAATATCGGCAAAATGCCCCTTCATGCGCATTATCTGCATGAAGGGGCCGCTGACGATGAGGATGATATGATGTTTGTATTTGAAAAGGTTATAATGAAATAAAAGAAGTGGAGCATCAACGCTCCGACAATATTATCGCCATTGGCTGGAGAGATATGGGCGACCTTAAGCTAATTGAAGGCAATCGCGATGCGTTTAAAGATCAGTAGGTTAAGTGCCAGTCTGTCAACCTGTCAACTTATTAGTATGAAATCATAGAAGAAAAGCCTTCCAGGGATTTACTATCAAAAAAACATGCAATATGGTATAATATGGAACAAGATGTTGCTTGTTTGGTGACAGGTAAGGATATAGATAAAGGATATTTTCGTAAGCTCCTTAACGAAAGCAGACAGCCGATGCGCTATAAGTTGATAAGTTGACTTGCACCATAACCTGACTAAAACTATTGACAAACAATATTTGGGACGCTATAATTATAACGAACGTTAAGTAAAGGATGTGCTTTATGATAGAAAAGGATTTACGAGAGCGAATAAAGGAAGTGGCAGTTGAGCATTTCAACATTAACGGTTATCATGGAACAACGATACGTAATATCGCCAAAGACGTGAATTGCTCTCTGCCTATGATCTATTATTACTACAAGAATAAAAAAGAATTGTTTGATGAAATTATTAAAAAGGAATATTTTAATCTTTTAGAAAAGCAAGCATCACTCTTGAAAATTGACAATGTCATTGATTTTTATACAAAGTTTATTTACGATTTGAACTCCTTGAGCAGCTACGATAAACAAGTTTATCGGCTTGGAATCAAGGTTTACCTATCATTCGACGGCGATGAGGAACTAATGAACCTTATGGATGAGTGGGAGAAGAGTATACTGCCCAGACACCGTCAGATTCTCAAGCCCTACATGAAGAATATTGATAATGAAATAGCGGTAGTGAGAACACTGGTGCATTTATTGGAAACACTGATAGAAAGTATCGTCGTCAAAAATAGGTTTTTATCTGAAAAAGATATCCGGGAAGAGATTTCAATCGTGCTTCATGGGTGTAAATGATTTATTTTACGCATTGCATAACGAACGTTATAATAAAATAATTAAGGAGAGATAAAAATGGATATCGAGAAGAGATTTGCCCTATTGCAGAATACCTACGCAGCATCTATAGCCGAAACTGCAAATACTTATGATAAGCTAAAGATGCTTGACACAGTCGTGGAGAAAAGAAAAGAAAGGCAGGCACAGACGGCGCCATATTTGAATCAGCAATTGGGCATTCAAAGCTTTGAAGACGTCTTCTATACGCTTTCAGAAATCTATGGCTGCGCAAATTGGTCGGTGAAGAAAACTGAGGACGGTTATGTTGCCACAGCGACTTCATGTAAACTCTGTGCGCTGTCAAAGAAGATGGGAGGAGCAAACCCCTGTAATGGCTGGTGTCTTGATCCTATGCTTGCTATGTTATCCGACGTGGGCAAAATCGATAGCAAGCATATAGCTGTTGAAAGCACATTAATGGCCGGGGACTGTTGTAAAGTGTTTATCAATGTTAAGGAGGTTAAGTGCCAGTCTGTCAACCTGTCAACTTATTAGTATGAAATCATAGAAGAAAAGCCTTCCAGGGATTTACTATCAAAAAAACATGCAATATGGTATAATATGGAACAAGATGTTGCTTGTTTGATGACAGATAAGGAGATGATAGGTTGGCCAGACCTTGGAGGGAAGAAATCAAAGGTGGATACTATCATGTAATAGCGAGGGGAAACAATCGCGAGTATATATTTAATAAGGATATAGATAAAGGATATTTTCTTAAGCTCCTTAACGAAAGCAGACAGCCGATGCGCTATAAGTTGATCGGATATGTATTAATGGACAATCATTATCACTTACTAATTCAAACAATGGATATAAAATTACAAAAGATAATGCACCAGATTAATAATAAGTACAGTAAGTATTTCAATGCCATATATGAAAGATGCGGGCATGTTTTTCAAGGAAGGTACAAGGCTTCCCTCATTAGAGACGAACGATACCTTATAAAGGTATTGGCATATATACACCAAAATCCTGTTAAAGCGGGCATATGCAAAAGGGTTGAGGATTATAAATGGAGCAGCGATAAGTTCTATAGAAAAAAGTTGAATGGGTTTATTGAGACAAGGACAATGATTGAAATTATAGAAAAGGGATTTAGTGACAGTAAAAAGAATTATAGGGAAATAATGGACGAGGTCGTGGAGACTGACTACGATACAATAAATGAAATCGGGGAAAAAGCATACGAAATAATGATGAAGAGTATTGCAAATACAGATAATAGGCCAAGCTTGGATGAAATATTGTCAGAGGCTATAGCGGATACTGAGATAGAAAAGTATATTATGAAAGGCACAAGAGAAAGCAAATACAAGGTATATAAGTTGAAATATGCAGAGAAAGCGCACGGATATGGATATACCCTAAGGGATATAGGCTTACATATCGGACAGTCAGGTAATTCAATATGGAAGCTCCTGCGCAACCAATAAGTTGATAAGTTGACAGACTGGCACCTTATTCTTGAAAGTAAATTCCCGCCATTCCGTCACGAAACGGCGGGAACCCAAGATAATGATTAGAAGTAAGCGGGTTCATGCCAGAGATAGACTTCTGTACCGAGTCCCATTTCTTTGGCACGGTTGTATACCACATAATTGATGGCAATGTCCGTGGCGCAGATGCCGAGCGTCTCGTAGTAAATGGTGTCGGTGGGACTGGTTCGCAGCTTTTCCTGGCTGAGCAGGACGCGGCCTATGACTGCGATCTTTTCCTTGTCGAGCTTGCCTTCCATTGTCAGATCGGCAAACGGGAAACCCTTGTCTTCAAGACGGCCGACAAAATCCATACCGTACTTATTGAACGCAGTAAGCACCGTCTCCGGCTTGTAGTCCCAAATGGAGCCCGGAGAATGGAAGGAGCCCTTCTTAACCCATTCCGGCGGCACATATTCATCACCGACAGCGATGCCGGAGGTGCAAGTGTAGGCGATATCTGCGTCTGCTATGGCCTCGGGGCAGGAATTAACAATTTCAAACTTGTAGCCAAGCTTCTCCCAGCGCTGCGCGAAGGCTTCCGCCTTTTCCCGACGTAGATCATAAACACGGCAGGTTTTAATGTTGTGCATGACCTTGCTTGTGGCAAGAATGTGCGCGTCCTGGATTGGGCCGCAGCCGATTAGGCCAAGGATCTCCGAATCCGGATTAGCGCCATACTCCGCACCGAGCGCACTGCCCGCACCGGTACGCTGGTCGCTGACAATTTTATCGTCCATCACACATATCGGCAGACCGGTGTCGTAGTTGTACAGCGTAAGCAGGCCATTGGAACGCGGCATGCCGTACTTGACCGGGTTGTCTGGGTTGGCAGGAATGCTCTTGACACCCGCAATCTGCATTTCCTCAGAATTGATAATTGCACCATGAATGCCAATCTTCCGACTACCGCCGAGCTTCTTGTCCCAAGTTACGCGCAGCAGATTAGCCTCGTTAATTTTGTCCTGAACCAGCCACTTGTTGACCTTGCGAACCTGCTCCAATACGAGATCCATGTCCCATGCGCCTGCTTTGATGACTTCTTCCTGAGAGAGCCATAATACTTTTACTTCTTTACTCATACAATATGCTCCTTTCCGACAATATATATTTATCTGTTGACAAAATACTAATGGTGGGTTAGTATTAGTAAAAATTAGATAACTAAAGGTTTTCTGTTTTCCCTGCTGGCATAAGCATAAACCGTGGAGTCACTCCATAGTCAATAGCTTTTTTC
>JAKPKE010000190.1 GCA_029553855.1 Bacillota bacterium | reverse complement strand
ACGGAAAGGCTTCCAGGCAAAATCATCAGACGGGCCTGCAGAGATGGGACCCTCGCCAATGATTTTGCTGGCTTTGGAAGGTGAGGAGAACATACTTCCCCTACAGCCGGAGTAATTCACAAACTATGTCGCATTCTTCTCCTTATGCGCAAATTGCTAATATAATTATATAATGTGCAGCATATTTCGACAAGTTCAAACTATGGCCTATTTGTACTATTCGCCTATCATTTTTACCAGAACCCTCTTAGAGCGTTTGCCGTCATACTTTCAGTAGAATATTTGTTCCCATGTTCCAAAATCAAGCATAAAAGGGTATTGAGCTTTTTCTCCTAATCGTGTCTGGTGTTTCTTATTTTTGCCCTGAGATTACTGTCCAGTATCCTTTTTCTAAGTCTTATTGACTTTGGTGTAATCTCAATCAACTCATCAGCGGCTATGAATTCCATACATTGCTCAAGGCTCATTTCTTTATGGGGTGTAAGCCTTAATGCCTCATCGCTTCCGGAAGCTCTCATGTTTGAAACATGCTTTTTCTTGCAAACATTTACATCTATTTCATCGGACTTTGCGTTTTCTCCTACTATCATCCCTTCATAGACCATCACACCCGCACCTATGAACAGCTCCCCTCTCTCCTGGGCATTATAGAGTCCATAGGTCGTGGTCTCACCGCCTTCAAAAGCAACAAGAGAACCCCTTGACCTTTCAGGTATCTCCCCTTTCAACTCCTCGTAGCCATAAAAAATATGATTCATTGTGCCATTCCCCTTTGTATCAGTCATAAATTGAGATCTATAGCCTATGAGACCCCTCGCCGGAATTTTAAACTCGAGCCTTAGATATCCGCTGCTGACATTACTCATGTTCAACATTTCAGCCTTTCTGTACCCAAGCCTCTCCATTACTACCCCCATATAGTCTTCGGGAATATCAACCGTTAAATGCTCAACAGGCTCATGAGTTGCACCATTTATCTTTTTCGTAATCACATTGGGCTTTGATACCTCGAACTCATAGCCCTGCCTTCTCATGGTCTCAATAAGTATGGAAAGATGAAGCTCTCCTCTTCCGGCCACTTCGAAGGTGTCAGGAGAATCTGTTTCTGTCATCCTCATAGCTACATTTGTTTCAAGCTCCCTGAAAAGCCTTGCCCTTAAATGCCTTGAAGTAACATAATCTCCTTCACGGCCTGCAAAAGGGCTTTTATTAACACTGAATTCCATAGAAATTGTCGGCTCATCAATATTAACAAAGTTGATTGGTTCAGGATTCTGGATATCACAGATTGTCTCTCCTATATTAATATCCGCTATTCCTGAAACCGCAATTATGTCTCCGAGGTATGCCTCTTCAATCTCTTTTCTTTTCAGCCCCATGAAACCATATATCCTGCCCAGCTTAACACTTTGCAAAGTTCCTTCTCTTTTGCAGAGTGCGGCTCCCTGCCCGGTGGTTATCCTGCCCCTTTCTATCCGTCCGATAGCAATTCTGCCTACATAATCATCATATTCTATTGTAGTGACAAGCATTTGTAATGGCCCCTCCATACATCCCTTGGGAGGGTCAACATATGACACTATTATATCGAACAAAGGCTTCAAATCCTGTGATTCCTCCGCCAAATCCAGCTTTGCAATACCATTCTTCGCCGATACGTATACGATGGGAAAATCAAGCCGGTCATCGGCTCCAAGCTCTATAAACAAATCAAGTATTTCGTCAATTACTTCATTAATTCTGGAATCCGGCCTGTCTATTTTATTAATTACAACTATAGGCTTCAAATGAAGCTCTAAGGCCTTTTTTAAAACAAAACGCGTCTGAGGCATCGGCCCCTCAGCTGCATCCACAATCAAAAGCACGCTGTTTACCATCTTCAGAACCCGCTCTACTTCACCCCCGAAATCTGCATGCCCCGGGGTATCGACAATGTTTATCTTAATGCCGTTGTAAACAACAGCTGTGTTTTTTGCCAGTATTGTAATACCTCTTTCCCTTTCCAGGTCATTTGAATCCATTACTCTTTCTAAAACATTTTCATTTGTTCTGAATGTACCGCTCTGTCTTAAAAGGCCATCCACCAAAGTGGTTTTCCCATGGTCAACATGGGCAATTATAGCTATGTTTCTGATATCATTCCTTATTATTGTTTCCATCCATTTTTCTCCAATACATATTTAGGTATTATTTGTTTCCTGATCCGTACTTGAATAATAGTGCTTCTATGCTTATTCTCATCAATAACTATGTTAAAATATACGTTTATACTAATACTTTGATCGTCTTTGGCATTATCTCAAAAACCGCATCATATCTTCCGGGTATTTCTCCGTCTACCTCTATCAGACCAAGACCACAGCTTTTTATATTCACTTTTTTACCCCTGTAATGCCTGACCTTTGGATGACTCATATGCTCGCCTTTGTAAATCAGCGGAAAGCTTCTTATTATTTCAGGTTTACTTAAATTGCCTAGAATAATTATATCAAAGACTCCATCATCAGCCATTGCATCCGGAGCGATTTTCATTCCTCCGCCAAAATATTTTCCGTTAGCTACAATGACACTGTTTAACCTTTCATTTAAATAAATTTCGTCATCTATCACAACTTCAAAGTCTTTATTCTTATATAGCATTATTGTGCTTACAGCTCCAAGCATAAATGAAAAAAAACCTTTCAGCAGCTTTGAATGTTTGTTGACCTTGTTTGCAGTTTCCGCGCCCATACCTATATCCGCTACATTGAGAAAATACCTTTTTGTTGTATTTCCTGTATTATCAACAAAATTCACACATCCTACATCCAATTGTTTTTCTTCGTTTCTTGCCAAAACAGCCAATAAGCTCTCTATGCCTTTATTAATTCCCAGGGTTTTTATAAAATCACAGCCTGTCCCCCTGGAAAATATGACAAGCCTTGAATCAGCATCAATAGATCTGCCGTCCTTGTAAAAGCCGTTGATGACTTCATTCATTGTACCATCGCCGCCCACGGACATTATTGTCTTATAGCCCATCCGCAATGCCTGTCCTGCAAGTTCAGACCCGTGTCCGGGGTATTCCGTAAATACCGTATCAAACTTATAGTCCGAACCCTGGAGTACCTTTTCAAATTCCGGCCATTCTTTTCCCGTATTATGATTTGCTGAAACAGGGTTTACTATAATAAATATCTTATCCATTCAAAGTCCTCCCGCAAGTTGAATACCAGAATACGAAATTATTAATAAGACTGCAATCAGCTTTCGATTCAAAATTTTAGATTTCCATTATTATTGGAAGAATCATAGGATTTCTTTTGGTTTTTTCATATATGAACTCTCTGAGGCTTTCCCTTACCTGTGACTTTATGGTGCCCCATTCTGTAATCTGTTTTTCTTCGCATTTTGCCAAAGCATCCTTTATGACTCCTCTCGCTTCCTCCATAAGGTCCTCTGATTCCCGGACATATACAAACCCCCTTGATATTATATCGGGTCCAGCCACAACCTGTCCTCTCTCCTTACTAATTGTCACAACCACCGCTATCAGTCCATCCTGGGAAAGATGCTTTCTGTCCCTTAAGACTATGTTTCCTACATCTCCTACCCCGAGGCCATCCACAAGCACCTTCCCGGCAATTACAGTTCCTGCTGTCCGTCCTGAGTCCTTTGTAAATTCCAATACTGTTCCAATATCCGCAATAAATATGTTATCCCTGTTTACACCCATCTTTTCTGCCAACTGGGCATGCTGCTTAAGATGTCTGTATTCTCCATGAACAGGCACGAAAAATTTCGGCTTTACCAGGGCTTGGAGGAGCTTAAGCTCTTCCTGATATGCGTGGCCTGAAACATGTATATCAACTAAAGACTCATATATTACATCAGCACCCTTCTTAAAGAGCTGATCTATTACCCTTGATACAAGCTTTTCATTTCCGGGTATAGGGGTTGCAGAAATTACAACTCTATCACCCGGAATTATGGATACCTTCCGGTGTTCGGAAGTAGACATTCTGGCCAATGCCGATAAAGGCTCTCCCTGGCTCCCCGTGGTAAGTATCATTACCCTTTCGTTAGGATACTTATCTATATTGTCAACATCTATAATAACTCCTTCAGGCACAGTAATATAGCCAAGGTCACAGGCTACTCCTATTACATTAACCATGCTCCTGCCTACAATAGCAACTTTTCTGTCAAACATTACAGCTGCGTTTATTGCTTGCTGTATCCTATGAATATTTGATGCAAAAGTCGCCAGTATGACCCTTCCGCTTGCGTTTCTAAAAAGTTCAATAAACGTTGTCCCTACAGTGCTTTCTGACATTGTATATCCCGGGCGTTCAATATTGGTGCTATCTGACATTAGTACAAGCACCCCTTGTTTCCCAAGCTCTGCAAATCTGTATAGATCTATTAAATCGCCATCTATAGGCTGATAGTCCACTTTAAAGTCTCCTGTATGAACTATCGTACCAACAGGTGAATGTATAGCTATGGCAACTGAATCAGCTATACTGTGGCTGGTTTTAATAAACTCTGCCTCAAGTTCTCCTATTTTTATTCTGTCCTTCGCCTTAACGGTTATCAGTTCAACTATCGGCAATAGGCCGAATTCTTTGAGTTTGTTCTCCACCAGGCCCAAAGTCAGCTTTGTTCCATATACCGGAACATTTATCTGCGGAAGCACATAAGGCAACGCACCTATATGGTCCTCATGCCCATGGGTCAGCAATATGGCCTTGACCTTATCCTTGTTCTTAACCAGATATGTAACGTCAGGGATAACCAAATCAATCCCCAGCATCTCCTCATCAGGAAACGCAAGGCCACAATCAATAACTATAATGGTATCCTTATACTCGATTGCTGTCATGTTTTTTCCGATCTCATTTAGTCCTCCAAGCGGTATAAGTTTTAATTTTGTCTTACTTTTTGACAATTTTCGTATCAATCCTTTCTATTTATTTCCGATCTATATACTTCATGCCAGATAAATTACATTGAAATTTAACGGCAGGAATTTTTTCCATTATTCATATATCTTAAAAAATTATTTTTAATTTATCTCCGTTCTGACAGCGCATGCTGTCAAACTAAATCCTGAATAGTATTATTCTACAATTCACAGCTTTTTATATCATTAAAAAGTAGAGGCTGCGCAATAGGAGAATTATGAGACATTACTATGGGTTTGCGGATACCCTGGAGCAACAGCCTTGTATATCGACTCGCACGGGTGCAATCTTTGGACAGAATCACAGCTTGATACTTGAAAAATCCTAACGCACATAAACCCGACCTCAGGGCTTTTGTGCGAACAAAAGCCTACATCTGTTG
>JAKPKE010000189.1 GCA_029553855.1 Bacillota bacterium | reverse complement strand
CTCGGCTCCCCGTTCCTGCATGCCTCTCGATATATATATTTCTGCAAGCTTTACACAGGCAATACGCCCTAATTTATATAAATTTTCCGTGAACACTTTATCCAGAAACGCACTGTCTCTTTCAAAGTCAAGGTTTCCGTTCAGTTGTATTTCCGACAGCAGCTTCACAAAATGCGCTTCATAATTCTCTGTAATACCCCAGGTTATACACATATCCACAGATTTTTGTGCATATTCCTGTGCTTTTTCGTATTCTCCCACAGCATAGAAGAATTCCGCCCTGTGATGATGTAAATACATCGAAAAATTCCCTGAGTCCTTAAGGTTGTTGAGCATTTCCTCAGAGGAACCGATATATGCAGCTGCTTTCTTGAAGTCCTCCATTTCTATGCCGGCAATTATAAGGTTTATATTGAGCAATGCTTCCATCATCGTATTCTGGGATATACGAACAGTTTCCATTGCTCTGTTGTAGTATTCAATGGCCTGGCCGTATTGATCCTCAATCCTGTTAAGCTCCGCAAGGTTGTTATAGCTTTTTTCTATCCCACTTAAATCGTTTAGCTTCTGGCTCACATTTAAACACTTTTCGTAGTATTCCCTGGCTTTAGGAATGTCATTATAGTAATCAGTATAAATATTACCTATAGAATTAAGAACATTGGGTATGTATCTATATTCAGAAAGCTTTTCGAGCATATCCATACCCTTCATAAGCATTGCAAGACCTTCTTTATATCTATTCCTGCTGCATATTATTTTACCGTAAGTCACCATCGCCCTTGCGTAAAAGCACCCATGCTTCTCTATATCGATAGTTCTCATTAAATTTTCCAGTATTCTAATATATGAATTATACTTATGTTTGTTCAGCATTATGTCATTAAGGCTGATAATCAGTTCATACAATCCCTCTGTATATGGAATACTCTTCAGAAGCCTCTTTGCCTTAACTGCATATGCAATTGCTCCCCTTTTGTCATCTGTTCTGTATGAAAGTGAGAACCTCTTGATATATATATCTATCAGCATTATTAAATTATTGGCCTTGCCTGCCAGACTTTCCGCCTCATTGTAAAAACGCATTGATTTGCCGTATTCTCCCATATGCTCGTACAATTTGCCAAGCTTGCTGCACACAATCATCTTTTCGTTGCTCACATCTTCGGCCGTAAACATATTATAAGATTGCAAAAGAAATTGAATAGCCTGACTTGTCAGATTGCTGGATATCATCTTTTCGGCAGAATTCATAAGGTATTCAATAGCCTCTTTATATCTCATTGCCTTTGTCATATGGAAAATAAGCTCATCCCTGTTTTCCCTGTTTTCCTTGTTGAATTTGTCCTCAAGTATATATGAAGCAGTCAAATGAGATTTTAGCTTTGCCTCCTGCGGGATTCTTTCATAAATAGATTTTTTCAGATTAATAGAGCTAAAGTCGAAGGATATTCCCCAGTCATCCACTTTTTTTGATAATATGTTGATGGAATCCAGATAGGAAAGCTGTGCTTCAAGTTTATCCATGCCTATACCAAGCATTTTCCTTAGTGTATCGGAGGATACGGCAGTATTGAATATTGAAACCATCCTTACGATCTCTTTTTGCGTAGGGCTCAGCTTACTAATTTTGTTCAGGATCATATCGCTTATGTTAAAGGACAGGTTAAAGCTGCTCAGGTCAATTTTACTTAAAACCCACTCCCCGTTATCATCTATATATATATGATTGTTCATGAAAAGGAAGTATATTATTTCATATATAAGCTTCGGGTTACCTTCAGTTTCTTTATATATCCTGGCGGCAAAATCAAGAAACGGCTTATCCATTCCAAGCAAAAGCCTTAGATATTCTTCTGTTTCTTTTATGTTAAGGTTGCCAAGCTCAATGCTTTCTATATAGCCTATTTCCCTCAGCGAATCGTAAAACTCCTTTAGCCTGGCATTTTCTTCTATGCTCTGTGTTCCTATTCCAAAAAGAAAAAATACTTTGCCTTTGCCCTCACTTCTCATAATATAATTCATAACAGAAAGGGAGTCCTCATCAATATAGTCAAACCCACCTACAGCCATAATGAAAGGACGCTTGGAGGATGCCTCCAGAATAAAATTGCCCAGCCTGTACGTAAGTCTTACTTTATCTTCCTGCCTTATCACGCTGCTGGATATCGGGTCGGAGGATATGTTTGTTATCTCAGGAATAATATAGGATATATCTGCTATATATCTGTCGATAATCTCCTTTTCGGTATTCCTCATTATCTCTTTGATAGCCATTACTATATAATGAAAGCTATATGATTCTTCCTCCTTCAGGGTGCTGAATACCACTGAAAAACCTTCCTGTTCCAGTCTATAATCCGCCGCTTTTATAAAAACCGACTTGCCTGTTCCTATTAGACCTTTTATTACTATAGCCTTCGGTTGGAATCTGTTCCCATAAAGGTATTCTTTTGCAGATTCCAAAACCCTTACAAGATGATGCTCTCTTGATACGAGTCTTGTATTGTACCGGGGGAGCCTTTGATAATACTTTTTATCTATAATATTAAAATTTCTGTTCAGCTTTTTGTTAATGTCTCCTACTATTTTCCCCACTGATTCATATCTGTCGCCGGGCTTCAGAGCGGTACATCTTTTGATTATTTCAGTTATCTGTACTATTCTATTGTCTTTCGTGATTCCAAACCTCTTAAGGTCATCTTTGAAGTTAGACCCTTCAATATTGATTTTGCTGAAAATGTAAAACATTAAAACACCAACAAGGTAAATATCCGAGGCTTTCGTATAATCCCCAAATTGAAAAACCTCCGGAGACATAAAGCAATTGCTTTCTCTGTCAAACATCACAGAACGCTCGGTACCTTGAATATAGGGCAGTCTTGAAACCTTTAATGAAGCCTTCTCCTCACCATGCACAATAAAAAGTTCATTAACCTTTACACTGCAAAGCAAAAAGCCTTTCGTATGCAGATACTTCACTAAGGAGCATAATTGCACAACAATATCCAATATTATGTCAAAATCCTGATTTTTGACATAATCAAAAATACTTACTCCATTAAAATGTTCATAAGTATAATAATATTTATCTGCAACTACCGGCTTGGTATCTATTTCCAATACCCTATTGAAAAAATAGAAATCTATAAGGTTAGGATGGTTCAAATTCCTATATTCAGACATATTAAACTTCATATAATTGATAAATTTCTGCGTTTCCTTCTGGTGGTTTATTATCCTAAGACTTTTGAGCATATGACCTCTTCGGGTATCTTCGACAACTACCGTACTCCCGTAATCATCCTCATTGCTGATATCTATAACCTTGTATTTGGCATTTATAAGACGCATTTCCCATTCCCCCAGGCAGAGCAAACCCGCATGAACTATAGATAGTCACAATACTAATGTTAAATATGAGAAGAAAAATATGTATATAATATTCTATCATAATCAAATGATAAATAACAGCACGTATGAATCGTTTGTCATACATGCCGTTATTTGACTTTTGTCTGCTATTCTGTTCTCAATGCTGCAGACATAATATCGGACAGGGTCTTGACATAATTATAGGTACCTGCGTCAAACTCCTTATTCTTTATGGATACGGAAAGGTATGCCACTCCTTTAAGCCTTCCCCTGTCTATCATCGGTATCAGTATTACTGACTGCCAGTCAGGCATTCCGGTCAGAGAGTCT
>JAKPKE010000165.1 GCA_029553855.1 Bacillota bacterium | reverse complement strand
ATTGGGCAGCTCCTTATAGGTAATACTGCTTTGCGTGCTGTCACCCTGTATATCCCTTATAGTCAGCGTGAATTTCTGGTCCTTCTCCAGTTCGGCCTTTCCATTTATAAAGTAACCGAGTCTTACTTCGGGGCCTTTGGTATCCAGCATAATCGCAACAGGTATATCAAGCTTATCCCTTATCTCTTTTATGGCATCAATTCTTCTCTTATGTTCAGCATGATCTCCATGTGAGAAATTGAGTCTGGCAACATTCATTCCTGCTGCGACAAGCTGTATTATCATTTCCTTGCTTTCGGTTACCGGCCCTATGGTACATACTATTTTAGTCTTTCTCATACTATTTAACATCCCACTTCTCAAGCTTCTTTTCCACCAACTTTTTCTGCAGTCTTGCATACCTTGGAAGCCCGTTTTCCGTGCGGATTTTTACTTCACCGGTTATCAGAGGCCTTATGTAGTCCAATATGGGCTGTTCCACAAAATCTCCGCTTTTACTGATCCATTCAATCGGTATTTTCTTTTCCTGATTGGCAACATCTTCAAGGTCAATAAGCTGTGTCTCGCATTTATATTCCTCTCCTTTGCTTCTCGACATTCCAACCATCTTGCCTGTATGTCCTTCGATAGCATATTCCACCGCTGCTCTTCCGCACATGAAGCTTTCCTCGTTATCCGTAAGGGATGCCCAGTGAGCGGCGCTTCTTTGTATGGTACTGTAATTTACAGTTCTTACTTTCTTGCATATATTCTCCAGGACATAACGTTCAAGGACCTCGCTGGCACCTCCCAGCTGCACATGGCCAAAGGCATCTTTTACTGCATTGGGGTCCTCGATCTCCGACACATATCTGCCTTCTTTGGTCTTTATGCCTTCGGAAAACGCTATTACCGCATAGTTGTATTTATCAAGAACAGACTTTACATCATTCCCGAATTTTTCAAAGGAGAATGGAACTTCAGGCAAATATATGAGATGGGGCGCATCATCTTCGTACTTCTTTGCCAGAGCCGAGGAAGCAGTGATCCAGCCTGCGTTTCTTCCCATAAGCTCGCAGATTGTAACTGTCGGGTAGTTGTATACCCTTGCATCCAGGCCGACTTCCTTTATTGAGGTGGCAATAAATTTTGCCGCGCTTCCAAACCCCGGAGTATGGTCTGTTATGGGTAAATCGTTATCTACCGTTTTTGGCACTCCTATTGATTTCAACTGGTAGCCGACCCTTTCGGCATATTGGTTAACCTTACTGGCGGTATCCATTGAGTCATTTCCGCCTATGTAAAAGAAATATCTGATATTGTGGGCTTCAAATACATCTATTATCCTTTTGTAATCCTTTTCATTTGCCTCGATCGATTTCAGCTTATATCTGCAGGAACCCAAGGCGGATGCAGGTGTAAACTTCATCAATTCTATTTCTTCCGGGGATTCATCATTGAATATAAAAAGATTTTCATTAAGTATCCCTACCACCCCATGCAGGGCACCAAAAACCTTATCAATTTCTCCCGACTTGAATGCTTCCTGTATAACACCGCAGGCGCTGGCATTAATCACAGCAGTTGGGCCTCCGGATTGAGCAATCAGGCAATTTCCCTTTAAAGCAGCCATAAAAACATCTCTCCTTTTTTATTCTATTTAATATTATTATCGTTATAGTCGCGAATCATGAGTGGTTTATCTACTGCAGTTTAGCCGCAAGCTCATAAAGCTCCCTTCTAAACTCCTTTTTCATACTTAAAGCTTCTCCTATTTCCATATCAATAATGGCATTATTCTTGATACCTACTACTCTTCCCCCTTTATCCCCGGTCAAAAGTTCAACGGCCCTTTCACCGAGTCTGCTTGCCAGTATTCTGTCAAAGGCAGTTGTATTTCCGCCCCTCTGGGTATATCCAAGTATAGTTGCCCTTACCTCAATATTTACACTCTCCATTATCTGCTTCTCCAGCTGCTTGGAATCCCCGACCCCTTCTGCAAGAATTATTATGCTATGGAGTTTGCCCTTGTTTTTCCTCTCTACCAGCAGCTTACAGATATTCTCCAACTTGAATTCCATTTCAGGAACTATAATTCCTTCGGCCCCTCCGGCAAGACCCGAATACAATGCTATATCCCCCGAGCTTCTGCCCATTACCTCGATTATGCTGACTCTTTCGTGGGAGCTGGAAGTATCCCTTATTTTATTGATTGCATCCAGCACATTATTTACGGCAGTATCAAAGCCAATGGAAAAATCAGTATAGGCCAGGTCATTGTCAATTGTTCCGGGCACGCCAATACACATGATGCCTTTTTTGGAAAGTCCCATTGCACCGGCAAAGGACCCTTCCCCTCCGATTACCACCAAACCGTCAATTTCAAAAATCCTTATCATATTGGCCGCTTTGCACTGACCCTCTTCAGTCCTGAATTCCTCACTTCTTGCAGTCTGTAGTATAGTGCCGCCTCTTTGTATTATATCAGACACCGATGATTCGTTCATTTTCTCAAAGTCACCGCAAATAAGTCCGCTGAAACCCCTTCTTACTCCAAAAACGTTCAACCCCTTACTTATACCCGTCCTTACAACAGCACGTACGGCAGCATTCATCCCAGGTGCATCTCCTCCGCTTGTCAATACCGCAATATTTTTCATAGTCTTACCCCCTTATGTCCTATATGGTCATGTTTTGTCCCGGTATTACATAAATAATAAACTGAAATTTAGATATTAATAGCCGAGTCCGTACAAAATATTGTGAGCTTCCTCCACTTCAGATTCAAGTACCAATATTTCAAAATAATTATCCTCATCACCTGTATTCTTGCTCACCGGCTGCAGCTTTACAAGAACCCCCTCAGCCTCAATCATTTTACTTATTTTATCAGCTGTCCTTTTGTTTTTCGCAAGATATATGACTGTCCACATACCTGCTGCCTCCTTTATTGCCATACCTCTATGTTACGCAGAAATGTCCATCCCTACAGGCAGAATGACTCGTGCAAGGTGTTAAAGTCATTTCCCAACAATTTATACCCATACCACCTGAAATAATTTTAATTTAAATATCTGTCAATATCAAGGTTATTCTATAACCACAGCAGCAATTAATCTATTTGGCCACTACGCAGTCCTGACCTGCAACTTCCTTTAAGTCATTAAGGAGTATGTCGTTTATATCTACCCAAATACTGCTGTCAACCTTTATAACCTGTCTTTTCCCCTTCGGCCCGTCAGCCTCATTTACCAGAATTACCGGCTGTATCCCCCTGTGTTCGATCAGCAACGTTTCCAGCTTTTCTATTATTCCCGGCTGCAACTCCGTGTTTATCTTAATATAAAGCTTTTTCCCCATATACTTTTTCAGGGGCGCAACAGTATCACATATTATTTTTGCCGCTTCCTCTTCCTTCTGGCTTATCCGCCCCCCGACCAGCACAATTGAATCCTGCAGCAGCAGATTTTTAAATCTTTCATATGTTTTTGGGAACACTATTATCTCCAGAGTTCCGTACAGATCTTCCAATTCCACAAAAGCCATCATATTATTCGTTTTAGTGGTCTTTTGCTTTACAGATGTTATTATACCCCCCATTGTCACTTTCTTTCCATCCAGTTCAGGGTTATTTCCCATGTTCTGTGTCTCTGATTCAATATCCGTAAGCAGATCCGCCGTTGTTACTGTTACTGATGATTTTAATTCAAGCTCGTATTCTTCAAGAGGGTGCCCGCTTATATAAAGCCCGATCATCTCTTTTTCCATGGCAAGCAGGTTTTTTTTCGGGTGCTCGTTTATTTCGGGATAAATATTCCCTATTAAATTCCCGGATTCTTCCATGGTATCAAACAGTGAAATCTGCCCCTCCACATTGATCTTTTTCTGCAATTGTATGCTGTCAATAAGTTTCTCGTATACCGCCAGCATTCGGCTTCTGTATACGCCGAAGCGATCAAAGGCACCGCATTTAATAAGGCTTTCCACTGTTCTTTTATTTATAACGCTGTAGTCTATTTTCTGAAGGAAATCATAGAGCCCCTCAAACCTGCTCCGTTCCTTCCTTGCCTTTATTATGGACAGTATTGCATTTATTCCGACATTCTTTACCGCTGCCAGGCCGAACCTTATCTTGTTCTCTCTTACGGTAAAGCTTACGCTGCTTTCATTTATGTCCGGGGGAAGCACTTCTATGCCTATACCTTTGCAGTGCTGAATGTATTCGGCAACCTTTTTGGTGTTTCCCATTACGCTGGTAATAAGCGCCGCCGAAAATTCTACAGGGTAATAGTACTTGAGCCAGGCTGTCTGATAAGCAATTATCGCATATGCGGCTGCATGGGACTTATTGAAACCATAGCCTGCAAATTTGGCCACCTCATCAAAAATCTCCGCTGCAGTTTTTGCAGGTATTCCGTTTCTTACACAGCCTGCCACTAATATATTTCCAGCTTCATCAACTATGCCGTTGATAAAGTTCTCTCTCTCCTTTGCCATAACATCGGCTTTCTTTTTCCCCATAGCCCTTCTTACAATATCGGATCTGCCCATGGAGTACCCCCCCAGGTCTCTCACTATCTGCATTACCTGTTCCTGATATATTATACATCCGTAGGTCACATCCAGAATATGCTCCAGGGCCGGATGCATATACCGGATCTTATCGGGGTTATGTTTATTCCTGATGTACATCGGAATCTGGTCCATAGCCCCGGGCCTGTACAAAGAAATCCCGGCTATGATATCTTCAAGGCAGTTGGGTTTCAGCTCCTTAAAGCACTGGACCATCCCCCCGCTCTCCAATTGGAACACGCCGTAAGTGTCACCCTGGGATATCATCCTGAATATATTGGGATCATCATATTTTAGGTTGTCAACATCGGGAACCTCCGCCCCCTTTTCCTCGATAAGCCTTAACGTATCCCTTATAACCGTCAGGGTTCTGAGCCCCAGAAAATCCATTTTCAGCAGCCCCAGCTCCTCTAATGTCCCCATGGCAAATTGGGTAGTTATTACATCCTCATTCATCTGCAGTGGTACATATTCGGTTATGGCCTTTTCGGAAATAACGACTCCCGCCGCATGGGTGGAGCTGTGTCTCGGCATTCCTTCCACTGCCTTTGACATATCAATAAGATGTTTTGCGCCCTCATCCTCTTCATAGAGTTTCCTCAGCTCGGAGTTTGCCGCCAATGCCTTTTCTATTGTCATCCCTATTTCGAAAGGGATCTTCTTTGCAATTAAATCCACTTGGGCATAAGGAATGTCAAGGGCCCTGCCTACGTCCCTTATAGCAGCCCTTGCAGCCATTGTGCCGAATGTGATTATTTGGGCAACTCTGTCCTTTCCGTACTTTCCCACAACATAATCGATAACCTCCTGGCGTCTTTCGTAGCAGAAGTCCACATCAAAGTCAGGCATACTTATCCTTTCAGGGTTCAAAAACCTTTCAAATATGAGGTTGTATTTGATCGGGTCTATATTGGTTATTCCAAGACAATATGCAACAAGACTTCCGGCTCCGGAGCCCCTTCCGGGCCCTACCATTATCCCGTTATCCTTGGCAAATTTAACGTAATCCCACACAATAAGGTAATAATCAGAATACCCCATGCTGGTTATTACAGACAGTTCATGTTCTGCCCTGTCTTTAAGCTCATCCGTAATTCCGCCGTATTTTTTCTTCAATCCGTCGTAACATAATTTTCTTATATAAGTATCCGAGGTATAACCCTCAGGAACATCAAATACCGGTAAATGCACCTGACCAAAGCTGAAATCAAGACTGCACTTTTCTGCTATTTTTTCGGTGTTTTCCAAGGCCTCCGGAATATATTTGAAAAGTTCATACATATCTTCCGGGGATTTGAGATAAAATTCCTGCCCCTGAAATTTAAGTCTGTCTTCTTCAAGAACAGTTTTTCCGGTTTGAATGCAAAGAAGAATATCCTGAACTGCAGCATCTTCCTTTTTCACATAATGCACATCATTTGTGGCAACCAGGGGTATTCCTGTCTCTCTGGACAACCTGATCACTTCCTGGTTTACAAGGGACTGCTCCTTTATGCCGTGATCCTGGAGCTCCAAATAAAAACTCCCTTCTCCGAAAACATCATTGTATAGCAAAGCCGCAGCTTTTGCAGCTTCATAATTGCCGTTTACTATATTCTCCGGTATCGCTCCGGCAAGGCAAGCGCTTAACGCAATTATCCCCTTTGAATATTTGCGGAGCGTCTCAATATCCACTCTGGGCTTATAGTAAAATCCCTCGGTAAAGCCCATGGACACAAGTTTGATAAGATTATTGTAGCCCTCTTCATTTTCTGCAAGCAGGACCATATGATATTGGCCGGCATCCAGCTTGGGGTCTCTGTCGCCCATAGTTCTGGGGGCGACATATACTTCACAGCCTATAATGGGTTTGACACCGTGTTTTTTTGCCTGTTTGTAAAAATCCACCACGCCGTACATTACACCATGGTCGGTAATGGCTATTGATTCCATTCCCAATTCCTTTGCTTTGGCAACAAGCTCTTCAATTTTCCCCGCCCCGTCCAGAAGGCTGTATTCCGTATGCACATGCAAGTGAACAAAATTTTCCATGATAATTTCTCCTATAGTCTTTTCTCAAGCATTTTGCTGAGCTTCTCGCAACCCGGCTTACCTAATAGTGCAAACATGTTTTTTTTGTACTCTTCGACTCCCGGCTGATCAAAGGGATTTACCCCAAGAATATACCCGCTTATGCCACAGGCTTTTTCGAAAAAATACACCATTTGGCCGAAATAGTATCCATTGATTTGAGGGATATTGACCACATTTATCGGTACCCCTCCGTCCATATGGGCAAGCATGGTGCCCAGGAATGCCTTTTTATTTACATAGTCCATTGTCTTTCCGCTTATATAATTTAATCCGTCCAGATTCTCCTCATCATTTATTATCTCAACCTCTAATTCAGGCTTTTCTACATTTAGAACTGTCTCAAACATATTCCGGGAACCCTCCTGAAGAAACTGCCCCAAAGAATGCAGATCCGCAGAAAAATCCATTGAGGCCGGAAATATCCCTTTCCCGTCCTTTCCTTCACTTTCCCCGTATAGCTGCTTCCACCACTCCGCAAAAAAATGCAGCGACGGTTCATAGTTTATCATCACTTCAATGGCTTTACCTTTTCTGCCCAATATATTTCTTACGGCAGCATACTGGCAGCATGGATTTTTTTCAAGCTCCGGCTCGGCAAATTCTTCCCATGCATCCCTTGCTCCCTCAAGTATATCCTTAATATCAATTCCTGCAGCAGCTATTGGAAGAAGCCCCACCGGAGTAAGCACCGAATATCTGCCGCCGATATCATCCGATATGGCAAAGGTTTCATAACCGGAGGCATCGGCATGCTTTTTTAGTGCACCCTTTGAAGCATCAGTGACGACAAATATTCTTTTTGCGGATTCCGCCTTCCCATATTTGTCTTCAAGATATGCCTTCACAAGCCTGAAGGCTATGGCAGGTTCTGTGGTAGTCCCTGACTTTGATATTACACAGGTGCTGACATCCTTCCCTTCTATTGCTTCCATAAGGTGCCTGAAATATATCCCGCTTATATTGTTCCCCAGGAAATAAATCTGGGGTGCATTTCTTTTTCCTTTGGAAAGCAGATTATGGAAGGAATGCCCCAGCAGCTCCACCGCAGCTCTTGCGCCCAGGTACGAACCCCCTATGCCTATGACCAGAAGCACTTCGGAAAAGTCCCTTATCCGCTGTGCCGCCTTTAATATCCTGCCGAATTCATCCTTATCATAGTCACTGGGATAGTTCACCCAGCCCAAGAAGTCATTCCCCGCTCCGGTTTTTTTATGCAGCATTTCGTGGGCAGACTTAATATATTCTGCCATGTATACCATCTCGTGATCCTCCACCGTGGAATTTGAATAATCAAACTTCAATTTTTTCATAGCAGTCTCCTTTATGGTGTTTGTATGTTATTCTCCCCGTTTGTCCCTTAAATTTTCCGCTATCCGGTCAAGTTTTCTAAGCCTGTGGTTTACCCCGGACTTTCCCACCTCAGGGCTCATCATTTCGCCTAACTCTTTAAGGGTTGCCTCCCTGTGTTCCAGCCTCAGCTCAGCTATTTCCGCCAGGCCTGCAGGAAGCTTATCCAGACCTATTGTGCTTCTTATATATTCTATATTCTCTATCTGTCTTAATGCCGCATTGACTGTTTTGTCCAGATTTGCGGTCTCACAGTTCACTATCCTGTTTACATTGTTGCGCATTTCCTTGTATATTCTTATATTTTCCAGGCTCAGCAGGGCATTGTGAGCTCCTATTATATTGAGAAAATTAACGATATTTTCTCCTTCCTTTATATAAATCACATAATTGCCCTTTCTCATTACAACCTTTGCACCAAGCTCATACTGATTCATAAGCTCTTTTATATCCTCGGCAAAATTTTCATCGTTCGTTACCAGTTCAAGATGATACGTTTTTTCGGGGTCGCTTAGGGAGCCACCCCCCAGGAAAATTCCTCTGAGATAAGCTTTCCTGCAGCAGCTCCTTTTTATAAGGTAATGGGGCAGCCTATAATTCAGCTTCAGGCCATTATCTTTCTCCTGCAGTATTCCCGTCGCTTTGAGTATCTCGTGGGAATCTGAATCGGAATCAATATATAGTATATAATTGTTGTTTTTATTTAGATGCCTGCTTTTTCTTACAACTACCCTTGCGTTGATTTTAAACCTGTCCTTCAGCAGCGAAAACAGCATTCTTGCTATTGAGGCATTCTCAGTGGACAGTCTGATTCCTATCTTATTTACTCCATGAATCTGAACTGTTCCGGTCATTTTAAGAAGTGCTGACAGCAGAGCAAGCTGGCAGCACTTCTTAGCAACAATAATTTTTGATATTTCATTTTTTGTTCTGGATGAGAACGTCATAACAGTGCTGCACCTCTTTATTTTATGATCCCTATTTTATTTATAGGCCATATCCTGAATACTGCCTTACCTACAATATTGCCCCTGCTTACAAAACCCACAGTGTCGGATCGGCTGTCCCTGCTGTGAAGCCTGTTGTCCCCCATTACAAAATATCTGCCCTCCGGCACCTTGGATTTGACAAAACCGTTATCATAGGTCTGTACATCAGTAAAATCAGGGTTTAGCTCGCTTCCGTCTATATATACCTTATTATTCCTTATATCGATGACTTCTCCGGGAAGTCCTATTGCTCTCTTTATCAAATACTTGTTCTCCAGCTCGTCCTTCAGCACCACAACATCCCCCCTGGCAGGGTCGTCAAAAAGATAGTTGATCTTTGCTATTATTAGTATCTGCCCCTCATACAATGTGGGTTCCATTGATATCTGATTAACCAGTGCAATTTGAAATACATAAGTTTTTAATATAAAAGCAATTACAAATGCCGATAATATCAGCTTAATCCATGATATTATCTCGTTCTTCACACTTGTGTCCAAGCTTATCTCTCCTTTGTTAATGTTTTGCTTTTCTTTAATTTGCCGTTTATAAGGTAATAAAATTTCTTGTCCTTCTGCAGCTTTTCTTCATTCAGCAGCCTGAATATCCTCTCTGCCAGCTTATTGAAGTCATGCCTCAAATATTCATTCTCAATGCTTACAAAATCCCCGACAATAACCTTAATTCCCATATCGGACATTGCATCATTATCTATTAAAACCGGAGATGCATCTTCAGTCTTGTATTTTTCCAAAAATGCCTGCGGAACCTTACCCGTATTGGCAATTGCATAGTCTATCAGAAGCTTGTTGCCGTGATCGTTAATTGCCTTAATATGCTCGGAGAGGCTGTAACCTACTGTCTCCCCCTGCTGTGTCATTATATTGCTTACATATATCTTCAAAGCCTTGGAATTGTTAATTGCTTTTGCCATGTTATTCACAAGAATATTCGGCATGATACTGGTATACAGACTTCCGGGGCCTATTATCACAGCATCCGCATCCTGTATCTCCTTTAAAGCTGTCGGAAGGGGTCTGCAATTGCCGGGCTTCAGAAATACCCTATCTATTCTTTTGTTTAATGCCTTCTGTTTTATGGGTATTTGAGATTCGCCTTTAATAACGGTCCCATCTTCAAGCTTTGCATACAGCACCACATTCTCCAGGGTAACCGGAAGAACCTTTCCGGTGACAGCCAATACACTGCTTACTTCCTTTACGGCAGTATCAAAGCTGCCGCAAATATCATTCATAGCAGCAATAAAAAGATTCCCAAAACTCTGGCCCTTTAAAGTCCCTTCTTTGAACCTGTATTGCATTAGCTGCTCCATAATAGGCTCGGTATTAGCCAATGCAACTATACAATTTCTTATATCCCCCGGAGGAAGAATGCCCATGTCTCCCCTGAGTAATCCGGAACTGCCGCCGTCATCCGATACAGTAACTATTGCAGTAATATTTAAAGTGTATTTCTTTAACCCTCTGAGAAGCACCGAAAGCCCTGTACCCCCTCCTATTGCAACAATTTTTGGGCCTCCTGAAATAATCCCCTTCTCATGCAATATATTCTTTATAGAATTGCTTTTCAAGCATAACCCTCCAATGAAACTAGATTCGCACCTATCTGTATCTTTCTTCTTCAATATCCCTATGCTCTACTATAACCCTGTGGCTGTTCTTTTTTAGCCTATTGCTCAGCATGTTCGCCATTGTCACTGATCTATGCCGTCCTCCGGTACATCCGATTGCGACTACCAATTGTGACTTTCCCTCTTTAATGAAATGGGGAATCAGAAATTCCATCATATCCGACAGTTTATCCAAAAATCCTACTGCAGCCGGCCATTGCATTACATAATTCTTTACACTGTCGTTGGTTCCGCTGAATTTTTTCAGATCCTCGATGTAATATGGATTAGGAAGAAACCTTACGTCAAATACCATATCTGAATCCAAGGGTACCCCATATTTAAAGCCGAAAGAAAGGATGTTTATTATCAGTCCCTCCGACTTGCCCCCCTTCACAATTAAATGGATTATTTCCTCCTTCAGCTCCGAGGGGCTCATATTCGTCGTATCTATAATATTTGTAGCTTTTGACTTTATTTCTTCGAGCATTCTCCGCTCGGCTTTTAATCCTTTTATTATTCTGCCGCCCACAGACAGCGGGTGCATTCTTCTGCTGGATTTAAACCTCCTGATAAGGGTTTCGTCGGAAGCCTCCAGAAAAAGTATATCATAGGTATGTCCCGAAGCTTTGAGCTCATCAAGGCTGACCGGAAGCTGGCTGAAGAATCTGCCGCCTCTGATGTCTATTACTATTGCTGTCTTTTCTATATCGCCCCTGCTTTCCGAACACATTTCGGCAAATTTGCCGATTAAAGCCGGGGGTAAATTATCAACACAAAAATACCCCAAGTCCTCAAGAAATTTAATGGACTGGCTTTTCCCCGCTCCCGATAAACCTGTAACTATCAAAAACTTCACCGTTATTTTCCCCCATAATGGCATTTCAGCTTAGATTCTCTTTTCTGCGGCTTCACGCAGTAATCCGCTTGCAGTGGAGCAAAGCATATAAGGCATCTAAGTCAAATCCCGTTATTTCACTGCGTTTATAATCTGGTCTCCGGATAATCCGGCCTTTTCAGCAATTATCAGACCTTTCTCAAAATTCCCTACATCTTCAGGAGTATGCGCATCACTGTTAATCACGAATTTTGCCCCCTCCCCTGCTGCTGCAATAACATTCATTGTCCCCATATAACCGCTGTGGGAATTAATCTCGAGAGCCGTACCGGCTTTAGCGGCTTCCTTTGCAACAAGAGTAGTATCAAAAGGGATACGGGCGCCCGGATGTGTGATAATATCTATCTTATGCTTTCTTATTGCCTTAATCATTGATTCGGTATTTGTTTCCTTAATTCCTTCCTTACCAAATTGAAATATTTTTGAAAAGCAGTTCCTTCCGTATATGCTGATGGCGTCCTTTGCGGTTTTCGGCAATACCATCATATGAAAACCTACCAAAAGTATGTCAAGATATTTGCGAATCTCATCATTCATATCAATATCCCCCTCAGTGCTTATGATATTGCATTCCATACCAAGAAGCACCTTGATGCCTTCTGCATTGTCATTTATTCTGTCTACCTCTTCCCGCATCATTGATATATTCTTAAGCCTTACGCCATAGGCAAAATGCCTTATGCCATGGTCTGTTACCGCAATTTCGGTCAGTCCTTTATTTTTTGCCGCCGTTACATTATCCATTATGCTCCCGGTACCATGGCTGTATATCGTATGAGTATGGTAATCTGCGTAAAGCTTTATCAAATATCTCACCTCACATAATAAATCCCTAAAATTCACCCAATATCTTAACCTCAGGTTCAAGCTTTACATCAAATTTCTCATATACTGTCTTCTGCACATGTCTTATAAGCTCGTATACATCCTGCGCAGTTGCATTGCCGGTGTTCACGACAAAACCGCAATGCAGCGGCGACACCTGGGCTCCGCCCAGTTCAAACCCTTTTAATCCGGCATCCTCTATAAGCTTTCCTGCAAAATAACCCTCAGGCCTTTTAAAGGTACTCCCGGCACTCGGCATATGTATAGGCTGTTTGGATTTTCGTTTTTCCGTCAACTCTGTCATTATTCTGTCGATTTCTTCCGGATTTCCCTTTTTCAGATTTAAGCAGCACCTTACAACGATATGTTTTCCCGGTTCCACTATGCTTTTCCTGTATCCGAATTTCATTTCAGAATTCTGGAGCCTTTTTAATGCCAATTCCTCATCAAGCAGCTCGACCCATCCGATTATATCTTTCATTTCTCCGCCGTAAGCACCCGCATTCATAGTAATTGCGCCCCCAAGGGCTCCGGGAATACCGCTGGCAAACTCCATCCCGGCGAGGTTATTCTTTGCCGCTATTTTTGAAAGTACTGACAATAAGACACCGCTTTCTGCAGTTACCTTTTCCCCGTCAATATTTACGTTTCCGATATTTTCGCCGATTTTTACAATTGCCCCCCTGAAGCCCTTGTCTGAAACCAGAAGATTGCTCCCGTTGCCCATTATATAATACGGAGTATTATCCTTCCTGAGGTCCTTTATCGCTTCAACAAGCTCTTCCGTATTATCAGGCTCAATAAATATATCTGCAAATCCTCCTACCTTGAAGGAGGTATGATTCTTCATAGGTTCGTTATATGACACCTGCATTAAGACTTTATCCCCTTTCGATGTTTTCTGCTATTCAGCTCCCCTGATTATACCCATAGGTGTCTGCTCACTGCACTGTCCAAGAGGATTATCCCTCAGTATTCCTGCAAGTGTCCTCCTGTCAAGGGTTGACTTTGATGTTCCCAGTATGTTCCCTCCAAAATCGTTTATATCAACTATCGCAACCTCTGCTTTTATGCTGTCGCTGATCTTTTTGGCCACCTGATCGGGATTTTCCGGTCCAAGCACAACACACTTGTTATATGGGGGCAGTGTATTGGGGGTAGGTCCGTCAATGGAAGAGGCCTTATAGCCGGCTACTCTGTAAAAATCCCCCTTACGCCCTAAAAGCTTGCCAAAAAAGCTTATTGCGGCGGCGAATAGTATCTTTAATACCCCACATTCCCTCAATGCCATTTCCATAGTTTCAGGCATTCCCAGGCCTATTCCGATTGGAGTTTTTGTCACATATTTTGAAAGAAATCTCGCCAAGGGCCTCGGTTTGATTTCGCTTAAAAAATAAGCTCTTCCTTGAGTAATTGCAACAGCTTTTTCACTGATAAAAATTATATCGTTTTCTTTTACTATTTCCCTGACATATTTCTCTACAACATCGACAATGCTATCGTCCTTTGTAATTACATGAGTTTTAACAGGTATCCTTATATACTTTCGGCCGTTGTATTCTATTATAGGCTGTTTTTCCTTTTTCGGGCTTTTGACTTCCGTCATACAGTTTTCCTCCGTTTATATTACTATTATTATGTGGAATTTTTCCATCTTCATATGAAATTATTCAGCTGACCCCACAGCTTTGTTCCTATCTCCTGCTGCCCAGACCCTGTATCAGCCTCTCCGCTTCTTTTAATGCCTGCTCGGGGCTTAAACTCCCCTCTATTGCTTCCTTAATTTTTGTCTGTAAAATAAGGTCTATTTCGTCCCAATTATCCACCTTCGGCAGGGGTTCTGCAAAATATAAGTTCTGCTGTATAGTATACATCTCTTTGTCATTTTCGTACAGATGCTTCCCTGATTTTCTGACGGGAAAGTACCCCAAGTCCACCAGGTCTGCCTGAGATTCTTCTGAGGTTATATATTTTATAAAATCCATGCATACTTTTCTTTTTCCCTCGTCCTTTTGCCTGAAAACCGCATAGGAGCATACAGAAAGGCCTACTGACAAAGGAATATCGGATTTTCCGGCAGGAAACATTGCAGGAATAAAACTTATCCCGCTTCCTGCCTGTGAATTGCGAAGGAAGGGCACTGTCCGGGCCTCCCCTATGTAAACAGCTGTCTCCCCATTTAAAAACGTGGACCAGGCCTGATTTTTATCCATTATGCCAAAATTAGGGTGAGCAACCCCATACCTATGTTTTAGATTGCATAATTTGACAAGCCCCGATAGAGCCTCGGGGGTATTGAATATGTACCTGCCTGTTTCTTCGTCAATTATCTGCGCCCCGTCACTCATCAATATACCGAAAATACCGTAATACCCCGGTCCAATAAAGGAATTGAACCCGAATACATCCGGGCCTCCCCTTCCGTTAGTATCATAAGTAAGCTGCTTCAATGCTTCTGTAAACTGCTCATAAGTCCATTCGCCATTCTCCGGAAGGCTGACATTCCTCTCACTGAACATATCGGTATTCAAAAGCATTGTATAGCCCGTCATCATCCAGGGAATTCCGTAAAGCTTGCCGTTGTAAGCTGCGGTGTCAAGTATGCTGCCTATAAAATCTGCCCTGTCTTCCAAACCTATGAAGCTGTCCAACTCCTCAAGATACCCTCCAGACATATAGAAAAAATCACTTCCTACGGGAGCAATATCCGGATTTGCCCCTATCTTTGCCGCTGCCTTCATAAAAGACGGACCTTCCAACCGGTCAAGCTCGTGGAGTTCTATGTACACTCCCGGATTCTGCTTTTCAAATTGTCTGATACTGTTTTTTATCCGGCCGAAGTGTGTTGCACCCCCAATGTTCAGGTGCGGATAATCCCATAAGGTGATGACTCCTGTCCATTGGGTTTTTTTATGAACAGGCTCCAGGCTTTTTTTATAATTGCTTTTCATCTGTTCCAATAATGATGGCCCGATGAATATATAAACAAGCAAAACTGCGCATAAAAAAAGAGTAAAGACTCTTCTAAGGATCATTTGTATCCCCCCAAACCGGCTTTACTCTATTTATATTCGGAAAAAGTATTAATAATGAGTAAGATTTACAGGCTTACATTCCTGCCTCTCTTATTCAGATAATCTATCAGCTTCCGGAAATCGGTATTTATTACCAGTTCCTCCGGTATCTCAAGCTCCTCGAATATCTCCTTTACTTTATCAAATCCACCTACATCATAACAAATATGGCAATCGCTGCTTACAATCAGCGTTGCGCCCATTTCCTTGGCTTTAGCGGCTATTTTTATGCAGTTTTCATGGCTTCCCTTTCGGCTTACCGTAAAGGAGCTGTTGTTTATTTCGATAAGGGTACCCGTTTCACAGGCGCACTGTACGAATCTGTCAATATCTATCGGATAAACGGGATTCCCCGGATGGGCAATAACGTCTATCAGGGGATTATTCATTGCAGCAATCAGTGCTTTTGTATTATCTTCCACGCTTCCGGGAGGGATACAGGGTTCATGAAGAGAAGCAATTACTATATCCAGCATCTTCAGATATTTCTCAGGAACATCAAGCCCCCCGTTAAAATCTATTATATCGGCCTCTACGCCCTTCAATACCCTTACACCGTTTATATAGTCCGGTATAACCCTTTGGTTTCCCAAATGAAATATATGGGGGCCTCCCGGCATTGCAGGTCCATGATCTGTCATTGCTATAAGCTTCAGGCCCTTTTCAGCCGCTGCTTCGGCAATTTCCTTAATAGTGCTGTAAGCATGCCCGCTTGATATGGTGTGACAGTGGGGGTCAACTAAAAGATTCAAAAGAACATCCTCCTATTTTTCTTCGTCTTTATGCACCGTGTACTCAGGGCTCGGGCCTGGGTCACGCTCTCTGTCGTATCCTATAGGCTCATCGGGAATTATCAGTGCCGCGGCCACATAGGCAAACACTCCGGGGAATATTCCCGTTGCTATTGTAAGAGCAACCCAGATAAGCCTTATTATTGTTACATCAATGCCAAAGTATTCTTCAAGACCGCCGCATACACCTGCTATTGTTTTTATTGTTCTGGACTTATATAATTTTTTATACATTCTTCCACCTCCTCATTTTAATTAGTTAAATATTACTTAATCATCCGTACACCGAGGCATTCCCCGATGTTGCGGACAATACCTGTCCAAAAGGAATTTATAATTTTTGTTTTCATAATATACTACGAGACAATTATAAAAAAGTCTTATGATTTAAAAAAATTATAAATGGTCTCTGCAACTTTATTGTTTATACCCTTGACTTCGCATAGCTCTTCCAAAGTTGCTTTCTTAATATTTTTCAAGCTGCCGAAATGCTTAATCAGCAGCTTTTTTCTGGCTGCCCCTATCCCGGGGATTTCGTCCAGGGCTGACTCAATAGCTGTTTTACTTCTGAGGCTTTTGTGATAGTTAATAGCAAATCTATGAGCTTCATCCTGTATATTGGTTATAAGCCTGAAGGCGTTTGAGTTTATTGGTATCTCCAACTCGCTGCCATTGTATATAAGCCCTCTGGTCCTGTGCCTGTCATCCTTAACAATTCCGCAGACGGGTATACTGACATTCAACTCCCTAAGGGCAGGCAATACCTCATTTATCTGCCCCACCCCGCCATCCAGCATTATAAGGTCGGGAAACACAGAGAATTTTCCCAGTTCCAAATCCTTTTCCTCAGCCATAAGCTCATTTCGTTCCTTTATGCCGTGGGTAAAACGCCTGAATATTATCTCCCGCATGCTCTCATAATCATTAGCCCCTTCTGCCCACTTGATTCTAAACCTTCTATAGTTTCTATATTCCGGTTTGCCCTTTTCAAATACTATCATGGAACCGACATTCAATACTCCCTGAAGATGTGAAATGTCGAAGGCTTCAATTCTCATAGGCGCTTCATCCAGCCCCAGGATATCCTTAAGCTCCATGCACGCACCCATTGTCCTGTCTGTATCGCTTTTTTGCTTTTCAAGAAGAAGTCTCAAGGTATCCTCTGCATTTTTGCTTACCATTTCGATTAGCTTCTGTTTCTCTCCTCTTTGAGGAACAACTATCCTTACCCGGCCACCTCTTTTATCGCTGAGCCACCTTTCAATGATATTTATCTCGTCAATCTCTTCCTGAAGTACAACCTCTCTTGGTATAATCTTATCCGATACATAGAACTGCTTAATGAAGCTGCTCAACACCTCTTTTGAATCGCTAAGGTTAATATCCTCAATTATAAAATGCTCTCTGCCCAATAATTTTCCGCCTCGTACGAAAAATACCTGTATGCAGGAAGATGCCTCGTTTATCGCAAGGGCTATTATATCCTGTTCCATTTGCGCGGAGGATATGACCTTCTGCTTTTCTGCTATCTTTTTTAAGGAATTTATTTTATCCCTGATTTCCGCCGCCTTTTCAAAGTCCAGGTTTTCTGCGGCCATTTGCATCTTGTTTTCAAGCTGCTTCAAAACCTCCTCCTGTTTACCCTCCAGCATCATTATTATCGAATCTATCAGTTCCCTGTACTGTTCCTTGCTGACATCCCCCCGGCAGGGAGCAATACATTTTTTTATGTGGTAATTAAGGCACGGCCTTTCCTTTCCCATAATCCTGCCGATATTCTTGCTGCAGTCCCTTATGGGAAAAAGGCCCTTCACAAGGTCAATAGTCATGTTCACTGCCCCTACATCCGTATAAGGCCCGAAATACCTGGATCCGTCTTTCTTAATCTCCCTTACCACAAGAAGTCTGGGATAGTCTTCCCTAACGGTGATTTTTATATAGGGATACTGCTTATCGTCTTTAAGCATGACATTATATTTGGGCCGGTGCTTTTTAATGAGGTTGCATTCCAATATAAGGGCTTCGATTTCAGAATCGGTTATAATATACTCAAAATCGGCAATCCTTTCAACCATAGCGGCAACCTTAGGGTGCTGGTTCTTTAAAGACTGAAAGTACTGCCTTACCCTGTTTTTCAGGTTTATTGCTTTGCCGATATATATTATGCTGCCGTATTCGTCCCGCATAATATATACTCCCGGATTATCCGGGAGGTTTTTCAGCTTGTCTCTCAATGAAATCATGGTGCATTCCTCCGAATCGGACATTAGTACATAAAGACCGATAAGCGCCTGCGGCGCTTATCTATATTATATAACAAATAATCTATTATTAAAGAAAATTTATGTTACATCCCAGTGTTTGCCAGATACCCGCGGTCCTGCGCTATTTTTATTGCCGAGAGCTTGCTGTTTACCCCCAACTTCTGATAGATATTTTTTAAATGAGTTTTTGCCGTTTCTTCTGAAATATACAAGCGGGCCGCCATTTCCTTCCTGCCCAGCCCTTCGGCTGCCAGGCGCAGGATGTCTATTTCCCGCTGGGATAAAGAAATCGGATTGTAAGACAGCTTTCGGATTGTCCGTTCATACTTCCTGCATAGCGTAAGTATTCGGCCCTCATACTCATCTCCGGGATTGCTTTGGTGAATCAATTGCAGCATTCCTGTAATATTGGGCGCGCTTTCAACGAAGGGCATGACTATATTATCAATCCGGGCCTCCTTTAAAGCCGCCTCAAGAACAGCAGCGCCGGTTTCGGCCCCGTATAAATGGCATTTGGCCGCCGCCTCGAATATTTGGTTATGTATCAAACCAAGCCGGTTGCTGTATAAAGAAAAGTACTTTCTGAATTGTCCGGTCAAAGCCTCAAGCTTTTCGTATTTCTTTGCTGCCATCAATGCTTTGCCATATACGAGATAATTATATGCCATACCCTGATAATATAAATTAGCAACTGCCATATCGCCTATTTGCAGCCATGACGGGATCCGTTCCGGTTGGCAAATGCTAGCAAAAACATAACCTCGACACAGGTCGAGCGCTGTATTGGCAATCGGTGTGTTGAAACTTTCGATCTCATTATTGAGAAGAGCTATCATCTCGAAGGCTTGTGGAAGCTTGCCCTGAGCAATGTACAGTCGTATCAGGCAGAACCTTGCGCAGGAAATAATGTTTATTTGCGACATAGTTTCTGCTTTGGCGATTGCCTGGAAGCTGTTACGCTCTACATTTTCAAGATCACCCGTCTCCAGGGCGTATTCGGCAAGAGCCAGAGAATCGCAGCCTGTCCCGCAGCCATTTAAAAAGTTAGTGAAATCAACATGTTTGGCAAGCATATCCACTAATGCCTTTAAACTTCCGGCATCCCTGAAATAGACATAGATATATTGGGGTGAAGCAAGGGTAAATGTGTAATTGCGCAGCACAATATACGAATTCTGTCCGTTTAAGAGCTTGGCGATTTCATTGTCGGAGGCTGTCATTTGAGGCCAATGATTGAAGTAAGTAAATTTGCGGATGATCAATATTTCCGCCAGAATCCGATTCCGAAAGCTTTCATCAATACCTCCCGGATTTTCATAGTAACGCTGCAGCTCCTCCAATCGTTCCGGCCATCCCAAGATCGTATTTTGCTTACTTAGCAGCATGGAATGGAAAATATGCAGCAGATAAGCCAAAGGATACTGAAACAGCACATCCCGAGGTGTATTGTCAAACATCTCGTCCGAACCCGCAAATTTGACAAGTAAATTTTGGTTGTTTTGCGGATTATTCAGATGAGATAGAATGCGCTCCCCCTGTCCGGCCCGGTTCCAGTATCCATAAGCCGTCATAAATTCCTGCTTTTCAATGTACCAGTCGCCTAGGCGGCTATACAATCTGCATGTCTCTTCCGAAGAAAAATCCCGCTTCAGTCTCAGGTAGTCCAGAAGGACGCTGTGGATTTTATAGGTTTTATCCTTTTCATTATAAAAAACAAAGGCATTTTTTCTGCTGAGCCATTTCAATAATGATTTTGTATTTTCATTTTCTGTCACAAATTCAGCCTGTTCCGCAGTAAATTCCTCCATAATGGAGAGCTTCAGCAAGAGGTCCCGGATATCTTTTTTATAGGGTGCAAACAATGCTTTTTCAACCATTTCTTCCATGGTTGTGCTCATGCCCACGGGGACCCCGTTTTCAAGACCGAGCAGAATGATATATATGAGCGAAATCCATCCGTCAGTATATTCGTATATTCTTTTCAAATTTTCATCGGTTATGCTATTAAGCATCATCCGGCAATAATCCCGAACTTCCGGCTCTGTGAATTTCAAATGTTGCCTGGACAGGATACAGCACAAGCCTTTTGAAAGAATTTCTATAAAATCTATATCGGTAGTGTCCCTTGTAACAAGCAGGATATGCAGTCCGTCGAGTTCCTCCCGGGCAAGCCACAGAATCAGTTTGTTCAGCTCTGCATTCCGGGCAAACTGATAATCATCCAATACCATGAGGAATTTTTCTCCGAAAGCCACATCAGAAATAATCATGAGGAATTTTTCCATCTGCAAAGCGTCGGCAGGAAGGCTAAGCGACTTTAAGGCAGTCCCGGCTTGCGGGTTCCTCCGGGTGATTTCATCAGTGAAATCATTCCAGAAAGCCGCTTCGGAATATTCCAAATCGGGAAATGTAAACCAGAAGGGCTCTAATTTTTCCGCTTCAAGGAACCTTTTTACTGCAGTGGTTTTCCCGTAACCCATGGGGGCTTCCAATATCGTAAGGGGATAATCATAAACAACGGACAAAACATCGTTAAGCCGTTTTCTGTCAAGCAATTTCGTATTTCTCATATTATACCCCCCCCGAATAATCTGCTAGCCTTAAGCGCGTTCCATATATTCATATTATATCAGAATAATATCCGTATGGGCCAATAATTTGAAAAACGACCCGAATCCTGCCGAATAAAATCCCCCGTATGGGGGATACGCAAAATCTGAATATTTTTCTAAAATAAAATGGACAGCTGTAAATTCATGAAGAAAGGCGGCAGGCCCATGAACGAAATTGTAAATGTTTGCGCAGGGGACGATTACAAGCTTCTGATAGAATTTGAAGACGGAAGCAGAATTACTTATAATATGCAGAAGCTGGTCGGGACGCTCCCTTATTTCAGGCTGAAGGAGCCGGCTTTGTTTCGGACCGTCAAATTCGATAATAAATCCGTCTATTGGGATGCCGGAGATGAAAAACCGGAATATTTTCCGTTAAGGTTCAGCATCGACTCGATTCTATTTTCTTTGAGAGGCTAAAAAATATCGTAAAGGAAGGATATCTATGAGAACAATTACCAATACAGATTACCGGGACGGCACAACGGTCCATTGCGGCGCCGGGAGGAAGAGGGGTACCCGCCTTGCAGCCTTTATAGCGGCAGTCGTTCTGATACTGTTCATAGGCAGCGTTACGGCCCTGGCCGAGGGGGAGCTATTCCAGCCGAAGGTAGGTTATAGTGCATGGGGGTCCTCCTCGAACGTAATCACCGGTGATTTCAACAACGACGGCAGGCCCGACCTGGCGGTGGCAATAAATGGCGAGGACAGCGATTTTAATACGATTAGCATGGTCCGCCTCCTGATGGGCTGCGGAGACGGCACCTTCGTAATAGGGGGAAGCAGCAAAGTCAGCGATAGATATGATAACACTATTGTAACTGCAATTGACCTTGTTGAAGACGGCTGGCTCGACCTGGCTGCAATAGGCGAAGGCAATAAAGTGTACCCTATGGTAAGCTTGTGGAACAACAGTTTCTTTACATGGGATGGCATAAGCGTCGGGCGTTATCCCTCAGCCATAGTTGCAGGTGACTTCGATCGCGACGGCAAGTCCGATCTGGCGGCGGCAAACCGCGGCAGTGATAATGTTTCCATACTGATTCGGGATAATGGGGAGATGCTCGGATTCAGGGGTGCAGTAAATTATAGCGTTGGATCTGAGCCCTCAGCCATGGTTGCAGATGATTTTAACAATGATGGCATACTTGATTTGGCAGTGACAAACAGCTGCAACAGTTATATTTCCATCCT
>JAKPKE010000144.1 GCA_029553855.1 Bacillota bacterium | reverse complement strand
TTCGTCCTGAGCCAGGATCAAACTCTTAAGTTAATTATTTTATGGAACATTTCTGCTCCATTCATAACTTATCGTTTAACCTAACTCAAAAGAATCTCTTGGTTATTTTTCATTTACACTGTTTAGTTTTCAAGGATCAAGTGAATGGCTTGAAGTTAGAAGTTCTCTGTTACGAGAGCACTTGGCGGAAGCCACGTGCGGCAGTAACAGTTCATAGAACTTCTTACTGAAAACATTCAAAGGATGGCTTTGCGTTAGCAAAACATCCGGAATGTTACAAGGAGTGTAGCACAACTTGTTGTGCGGGCTCCGCAGTAACGGGCCTGTAGGGCCATTGTTCCATTTGCCGCTGCAGCACCACGTGCGGCAGTAACAATTCATAGAACTTCTTACTGAAAACATTCAAAGCACATTTTGCGTTAGCAAATGTGCGGAACATTGCAACGAATGTAACACGACTTGTCGTGTGGGTTCGTTTGCAATGGGCCTGTAAGGCCATTGTCCCATCGGCCACCATAGCTTGTTCACCGATGACGCTTAATAATAATATCACAAATGTATGATGTGCTCAATCTATTATTGTGCCGAATTTTATTATTTTTTTATTCTATCACCAAATTACTTATGTTTTCTGTGTATATCTCTTATATTCGCTATGTTTTATTGCGCCAAAACATTCATATTCAATGCCGCAGGCGCATGCTATTTCCCATCAAAAGGATCTTGCGTTCTTATCAGGCTTGGTACATCACTTTGCGGTATCCTGATATAGCTTTCCGGAACATCGCCTACAAGCGTTGCATCAAAAAGAAAACAATCATAATCTTCTTTTTATCAGTATCGCATTATTTGCAACAGTTATTTCAGAAATTAATAAATCTATCACTAGTCTCCTATCTTCGATATCCAATCTGCTTATAGTTTCTTCTATTATATTAAAAACCCTATTTTCTCTCCAATCATTTTCCAACTTTTCTAAAAAACTTAAATCCTCCTTGCTTCTTTGCACAGCTTCTGCATTGAACTTCATTATCTTTTCTAAATTAATTTTCAGCCTATCATCCATCTCATCCTCACTAATATAGCCTTTTTGATACATTATCATGATTCTTTCTCTTTCGTCATTAGCTTTTTCCTTTTTGATGAATATATTCTTAATATCATCCTCTTTATCAGATACATACTTTTTAATAGTTTTACTTAAATCTAACTCATTTCTCATAAAAAAATAAATATCTTCGGAAATATAATCCCATACTGCTTTTTCAATATTCTCTGCTCTAATAAGCATTGCGTCACACTTGCTTTCTTTCATATCCTTGTACTTTCCTGTACATATATAATAACGATATGCAGATTCCTCTTTCACAATACTCTTGCCGTTTATAATCCTTCCACAAATTCCGCACCTCAGCAGCGGGGTCAGCAAAAAATTTGTTTTGCCCCCTTTTTTCCTGATATGTTTTGATTCCTTCAGTGTTTTCTGCGCTTTTTCCCATATCTCCTTATCAATTATCTTCGGTATCTGCACAGGCACCCATTCGCTTCGCGGCTTTTCCCTTATTTTAACTTTTTCATTTTTTTTCTTAAATTTATTAAGATGATAATCTTTAGTGTCATATCTTCTTATATATAATGTACCCAGGTATGATGAGTTAGATATTATTCTTCTCACCGTAACCCTGCTCCATTGCTTCATTCTGGGACTCGGAATCTCTGTAGCATTAAGTATTTCTGCAATCTCCGCCGGTCCTTTATGTTCTTCAGCTGCCATTTCGAAAATCAGTTTTAGATTTTGAGCATGCTCTTCATTAACATTTAACGTGTCTGTTTTGGGATTAAAATTATAACCATAAATTCCCGGATTATGGGTAAGCTTGTTCTGCGCTGCTTTTGCTATTTTACCCATTTCCGTCCTGAGTCTTAATCTCGCTCTTTCATATTCATCCACCGCAGCCATTACTGTAAGTTGGAAACGGCCTTCTGCATTGTCCTGATAATTGTTTCTGATAAATATAAGCTTTGCTCCGGACTTTTTAATCTCATCAATTATTATAAGCTGATGAGCTGCATTCCTCGATAGTCTGCTGGAATCATAACAAATAAAAAAGCCTATGTTATAATATTTCTTCTTCAGCATATCAAGGGCAGCCATCAGCTGCGGTCTTTCCAATACAGCTCCTGAAACACCTTCATCACTGAATATGTATATATCTTCCGGGCTGCATCCCAATTCAACGGCCCTATTCATTCCTTCCATTCTCTGGGCTGGTATAGAATATCCTTTCCCGGCCTGTTCCTCCGTTGATACCCTCAGATATACCAAGGCATTCAAATCCTTCACAACCTCCATAATACTTTTGCATCAGAAAAATGCACACTTTTTCATAGACTTCGTTTCTTCTATCCCCCGAATCCTCTATGGTAAATACTGTTTTACGTTTTTGGATCTCCATAACAACACCTGCCAAGCGTTTTAATCTGTAACATAATTAAAGGAAGGATACCACTCCTTCCTTCTGCTTTTGTATAATATAAGATTTAATTGATGCAGGGAACATCTTCATGCCCCGTTATGAATCTTTATCACTTTTCAGCATTGACCCTCTGATTATTTTCCTATTCCCAAACCTTTCTCTTATTTTATCTATTGTTTTTTCTATTGTCTCTTGCTTATATATATCCCTGTTTTCTTCAAATAAATTAAAAATCGAAAGCTGCTCGGATTCATCCCCATCAAAATTGCTTAAGCCTAATCCCAGAAGCCTAATTCTTTTATTCTTATCCTTGTTTGCCCTAAGAAGTTTTAGAGAATTTTCATAAATGTCTTTCGTAAGATAAGTAGATGCCACTGTCTTCTGCCTTATAACCGACTCAAAATCCTCGTATTTTATTGATATTGATATAGTCTTCCCTTTATATCCATGCTTTCTGGCCTCATAGCCTACTTCTTCGGCTAAACCCATCAAAATATATTTGATGTATTCTATGTCATCAGTGTCAACGGGCAATGTAGTGGACCGGCTGATAGACTTGCTGTCGTAAATTGGATTAGGTGTAACCGGGGAGTCATCTATCCCATTCGAAAGCTTGTATAGCTCCCCTCCGTATTTCCCAAAATTTCTTTTCAGTAGTTCAGGGTTACTGTTTGCAATATCACCAATTTTGTATATCGCATAATCCTTTAACCTTTGCTCCGTCTGCTTTCCTATTCCGTACATTTTTCTTACTGGCAGCGGCCAAAGCTTCTTCCCAATATCCTTGACATAGAGTTCTGTGATTCCTTGAGGTTTTTTCATTTCGGATCCCATTTTTGCAAGAAACTTATTTTCTGAAATGCCTATTGAGCACCAAAGATCCAGTTCTTCTGAGATAGTAACCATAATGCTTTCTGCTATTTCCAAAGGGCTTCCGAACAGTTTTTCACACCCTGTCAGGTCCATCCATGCTTCATCTATGCTGTTTTGTTGTATTACAGGCGTATACCTGGACAGTATATTCATGACTTCTTTGGATTTTTGCTCATACAGTTTATGATCAGGAGGAACTACAATTATCTCCGGACAAAGCTCTTTTGCCTCATGCAGCAGCATTGTTGTCTTGATATTGAATTTTCTTGCCTCATAGTTCGCTGCAAGTATGATTCCTGAACGTTTTTTTGGATCTCCTGCTACAGCTGCAGGTTTTCCCTTAAGCGCAGTATTTCTTGCTGTTTCACAGCTTATGAAAAATGCATTCATATCTACCAGGAAAATCAACCTGCCCATAAAACCACCCCATGCCCTGTAAGGATAAATATTGTTCGCCCTTGCTCCTTACTTCATAATCCATAACCCCGGCACCCCATGCCCTGCATCTCGTATCTCGTATCTAAAACAATTATAGCAAGCACAGCATTTTTTTACAATTATGCAGGCCCGGCATTTTCCCCTTTTGATACACTGCTTACAATTATAGTTTCGGAAACCGGAATATGCGTTGTAACATCCACTTTGTTGCTCGCCAAAGGCACTACTATCTGCACATCTGTTTTCACTACCAGGTATATCTTCAATCTTGTCTGATTTATGCCCGCTTCCTTGAAATCCGTATAAAAGTCTACATTAACGGTTCCTGCGGGCTTAATATTTACATTTATTTTTGGCCCGATATTTGCAAATATCTGACTGCCTATTATATTGGAAATAGGAATTTTTAAATCTGTGACCCCAATTTCTTTTATTTTATTTTGTATTTCCATGGAGGTTTCGGCTGCAAGCCTTGTCATCTGAACAGTGTTTGCCTGAATTATTGAGATTTTTCCATTATTGTCGGTTTTAAAATCTACAAGATTGTCGAATGAATTACTGCTAATCTTGTCATTCACAGCTTCATTTATGGCCTGTGTAGCAGCAAGCCTTGCATTTATCTCCGACATGGCAAGTAAAGTGGGCTTTATATTTTTCTCTATAATGTAGTACGAATATATAGTCATTATGACTAATACAATCAGTATAAACAATACTTTCTTTTTGTTGCCGGCTCTCTTTTGGGCAAACTTCCTCCTCATGAGCAAACACCCCCTATTTATTAATATATGATTCAAAGTTGTATATGTTACATATTATTTGATTTAAATATAAGGAAATTTGTTCAAGATTATTAAACGTGGCAGAATTCTAATATATGTCATGCCCCCCCTTGTTTGCCAACCTCATGCTTGTGTGATATAATTGTTCTGTTAAATATTTCGTGTACCCTTGGGGGAGGTATAATATGAGTGAAAATGATACCAAGGCTTCAAAGAAGAAAAAGAAAAAGAAGATTTTTTCTTTTGCCAGGTTTTTAAGGTTTATTATACTTTGTTTTGTGTTGATAATCCTTGTGAGCGGCAGCATTGCGCTGGGCACTGCATATGCCTGGGTAAAAAATGCGAGACCGTTAAATGTCGATGAATTGTTTGACTTGAATCAGACCACATATATAGTCGATAAGAATGATAAGTTCATTGATAAATTGCATGCCAATGAAAACCGTTCAATGGTTACTATAGATCAAATACCCAAAAACCTCCAGAATGCGTTTATAGCCATCGAGGACAAAAGATTCAGGGAGCATAAGGGCATAGACATAATCCGGATATTCGGGGCATTGAAGAAAGACTTGGAAACGGGCAGGCCTGCCCATGGCGCGAGCACAATTACGCAGCAGCTTATTAAGATTATATATCTTTCCCCCGAAAAGATACTGAAAAGAAAAATAATTGAAATGTACTATGCGATTCAGCTTGAAAGAAGATTCCGTAAGGACCAGATATTGGAGGCGTATTTAAACACAATCCCACTGGGGCATAATGTTGCAGGGGTTAAAGCTGCGGGCCTGTATTATTTCGGCAAAGAACTTGATCAGCTGACTTTGGCTGAATGTGCGACAATAGCCGGTATTACACGATATCCTTCAGCATATTCGCCATATCTTAATTTCGAAAAGTCTACTGAAAGAAAAGAGCTTATACTTGGAGAAATGCTTGAACAGGGATATATTACACAGGAAGAACATGATGAGGCGATTAAACAAGAAATCAAGCTTTCAACGGTTCAAAGGGAAGTAGAAACCACCTACTTCTCGGACATGATCATAAGCGATGTCATTGACACCCTCCAAGAAAAGCTTGGGCTCAGCAAAGAAGAGGCACAAATAAAGCTTTTTAACGGCGGATTAAAAATTATTGCCACTATAGATACGGAGCTGCAAGGAATAGTTGAAGATGCATTCAAGAACACCAAACTCTTTCCCGAAAGTAAAGAGGATGACAATGGTATATTACAGCCTGAGGCTGCCGTAATAATAATTGAGAACGGCACCGGTGAGATAAAAGCTGTTATGGGCGGCAGAAGCGAAAAAGTAAGAAGGGGTCTGAACAGAGCTACTCAATCCTTGAGGCAGCCTGGTTCTACGATAAAACCATTATCCGTTTATACTACGGCTTTAGACAATGGTTACACACTTGGAACCGTCATAGATGATGCACCTGTTGTTTTTGGAAATTTCAAACCACGTAATTACAGCAACAATTTTAAAGGTCTTGTTACTGTAAGAGAGGGATTAAAACACTCGACAAATGTTGTTGCAGTAAAAATATTGCAAGATATTGGAATAGGACGCTCAATGGAATATCTGAAAAAATTCGGTATTACGACCATGGTTACCAGAAATGACAATAAGGTCACCAATGATGAGAGCCTTTCCCCTCTTGCATTGGGAGGAATAACAAAAGGTGTCAAGCCTCTGGAAATGGCTGCCGCTTTCAGTGTTTTCCCCAATAAGGGCATATATATAAAACCAATATCCTTTACAAAGATACTTGATAAGAACGGGAATGTAATTTTTGAAAACAAGCCGATTAAAGACAAAGTTATAAGTGAACAGGTTGCCTACCTTATGGTAGATATTATGAAAGGTGTTGTAAGTGGCGGGACCGGTGGTAATGCAGCCTTGTCCAAAATGCCTGTGGCCGGAAAAACCGGAACAACAACCAAAAATGTGGATGCCTGGTTTACAGGATACAGCCCCTACTATACCGCTTCCGTATGGATTGGTCATGACGAGCCTGAACCAATGAATTTTACAGGGGGCAGTTATCCAGCAAAACTTTGGAAGGCTATTATGGAGGAAGTTCATAAAGGCCTTGCCGTCAAGAACTTTGAGCGTCCGGGAGGCTTGGTATCCGTTGATATCTGCACTGTATCCGGCAAAAGGCCTTCCGAGCTTTGTTCTTTAGATCCAAGGGGTTCAATGATAAAGTCCGAACTCTTTATAAAAGGCACGGAACCGGACACCGAAAACATTTGTGACATTCACGTAATAAAGGATATAGATATTGAAACCGGAAAACTTGCGTCTCCATATTGTCCGTCCCTTTTGGTACAGTCAAAGGTGTTCATACAAAGGCTCGAACCCTTTATTCCCGAACCTGATCAGAAACAGGTGCCTGCCGACTTGATATATGAAGCCCCGACGGAGATTTGTGATATACACACTGAGCCGGTTTTCGAGGACCCTTTGGAAGGAGAAGAGGATTTGGAAGGCGATGATATCTTACCGGCTCCGGATAATGGAAATGCGGACTGAAACCGATTAACTCATAATTATTAAAGGAGCAGCTAATGCATGCTGCTCCTTTTTATTATCTCTTTCATTGCCTTTGTAATTATTGGCGCCCCTTTGTCACAACAGTCCTTTCCTTTCATTTTTCCCGGATCTCCGATACCTATAATGACAGGAACTTCTATAGATTCCAATATATCAACCGTATCCCCATTTATTCTATTTCCCTCTGTTTTATTACCATATTTGTCTACGGTGCCTGCTATAATATTTCCATCTCTGGTTATTGCTGAATCAATTCTGGTGCCTTCTACCCCTTCGGTATTTGATGCTACTGCGATAACTCCCAGTATCTCCACTTCAGGACACCGGGCAATATCTCTGATTACCATTTCGCCATTCCCCGTTCCCATATGCCCCCTATCGTCTACCATAACTACTACAGGGTCATATGGGGTCTCTTTTATTAATTTTACTATACTTTGACCGCTCATTGGCGTAGGATTGCCTGCAGATTTTGAAATACATCTTCCCCCAATCCTTAATGTTGCCGCCTCTACCGCTTTTTTTGCAATCCTGTCACCATCTGTCACCAATATTACTTGTCTTTTACCATTCATACAAAGCCCCCTTCTTGAAATTACACAACCGCAGACACAATAAGATTATGAAGTCTGCAACATATGCCATACTTTTTAAAGTGCTCTTACTCCCTCTGTTCATAAACCCTCGCGCAATTCTTTATCATTTTCCCTTCTATATCACTCCTTATTTCCTTTTCGGCTTCACTTTCAAAATTCAGAAAGCTTTTCAGCTGCCTGTACCTTTTTCTATTCATAACAATATCCTCTAATTAATATGTTTTGTGATTTAAGGCACCCATCATAAACAAGCGTCGCCCTGTCATGTTTTTCTTGAAGTGACCTGTTGGTATAGTATGCCCAGAAAAAATAGCTGACGACTATTACCGCCGAGAATAAAAGTAAAAGCTTGAAAGTTTTCATTAATCTGCACTCCGAATAATTTATTACAATTATTATTATCAATTATCTCAGTTTAATGCGTAAAAGAACAAATGCGGCTTCGCCGCATTTGACGCCCATGCGCCTTTTCCGAATGCAATGAGGAAATAATGGCGCGGGCACTCAAATCAAAGGTTATTATTGTATAGGAAAGTTATACTTTCCTATACAATAATAAATCATGCTTTTATTGCATGATTGCAGAAAAATGTGACTGCGTCACATTTTTCATATACTCTGTCTTAATTTATTAATTATCTTCTTTTCGATCCTTGACACCTGAACCTGCGATATCCCTAGTATTTCTGCCACCTGGCACTGGGTCATATCCCTGAAGTAACGGAGCATTATTATTTGTCGTTCCTTGGGCTCCAGAGCAGACAGCATCTCTTTCAATGCAAGCCTGTCCACTATATCTGAATCTTCGCCTTCGTTGCAGCTTATTCTATCTATAAGAAGTATCGGTGAACCGTCATCCTGATGTATTGTTTCATATAAATATTCAGTACTTTGTACAGATTCCAGCGCTATTACCAAATCTTCCTTCGAAATTTCCAGTACAGATGCTATTTCTGATATTGTAGGCTCCCTTCCGTAATCCTTTTCCAGTGTTTCCTTCGTTGTATGAGCCTTATATGCAATTTCTTTAAGGCTTCTGCTGACTTTTATTTTGCCATCATCTCTCAGAAACCTTTTAATTTCGCCGATTATCATAGGTATAGCATAGGTTGAAAACCTTACGTTAAAGGCGATGTCGAACTTTTTAATCGCCTTTAGAAGTCCAATACTCCCTATCTGAATAAGATCGTCATATTCACAGCCTCTGTTTAAAAACCTTCTTACAACGCTCCTTACCAGCCCAATATTATTTTCCACAAGAAAATTTTCCGCCTCCGAGTCACCGTTTTGTGCCCGGGTAATAATTCTCAGGAACTCATCCTGCGTAAGCTCTACCCGCTCCATAACCATACCCCATTAAGCCGTCTTCATAGTTTTTATCATATGTACTGTAGTTCCTTCTCCCGGACGTGATTTTATCTCCACCTTGTCCATAAAGGTTTCCATAACGGTAAAGCCCATTCCTGACCTTTCAAGCTCAGGCTTTGATGTGTAAAGCGGCTGTCTGGCGAGCACAATATCTTCTATTCCCTCCCCAAAGTCGCTTACTTCTATTTCTACCGTATTACCGATAATTTTCGAAACAATGACCACATTGCCTATTTTGCAGGGATACCCATGAATAATGGCATTTGTAACAGCTTCGGACACTGCAGTTTTTATTTCTGCAAGTTCTTCTATTGTAGGATCTAATTGTGCAACAAATGCTGCGACCACAGATCTTGCGAAGCTTTCGTTCTGTGATTTGCTTAAAAATTCAAGTTTCATTTCGTTATATGCTTTCATTGTGTTAACACTCCTTTATACTTGCAATGGCTTGCTTTTTATCTGGATATATCTGTATTATCTTTTGCAGTCCGCATATCTTACATAACCTCATTATCTCCGGCTTAACATTTATCATGCCTGCCTTGCCCCCATTATTTGCGATAAGCTTATATCGTCCGATAAGCACCCCGACACCTGAACTGTCCATAAATCCCACCTGCCCCATGTCGAATAGGATCCCCCTTGGATTTTTTAACAAAATCTCCTTATCGATTCTGGATCTGATTTCTTCGCAGGAATGATGGTCAATATCTCCATTGATCTTTACATTCAGCAGCCTGTCCTTATATTCTATACTCATATCCATCCTCATCCCTCCATTCAAATTCGCCTTTATTAGTATTCAATATATTACATCTTTTTCCTTCAACGAAATATGTATAGTTTTGTAAAACCGGTAAAAATTAAACGCACTTCTTTTGTTGCAATATGAGTTAAAATGACGGTACTTTCGTATTTGGAGAAGAATGCTGCGCATTCTTCTCCTCATGTGCAATAACTCTAATGCAAAATATGTAGATAAATTTTAATTTTGTGCTATACTAAGAATGATATATCGGAGCCTGATACTGCCAAAGGTTTTGCAGTATCGGCATGTTTTAAGGAGTGGTATAGTGAACGTACTCATTTTTTCTGTTTCAATAGGAAGCGGACACGACCAGGTAGCCCATACCCTTAGAAATGAATTTATCCGCCAGAACGCTTTATCAAGGGTTAAAATAATCAACACAATCAGTTATATAAGCCCATTATTGGATAAGGTTATTCTTGACAGTTATCTGAATATATTAAGGTTCTACCCGAGGGCATGGGGAAAGCTTTACGAAAAAACCAATCAACTTGACCCGATAATTGATGTAAATGACATTGCAAACAGACTGATTACAAGCAAGTTCAGAAAGACTGCCGAAAGCTTTGAGCCGGATATCATTGTCTGTACCCACAGTTTCCCATCCGCAATTATCTCAAGCCTAAAACACAAAAAAAGAATCGTATCTCCGCTTATTAATGTAATCACAGACTTCAACATCCATTCATCCTATATAAATGAAAATACAGACTATTATATAATACCCCACGAGGATCTGACATATATAATGGAAAATTTCGGTGTAAGCAAGAATAAGGTGCTTCCCTTCGGCATTCCAATCAGGAAAGAATTCGGTGAGGTTCATGTAAGAGAAGATCTGCTTCTAAAACATGGGTTCGAGGATAAAAAAACCATACTGGTAATTGGCGGAGGCCTTGGATTAGGGGGAATCAACAATATCGTAAAAGCTATTGACGGTTATATGGAAAATGTACATATTATTGCGGTTGCAGGCAGAAACAACAGGCTGGAATCAAAGCTCAAAGGCTTATCTACAAAGAACAGACTTTCTGTGTATGGATTTGTAAACAATATGCCTGAGCTTATGGAACTGTCCGATTGCGTTATAACAAAGCCGGGCGGCGTGTCAACCGCCGAAATACTGAGCAGGGAAAAGCCCCTGGTAATATTCTCGCCTCTGCCGGGGCAGGAGTATGAAAATGCAGAGTTTTTACTGAACTCTGGGGCTGCAGTTACTACTTCAGACGTAAAAAGGATACCTGTTCTTATTGACCAGATATTCAGTTCCGATATCAGAATGAAATGTTACAGGCAATTAGCAGGATTATTGAAAAAACCTCACTCAACCTATGATATTGTACATTTTCTTGAAAGCAAATATGATACAGAATAAGAAAGGAGACTGCAAATGGATTTATGGATCAGGGAAATGCAAATTGACAATTCTGCGATGACATATAAAGTGAAGGAAACCTTACATATTGAAAAGACTAAGTACCAGGAGATTGCTATAGTAGATACTTATGAATTTGGAAGAATGCTCCTTCTGGATGGCATTGTCCAGACAACAGTTCGCGATGAATTTGGTTATCACGAAATGATAACTCATATACCACTTTTCACCCACAAGAACCCCAGGAAGGTTCTGGTAATAGGGGGCGGTGACGGTGGCACAATCAGAGAAATATTAAAGCACAAGTCTGTTGAGAAGGCCGTACTATGCGAAATTGACAACAGGGTAATTGAACTCTCAAAAAAGTATCTGCCGGAGTTAAGCTGTAAATTAGATGAGCCGAGAGCCCATGTTTTTATTGGTGACGGCATTAAATATGTCAGGGAGCATAAAAGCGAGTTCGATGTAATAATAGTTGATTCTACAGACCCCATCGGAGCCGCCGAAGGTCTTTTCAGCTTAGGCTTTTATAGGTCTCTATATGATTGCCTGACCCCTGACGGGATTTTTGTTGCCCAGACAGAATCTCCATTTTACATGCCTCAGGTAGTAAAGCGGATATCCAGCGATGTTAGCAGCATATTCCCGATTACAAAGCTTTTTATGGCCAGTGTACCCACATATCCCGGCGTTGATTGGGGCTTTACAATGGGCTCAAAAAAATATGACCCTGAAAGTATGGATACAAATAACATCCCGGACTTTGATACAAAATATTATCATAAGGATTTACATAAAGCCTGTTTTGTTCTCCCTAAATACGTAAAAGACTTGATTTATGGGGATTAACGCTTATAAAATAACCGGAATGGTTTTTTTAAATAATTATTGCATTTTAAATTTGTTTGCCCTATAATAAATTTGGTATTTGAATAGTTTGATCATAATCGCTCTGCAAAAGCCTGAACCTGTTGCATCGAAGTTTCAGGCTTTTTTTATTTAGCAATTTTCTAAAAATTTTTCTTAACCGAGAGGAAGGTGTAGAAATGTATAAGTTGGATCAAAGAAAGACTCCCCTGTTTGATGCTCTGCTGGAATATCATAATAATGATACCATTCCTTTCCATGTGCCGGGGCATAAGCGGGGTCAAGGAATGGTCAGCAAATTCAGAGATTTTGTTGGTACCAATGTATTGTCAATTGATGTAACGGTTTTTAAACAGGTTGACAGCCTTCATAAACCTACAGGCGTAATCAAGGAAGCCCAAGAACTGGCTGCCGATGCCTATAATGCAGATTATACTTTCTTTTCCATACACGGAACCTCCGGTGCAATACAGGCAATGATAATGAGCGTTGTCAATCAGGGGGATAAAATAATAATTCCCAGAAACGTTCACAAATCAATCACGGCCGGTATTATTCTAAGCGGGGCCACCCCTGTTTATATGCACCCTGAAATTGATACAAAGGTTGGAGTAGCTCTCAATGTTACCCCTGAGACTGTAAGGAAAACCCTTGAGCTGAATAGCAACGCCAAGGCTGTTCTTATTGTCAATCCAACCTACTATGGGGTCTCAACCGACATTGCCGAAATTGCAAAGATAGTACATGAATACAATATTCCTCTTATAGTTGACGAAGCTCATGGACCACATCTTCATTTCAACAATAAGCTTCCTATATCAGCCATGGATGCAGGAGCGGATATATGTTCCCAAAGCACCCATAAAATTGTGGGTTCCATGACTCAAAGCTCTCTGCTTCATGTGAAAAAGGGAATTGTAGATGTTAATAGAGTCAAAACCGTTATGAGTCTCCTTCAGACTACAAGTCCTTCCTATGTGCTTCTTGCCTCTCTCGATTGCGCGAGGATGCAGCTGGCTACAGAGGGCAGGGAATTAATAGATAAAGCAATAGAATTGGCCGCATATGCAAGGGAAAGAATCAATAAGATTAAAGGATTGTACTGTTTTGGGGAAGATGTTCTTGAGAAAAAAGGCGCCTATGGCTTTGATCCAACAAAAGTTACCATAACTTCAAAGGATATTGGTTTATCCGGTTATGAACTGGAAAGGATACTTGCTGAAAAATATTTCATACAGCCTGAGTTGTCAGACCTTTACAATATTCTCTGCGTATTCTCCTTTGGGGATACAAAGAAGAAAGTAGACAAACTGATACAAGCTCTCGAAGAAATAAGTGAAGAACAGAGCTGCAAGGAAATAGCAAAATCAGAAATTCTCGGGATACCTGATATTCCGGAAAGTGTCCTGACTCCGAGAGAAGCTTTCAATAGCCTGACTATATCCATACCTTTAGAGGACAGCATAGGGCTTATCAGCGCCGAGTTCCTTATGGCATACCCCCCCGGTATTCCGATACTCTGCCCCGGGGAAATAATAACACAGGAAATAGTCGACTATGTAAAGGCATTGAAAGCTGCAAACCTATATGTCCAGGGAACTGAGGATCCTGAGGTAAGCAGGATAAAAATAGTCAGCGACCTGCAGATATTAAATACAAACGCATAGAGTAAGGCGATTAACTGAAAAAACAAGCGATGCATACAACCACATGCCTCGCTTATTTTTTCATTGTTTATAATCAAAGCCTATTATATAATTATTTATAGGAAGCAAACAATCCGATAAGCAGTATTATCTGGCTGGGAGGATAAGAATGAAAAAAATAATAATAGTATTCACGGGCGGTACAATCGCCATGAGAATTGATGAAAAAACAAATGCAGCGGTACCTGCAATTAACGGGGAACAAATATTGCAGATGACTCCCGGCATAGGTACCATAGCAGATATAGAATTCCTGAATTTCAGCAATATCCCGGGTCCCCACATGACCCCCGAGAAAATGTTCGAACTATCCAAAACCATCCAACACAAGCTAAAGGTTGAAGGATTTGATGGTGCGGTTGTAACTCACGGAACTGATTCATTAGAGGAGACAGCATATCTCGTAGATCTTACATCGAACGCAGACAAGCCTATTGTATTTGTAGGTTCTATGAAAAGCAGCTCCGAGTTGGGCTTTGACGGTCCTGTAAATCTTATAGCTGCCACTTTCGCCGCTGTTTCCGATGAAGCTTGTAACAGAGGTGTGCTGGTAGTCATGAATAACGAGATACACTCCGCAGCACAGGTAACCAAGACTAATACTCATACTCTGGACACCTTCAAGAGCGCAGATTTCGGCCCTATAGGATTTATTGACAATGACAAGGCATATTTCTACCATAACTACACTAAAAGGCAATATATTGCATCACAAACAATTGACAGCCGTGTAGACCTCATCAAAACCGCCTGCGGAATGGACGACAGGATTCTACGGTTCTGTGTAGACTCAGGAACTCATGGAATTGTAATTGAAGGCATGGGAAGGGGTAATATTCCCCCGGCAATGGTAACCGGTGTGGAATATGCGTTGTCAAAGGATATACCGATAGTACTTGTATCTCGCTGCCTTATGGGAAAGGTTCTTGACAGCTATGGATATCCAGGGGCGGGCAAAGAACTTACAAACAGAGGCGTTATAATGGGGGACAACCTTCCCGGACAGAAAGCCAGGATCAAACTGATAGTAGCCCTTGGCTATACTAAAAAACTTACCGATATAAAGGATATTTTCGAGAAAGGCTACTATTAATAGTTCAGTCCTTGTAGCGGGAGTTCTTTTATCACATATTCAAATATATCGTTATGTATATCTTCTATGCTCCTGAGGCAGCCATCCTTTATGCATTGAATTCTTTTCCATCCGTACTTTTCTGCCACCCTGCAGGCATTCAGATACGTCTTTCCAAGGTATGCGGTATCGCTTTCATGTATGTCCTTTTTATGGCCCCCGGTTATTTTGTTATATCTTTTTGATATCAGATTATTGGTTATTAACGTTGGAACATCAAGAAATATTACTATATCGGGAATAGGGAGTCCCAGCTTTACGAATTCCAAATCCCAAAGCCAGTTCAGATATTCGTTCCGCTCCGATTCATCATCTATTTTTGACGCCTGGTGTACCATGTTGGAGGTTGTATACCTGTCTGCCAGCACTATCCCGCCATTCTCATAATATGTCCTCCATTCTTTTACATATGAGGCATATCGGTCAACTGCAAAGAAAGTTGATGCCGCATAGGCGTTTACATCCTCCGGCCTGTAGCCGAATTCTCCATTCAGGTACATTTTTACCAAAGCTGATGAATTGCTTTTATAATTTGGATACTCCACCTTCCTGATTTTGTATCCACTGCTTTTCATCCTGCTGAAAAGCTTCTTTGTCTGGGTGGCTTTTCCGCTGGCATCGCTGCCGGCCTCTATTATTATGAGCTTACCTTTCATACTTCTACCTCTACAGCTTCTCTATCATATTGTATATGACTTTTTTCACCTTTTCATTGTTTTCACTGAATACTCTGTACACCTCTTCCTCGGTAACCGGCTTTATTTCTTCATTCCCTTCAAGTCCCGCATCATAATCGGTTATAAGTGAAATATTGACATATGGAATTTCCAGCTCTTTTGCCAGAATACATTCCGGATACTGTGTCATGTTTATTACTTCCCAGCCCATGCTGCTGAACCATCTGCTTTCAGCTTTTGTTGAAAATCTTGGTCCCTGTATTACCACAACTGTTCCTTTATTATGTACTTTTATTTCCGCTTCCCCGATAACTCTTATTGCAAGATTTCGCAATCCTTCGTCATAGGGTGCTGCCGCGCTTATATGTTTTGTTTCAGGACCCTCAAAGTAGGTATCCTTCCTGCCCCAGGTCCTGTCTACAAACTGATCGCAAATTACAAAATCACCGGGTTTTATGTGAGCCTGCAGGCTTCCCGATGCCGTAGGTGCAATAATATGCCTGACACCCAGCATTTTCATTGCGTAAACATTCGCTCTGAAAGGTATCATGTGGGGCGGGTATGAGTGTTTTTTCCCATGCCTCGGCAAAAAAGCAATCCTCTTGCCTCCTGCTTCGGTCAATGCTATTTTTTCACTTGTGCTGCCATAAGGGGTTACAATATCTATCTCTTCAATATTCTCCAAAAACGAATAAAAGCCTGAACCTCCGAAAACACCAATATCAGCTTTACGGTTCATTCTCTGCTACCTCCCGTTAATTAATAACATAATTTAATATTACTATAATCCCTAGACATAGACAAGACACTTCCCTGGAATAAAAAAATTCCGCACATTCAGCGGATAAGGAGAAGAATAGGTCGCATTCTTTAGATACTATATACTATATGTTTCGTACCAAACAAATTACATTGAATTCAAATGGTACGAAACATTTTCCGACATTCATATGTCGTGAAAAATACATATTTGATAGTACAAAATTAGACGCATCAACTAATTTTGTAATGATAAATCTTTTTCACGACATATATATACGCAGGTTAGAATCATAATCCTCTAACAGAAACAGCCCTTTACCTGTTCATAGAAACTCTTATAGCGTAGAAATCCATCCTCATATAATGCTGCCAAACGCGTGTTGGGCTCAATGAGCTTGCCCCGCTGCGCCATGTTCTTTCCAAATTCCTTCGTGACCCCCGGTATTCCCGTGCCATATGCTGCTATCATAGCACCACCGAGCGTCTCGGTCTCTTTGTTTGGCAGAAGCAGCAGAGGCACCTGCATCACGTCTGCGAATATCTGACACCATACGGTACTATTAGTGAGGCCGCCGCTTATCGGAATCACACCTTCAGATACTCCGCTGACCTGCCTGAGCACCCCACAGCAGTCACGTATTGAGTAGGCGACACCCTCTAATAGTGACCGTATAAAATAGCCGTATTCACTGCTCAACGAAATGTTAAAAAATGCCCCTTTGGCGTTCTGGTCCCATATAGGGCTTTTTTCTCCTGAAAGATAGGGAAGATATAGCATATTCCCCGCGCCCGCAGGTACTTCCGCAGCATATTCATCCATCACTTGATATATAGATTTGCCGTTTTTTTGTGCGTCGAACCTGGCCTTCTCTCCGAATACATCACGAAACCAGCGTAATGACACGCCGGCGCAATCAGTAGATTGCATAAGCATCCAAGTGCCCGGGAAGGATGCATGGCTGGTAAGAACGCGTCTATCGCGCACTGCCTTTTCGCTCACTGCACAGATCCGCCCGCTAGAGCCGAGAATCATTGCAACATCACCAGGATTTACTGCACCTGCGGCGGCGGCAGCAACCACCGTATCTATCCCGCCTGCAACCACCGGCGTCCCCGCGCTAAGGCCAGTCAGCCGAGCCGCCTCTTCAGTTACTCCGCCTACAACATCGCAGCTATCATAAATGCAGGGCAGGAGTTGTTCCGGGATTCCCGACAGCCCCAGAATTTCGGATGACCATTCTCCGGTATCAGCGTTATTGAGCAGTGTAAGACCTATACGAGGCCGATTAATAGAGAATTTTCCAGTCAGCTTATGGATAATAAAACCGCTGGGGTAAAGAAATTTCTCAGCCTGCTTCATCATCTCGGGCCGATTGTCCATCAACCAGCGAAGTGTTGGCAGTCCGAACGAGCCTTTGCCAAGCCGATTAGCACAGACGGAAAGGATGCGATCCTCACCAATATGCTCTTGCAGCCAGGCCACTTGCATGTCTGCCCGTGTATCCCTGTGGCCAATCGCATTGCATAGCGGTTTTCCGGTGTGATCAACCAGCAATAGGGCGTTGGTGCAGCTGAGACCTATAGCCGCAATACTTGAAGCATCTATCATGGGATTTGTAAAGCATTGTTTAAGGTTGTTAACAGTGACATCCCACCAGAGACTTGGATTTAGTTCTGACCAGCCCGGCTGAGGATGCAGCATGGGGTACTCGCCATAGCCCCACGCCATGCAACTGCCAGACAAGTCGTAAATAGCCGCCTTTGCTCCAGTCGTACCTATATCAATACCTAGAATAAGATTTTTCATTCATCTCTGCCTTTCAGTCTTTTGATGCAGGCAAAACCCGCCCGCTGCTGCCCAATAACCAGTATTGATGCGCATTTTCTTCGATTTCCTCCGCAATGTTGTATGCTGACTGAAGCTCACTTCCCACTGTGACTATGCCGTGGTTGGCAAGCATCACGCTGTCGCGCTGTGAGATAATATCCGCAGTCATTGCTGCTAATTCTGCAGAGCCCGGCGGTGCATACTGCACGATGGGCAGCTTTCCAACACGCGCATTATATCCTGCGGTATATATAGGCATTGCGCACTCACGATCCGAGTCCTTGAGGCAAGAAACGGCAACTGCATAGGTAGGATGCACATGCACGATGGCATTCACGTCATTGCGGCAGTGATAGCATGCCAGATGCATCCCGAATTCCTTGGAAGGTTTTCCTCCGCCCAGCAAAGCTCCATCCATTTCCATTTTAGAAATGACATCCCCGGTAAGTGCACCTATGGAGTATCCCGTAGGTGTAATGAGAATATATTTCCCGCTGCGCACGCTAATGTTGCCCCCTGAACCACAAACCAGCCTTCTTTCGAATGCCAGGCGGCAAAAATAAAGCAGTGTTTCAAGATCACTTTTCAAAATAAATCCTTCCTTTGCTGCGCCTGCAACCTTGCCACGCGCAGAAATGAAATAACCATATTAAGGTTCAGATTTTGCATTACCCGTTTAAATAAAGCGGTCTTCCTCACCGTACGCCTCTTTCAGCAACTCCCTGTAGTCCTCAAGGGAATACGATGCAAGCAGCCATGGGTTAAATACACTGTCCTCCTTGCAGCAGTACTCATTTTCCCGACGATATGATTCCTGCCACAGCTTGATATTTGGAAGCAATGAACTCCATATGGCAAAAACATCCTTTTTAGACAATGCATAGTAGATTTCCCAGTGGGAAGCAACCGTTGAATCGTCTACTAAGCCTTTCTCGTAATTGCGGTACATTGTAGGGGAAACGATGGAAAAAACCAAATGATTGATTTCCTGCATCAGAACATTATGAGTAGCCTGTCCAATCAGGTGGTGAAATTCCATATCTAATGCATACATCAGATCGAATTTTTCAGGCATTTCATGTAAAACATAATCCATGCGTTGAATATTACGCTTTAGCAGTTCCAGTTCCTCTGCTGTTATTTTCTGGACAGCGCAGTGCATAATGGCGAACTCCATTTCCTTCCGGAACTCACATACCTCCTGAAGTGTTATATCTTGGAGCAGGAATTTGAATATTACCGCATCGATTGCATGAATTTGATCGGGGTTGGAAATATATGTCCCATCCCCGCGACGGATAACAATAACTTTGAGGGCCTCGAGCATCTTCATTGCCTCCCGGACTGTGCTGCGGCTTACTTGCAACGTCTGTGCCAGCTCGATCTCCCCTGGAATACGGTCACCAACCTTCAACTCGTTATTAACAATCTTTCGTTTGATATAATCCATCACCTTATTGCTAGTCGAACCCTTTTTTTCAACCCCTTTCATGTTTTCCTCCAATCACAAATTATTTTTCACGAATCTTATCCTCTATGCAGCCGGCAATATAATCGGGGTGAAGGTTATATTTGTCCAGTAGTTCCTCGTGATCCCCTGATTCTGTAAACTGATCCCGGATGCCTATGCGCACGATTCTGGCAGGACGCTTTTCACTAAGTACCTCAGATACAGCTGTGCCCAATCCACCGATTATATTGTGGTCCTCAACTGTAATCACCAGATCCGTTTCTTGGGCGGCCCGGAGTACGGCTTCCTCGTCAAGCGGCTTGATACAGGGCATTTCGATCAGTTGTACCGAACGACCCTGCGATGTGAGCTTCTCACATGCTTCCTTTGCGCGCACAACGGCCGCCCCTGTTGCAAACACTGCTGCATCAACGCCATCTGCCTTGAGTATATTTGCCTTACCAATTTTAAATCGGTATTTTTCGTCAAAAACTTTAGCTGATACGTTTCGACCCAACCTCAGATAGACAGGCCCGCTATATGCGGCGATCGCTTCAGTAATTACCTCGGTTGATGCCGCATCGGCCGCCTCCACAATCACTAAGTTAGGTATAGACCGCAGCACGCCTATATCCTCGATACCCTGATGGGTCACGCCCTCTTGGCCGCCTGTCAGCCCCCCCAAGCCTGCGATGATTTTCACATCCAAGTTGGGATAACATATGAAAGTGCGGATTTGCTCGCAGATACGCATTGAGGCAAATACCGCGTAACTCGCAATGAACACCTTTGCCCCGCAGCTGGCCATACCTGCAGCCATTAGTGCCATATTTTGTTCGGAAATTCCAACATTAATGGCGCGTTCAGGATATTTATTGTGGAATAGCGTACCACCCACTGATTTTAGGGTATCAGCAGCTATATACATTATTGTTTTATCTTTTTCGGCCAGGCGAAAAAGTGCTTTACCGAACGCATCCCTGGTTGAAATAGCGTCAAATGCCCTGTTCATTTTGCTTCCTCCAATTCTTTTATGGCCTGCTCATACTGTTCGCGGGTAACCACCTTCTGGTGCCAGCTGTTGTCATGCTCCATAAAGCTTACCCCCTTGCCCTTGACGGTGTTGGCGACAATACAAACCGGGGCGCCATGATAATTAGTTGCAACCTCCAATGCGCTGACAATTTCTCGCATATCGTGACCGTTGATCTCAAGTACTTTCCAGCCGAATACCTCCCAGCGTTCTTTCATGTTCCGCATGGGACAGATGCTTTGGACCGGGCCGCAGCTTTGAAAGTAATTCTGATCTACAATGGCGATTAAGTTATCCAGGCCCAATACCGGTGCGATATTTACTCCTTCCCATACAGTGCCCTCGTTCATCTCGCCATCACCTAAAATTACATATGTCTTTTTGCAGCTTCCCTGCAATCTGGTGTAGTATGCCATGCCCAGCCCAATTCCCAGGCCATTGCCCAGGGAGCCGCTTGTCATGTCTATGCCCGGCGTTTTTCCGAGCACCGGGTGCCCTTGCAATCTGCTGTTCACATGGCGCAGTGTCTTTCCCCACTCCCTTGGGAAGTATCCTAAGTCAGACAGGATAGCGTATAGCACCAGGCAGGCATGCCCCTTTGAAAGGACCAGCCTGTCTCGGTCTTGCCGATAGGGATCGTCGGGGTTAGTATCCATGAATCTGTAATATAGAGCCGTGCACAGATCCGCACAAGAAAGCGCAGGGCCTGGATGCGCAAGACGCCCGCTCTCATAGGCTATCTGCAGGATACCTTTTCTGGTTTCCACAGCCTGAGCTTCCAGATTTCGTATAATCTCATCTCTCATGATTTTCTCCTTTAAATTCACTCTTATACCTTGTCCGCATGCAGGATAATTTTAATAACATTATCTTTTTTTTCACTTAGCACTTCCATAGCTTCCTGCACATTCTCCAGAGGAAACTGATGGGTGACAAACATATCCATCGGTATTCCGCTGTTTATGATCTCCAGTGCCTTTTCAAAATCCTCAGGTGTATATAGCATAGCACCACGGAGAGTCTGCTCACGGAATACCAGTGAGTATGTGTTAACCGGAATTGGCTCTGTAATCATAGACACTAAGATGATTTCGCCACCCATGCGCGTCATAGCCGATGCTTGGGTTACGATGCCGGGTGCACCCGCTGCAATGATACACACGTCCACGCCCTGACCACCGGTCAAAGCATAAGCTGCCTGCACGGGATCATCCTCAATAGGGTTAATTGCACTTTTTGCACCCAACTTCATCGCCATCTCGCGATTATAGGAGGCAGGGTCACAGCATAGCACGTCCCCATATCCCTGCTGTCTGGCAAGAAAAAGCGTTAAAATACCGATAGTGCCGCAGCCGATAATTGCAAGGGATTTCCTCCCTGTGCTTTTGATCTGTCTAAGAACGTGCATAGCGACTGCCAGAGGTTCTGTAAGAGTAGCGACCGGATATGAAATCCCACTCTCTATCGGATATACAACACTTTCAGGAGCCGGAAAATACTCTGCAAATGTACCTATCCAGCTTGCAGTACCGGGTACGCGCCTATGCTCGCAAAGGTTAATCAGACCATTCCTGCATTGTTTGCATGAATAACACATCACAGATGGGTTAAGAGTAACGCGGTCACCTACCTTGAATTTCTTGACATTCTCGCCGATTTTGAAAACCTCGCCTGCCACCTCATGCCCTAAGATTACAGGAGGTTTACGAAATGCATGAGTGCCTAGGAACACATGCAGGTCTGAACCGCAAATACCAACAGTCTTTACCCGGAGCAGAACCTCGTCTTTTTTTATCTCAGGCATGGGGATTTCGCGGACTTGAGTTTCTTTAAGGCCTGTAACAAAAGCTGCTTTCATAATTTTCACTGTTCTCCATTTTCTATATAATAGTTTTGTATTACTTCAATAGCAGGTTGGGCAGCCATGTGGATAATGCAGGAATAAACGTTACCAGTATTAACGTGATAAATAGCGGCAAATAGAACGGTGCAGTGCCTCTAATAACACGTTCCAACGAAATATGGGCCACCTTTGATACGGCGTATAAGCACATGCCTACAGGCGGCGTCAGCAGTCCGATCATCAGGTTGAGAACCATCATTAAGCCGAAATGGACCGGGTCAATGCCCACCTTCAGTATCAAAGGCATAAGCGCCGGCGTCAAGATTAGTATGGCTGCATTTGCGTCCATAAAGCAACCCACAATCAATAGAAGCACGTTGATCAGCAGAAGGATTATATACTTATTCGTGGTCAGTCCTAACATTACATCAATTAGCGTTTGCGGTATCTGTGCCCGCACTAAAAGATACCCATATAAAGCTGAGGAAACGATAATGAACAAGACACACGCTGAATCCCGCGCCACACGTATTATTATCTTGTATAGGTCACTAAGGCTGATCTCCCTATACACAACTACGGTAAGCATAAATGCATAAACTACGCTGACCACGGCTGCCTCAGTCGGGGTAAAAATGCCGCTTAGCATACCGCCAATCAGGATAGTGGGCGTAAGCAGCGGGAAGAATGCATCTTTAAAATCGTGCCAAAGTTCAGACCATTTAGGAAAACTGCTGCGAGGATACTTCCTTTTCAGGGACATAAAGATTACCATTATGGAAAGTGTAATGCCCATAAGCAGGCCGGGGACGATACCGGCTATCAGAAGCTTGGAAATTGCCACACCTGAGGCGCTGACGCCAAATACAACCATTGGTATGCTCGGAGGAATTATAGGGCCGATAGTAGAAGAAGCTGCAGTAATACCCGCCGAGAAATCCGTATCAAAGCCCTGATCTTCCATGGCACGAATCTCAATAGTTCCCAGACCTGCCGCATCGGCCACAGCAGAGCCGCTCATGCCGGCAAATATTATGCTGGCCAGGATATTGGCATGCCCCAGGCCGCCTGGGATCCAGCCTACCAGCGTATTGCAGAATTTGAATATTTTCCTGGTTATGCTGCCGGTGTTCATCAATTCCCCCGCCAGCAAAAAGAATGGAATAGCTAATAACACGAAGCTATTGCCTGAATTTACAATTTTTTGGGCAACTGTATGGGTTGGAAAGTTAGCCAATCCGTTATCTATAATCAGCACTATGCTGCTGATAAGTCCGATTGCGTAGGGTGCGCCGAAACCCAGGCAGAATAATGCTATAAGACCTGTAATAAATATAATCAGCTTAATCACTTGGCTACCTCCTTATTGTGCTGGAAATAATACAAAGCCAGCATTCGGTTGAGCAGAAACCAAATAATGCACGGTGCTGCAATCAGTACGGGGGCGTATAAAATCCGATAATCAAGGTTAGGGATTGTGCCAAGATTAATCAGAGAAACAGTCTTGAGAGACTTGATACTGCCCACGAACAGAACAGCCACAAAAACAGACTCTAAGAGCAAAACAAAGGATTTCCAGATACGGTATACCTTTGGGGGTAGTTTCTGAATAAACATGTCAACAGCAATTTGCCCGTCTTCCTCTTCTACCAAAGCTACACCAATGAAGATTATCCATACGAAAAAGACACGTGCAATCTCTTCCGTCCACGGGACGGACCACTTCAGCACATAGCGAAAAAGCACCTGTGACGCCACTAGCAGGATCATGGACAGCATACATGAAAACAGCAGTATATTGATTAACTTAGTAATTAGTCCTGATATTTTTTTATTCACAGCACCAGCCTCCTTTCATTAAGATGAGCGCAGAAAATATTCCTTGCCGTGAAGGATATCTAACTGAAGATTCGGGCCTGATATGAAACAACTTGAGACAACCTTAGTCAATCATAACAGGCTCGAATCTTTCAGAAGCAGAAAAAATTGTCGATATATCAGTCTCTTTTACTTCATATACTGTTTTATAGCAGTTTTTGCAGCATCATTCAGGCCTTCCATAGCCTCCAGGATGCCATTTTTGGCAGCTGCCTGCCATTCTTCTATGTCTACATCTACGAATGTATGACCTTCATTAATAAGCTTCTGCTTATAATCAGCCTCGCGTGCAGCCACATCAGCTTTGGCAAATTCTACAGAATTCGTGATTGCGTCAAGAACGATCTGCTGATAATCTGCAGGCAGGCTTTCGAAAAATTTGTTGTTGAACACCCAAGCAAAGTGCTGATTAATATGGTTGGTAACCATAGTAAATTTCTGCACCTCCTGGATCTTAGCAGTGTAATAGGTTGCAATCGGGTTCTCTTGAGCATCAACTACGCCGGTCTGCAAAGAGGTATAGACCTCGTTCCAGTTCACGGGGGTAGGATTGGTGCCCAAACTTTTCCATACGGCAATCCACTGTGCGTTCTCAGGCAGGCGTAGTTTTAGGCCAGCCAGGTCTGATGGGTGCGCAATCTTTTTGTTGGCCGTCAGAAGACGTGGGCCGCGGCGAATCAGGCCGGCAAGCTTAATATTTGACTTGCTTATAGAAACTTGTCTCATTTCTTCGCCTACGGGGCCGTTCCAATAATCTTCCACAGCTTCCACATCAGGGAAGGCGAAAGGGATTCCGGAGGCATTGTATTCTGAAAGAATCTGCTGGGGATAAAGGCTGCCTAAAAGCGCGCAGTTAAGCTCACCGGAACTAACCTGAGAAATGTTCTCAGCTTCCGTTCCCAAGGTACCGTTCTCAAAGATTAAAACCGAGATGTTGCCATTTGTTTTTGATTCCACTTCTTTCTTGAACATAGCACAAGCTTCTTCGGAGGTGCCGTCTTTGGTATGCAGAGCAATGCTGATCTCGAACTTCTCACCGGAAGCGGCAGGGGCGCCAGGCGCTGCTGGATCTGCCGGTGTAGCAGGTGAGGCTGGAGTGGGCGCTGTGCATGCAACTGCTGACACCATCATTAGGGTTGCCAGGATAAGTACCAAAACTCTTTTCATTTCTGTTCTCCCTTCATATTTTTTTTGGTTCGAAAATATAAAAATTTATATTTCGACACAAAATTTTAACAGCTATAAATGCTACTATATATGTTATATATGTCGTGAAAAAGATTTATCATTACAAAATTAGTTGATGCGTCTAATTTTGTACTATCAAATATGTATTTTTCACGACATATAAATGGCGGAAAATGTTTCGTGCCATTTGAATTCAATGTAATTTGTTTGGCACGAAACATATAATTATATCAATTAAACGTCTGACATTTCGGAGGTTTATTCTCTAAATATTATTATATTCATTCATTTATATGTTGATTTTAGCATAAATGTCCGACATTGTCAATCTGTCATAGCTGAGGTGTCGATATTCAAAGCAAAAAAATGTGACAACGTCACATTTTTCAGATACGAGACACTATATACTATAAATGCCTAGGTATTCCTTATGGGTAAAGCGGCGAATAACACGGAACCTCGTAACCCTTTACCTGAGCACATTAGTGCGCATTTTACTTTCCTTTCATCTCACCGTTTACCAGTTCCGGCTCAACCCTTTCAAATACTAAGTTTATAGGCCGGTCCTTCGTAGGCAGAATGGAAAATACCACTTCATTCTTCCCGCTAATAATTGACAGTTCCTCCGATATTTCAATGTCGGCAACTCTAAAGACCTGCCCAACCTTAAACTTTGATGCATCAACTGTAATTACAGGAGGTATCTTTTCAACCTCTCCCTCTATTTTCAGTTCTGTCATCTGCTTGTTTATTACCCATCCGTTCTTCTCAACTCGCTCTCCGTTTGCTACCAATATCGGTACATCAGTATTGATTATTTCATGCATTGTTATAGGCTGAAAGTCCACATGAATAAGTCGTTCATTCAGATGATCCCTTTGCACTTCCTTTATTACCGCTGGTACAACCATACCGTTCGCCTTAAGGTTCACTATTACATTCTCCCCATTCTTAGCAATCGCATTGTTCAACTCTCTCTCATTGACTTTGAGCAGTCTTCCCCTGGTGCCTTTTCCATAAAGTATTGCAGGAACACAATTCTCGTTTCTTAGCTTTCTTGTTTGCTTGTTACCTGATTTAGTCCTATAATCAACGTTTAACTCTATATTCTTCATAAAAAAACCTCCATAAATGATGTTCATTTATGGAGTATTCCCGATTATTCCTGTGATTAGTCAGTAAGTATCCCCTTATCCTAACAATTTCATATTATATACCAATACGTTCGCTTCTTTATATCTTTTGCTTAAAAATTGAAAGTTACTGAGTTCAAGCACATTGATCAGCCTTTCATCCATCGGTGCCATTATTTCGCAGCATGTCATTCCCGACTTTAATGTTTGCGCTTCGGCAAAATTCACTAATTCTTTCATAGATGCCATATCCCCGTCTATAAAACCTATATTAAGACTTCCGTTTTTATGGGAGTTCTCCGTCAAAATCATTACTGAAGAAATTTTGCCGTCCCGAAGTACCCCGAAAACGCACTTATCCTTAACAAGCCTTTCTATTAACTCATAGGAGGCCTTTCTAAATGTCCAGCCGTAGCTTATATATCCGTTTGACATATAGTAGGTATTACCTCTGGTTATAATGTCCCATGCAGTCGCGGTACTCATAATGTTAATGACTGTCTTTGATTCGGAAAGTTGTTTTGCTGTTTCGTCAATATCCTTATATCCAAATGTAAAATATCCGTCCTTCTTAAAACCCAGACTCTCTGCTATTTTCATGCTTTCCTTGCAATCTTCAAAGATACTTAGCCCTACCGTTTCCGCGCCTTCCGCCTTTGCCCTGCTTATATGATACTGTGTGATTGCTTTGCCGAAGCCCTGGTTGCCAAAGTTCTCATCTGTCCGAATACCTTCCAGCCAGGCTCTCTCGTCACTATGCTTTGTATACTTTGCAAAACCTATGACAGCGCCACCCTTTTCTCCGAGGGTGAATTCCCCTTCTGTATCCTCTACCCAGTCATCAAAAATATATTGTATAAAATCATGTCCTTCCCAGATTTTTGATGAAATCTCCAGCACCCTTTCTTTATCATGCTGTGTAACCCTTCTGAACCTAAACATTTCATCCCTCCTTACAATATTAAGTTAAAAATCTGCTTCCCAGGTATCTTTTTATAAGCTCAGGATCACTTTCCGGATTAAGCAAGATAGCCTTTCTATCAGAATCCTCAAATATTACCTCAATAGTAGCATCACCCTTGATAAAATGATCTACAACAGTCCTTTCGTCCACCTCCCTATACTGCGTCTTCTTACGTGCATTTCCATGTTTTTCAAACTCCCGGGCAAAATAGCCCCCGGAAATCCTTATTATCTTTACGTATTTCATATTTTCCTCCAAACACTACATGAGTCTAATAATTCCATTCTTAAGGCAGGTTTTTAAGTCAAGCTCCTTCTCTCTGCCGTCAAAATCCACTTTTATTCTTATGTCTTTTATGTTTTTCTCCACTTCCTTAATAATCCCGGTATAATAAATCCTATGATAAATCCTTTGTCCTATATGGACCTGGCTGCTGTAGTCAATTCCATTCTGCAATTCCTCTACAAAACGTGACGGTTTTACCGTCTTGCCATATCTGTGCCTGGGAACAGCTATATATAATTCTCTTTTAGCCCTGGTCATAGCTACATAGAATAATCTTCTTTCCTCTTCAAAATCAGTGTTTACCTCTGAATCATCCTTTATGTAAGGCGCAAGTCCCTCTACTGAGCCGCAGATAAAGACTGTATCAAATTCAAGTCCCTTTGCCTTATGCATCGTCAGGAGCTTTACATTATTGCGCCTATAATTGGCATAATCCTTTTCTCCCAGCTTCTCAGCAACCTCTTCCACATGCTGCATGTAAAGCAGTATGCTTCTAAAACCCGCGGTGGAGCTTTCAATTTCTTCAATAGTTTCCATAAGCCCCTTTATGCTTATACCCCTTGAACCTGAATATTCCATGAGGTATTCATCATAGCCTATTACATGTCTTATATACTTTACTGCATTCTTGGGTTCCATATTCCCGAGCCTTTTCAAGTCGCTTTTAAGTTCACGTATCCCATTTACCTGAAGCCTGTTCAGGTTGCTTTGATTCATTATACATTGCAGCAAATCATCACCTCGATTTACTGCTTTTTCTATGGTATCCCTGCTTATATATCTCACAGGCTTATTTATTATCCTTATTATATCCCTGCTGCTCCCTGTATCTGTTCCAAGCTTAAGATAACTCATTATATCCTTAAATATCCAATGATTATATATGGACACCATGCCATCCAGTGTAATAAACGGAATCCCCGCGTCAATAAACGCGTCAATAATTGCCCTGGACTGTATATTTGTTCTATAAATAACCGCAAAGCCTGAAAACATCCCGTTGTCACTGCTCATTTTTGCTATCTTTGAAGCTATGGCCCTAGCTTCCGACTCAAAATCTTCGGTTTCAAAGGTTACAGGCAGGCTTCCTTTTTTATTGACTGCTTCAAGATTTTTGGAATACCTGTTGCAATTGTTATTAATCACTGACAAAGCAGAAGTTAATATATTTCCTGTAGTCCTGTAATTGTTCTTAAGATAAACCTTTCTGCACCCCGGATAAAGCTCTTCAAAACCGACAAGAATATTCGGGGCTGCTCCCCTGAAGCCATATATGGATTGGTCGTCATCTCCCACTATAAAAATATTGTTGAGGGGACAGGCAATGAGTTTTATAGTCTCAAACTGCAATGCATTTATATCCTGAAACTCATCTACTAAAATATATTTAAACTCCTCTCTTGTTTCTTGAAGAGTCTTGGGGTTTTCTCTTAACATGCACAAACAATCATATAGAATATCATCATAATCAAATTTATCGGATTGCTTCTTAAGTGCTTTATATTCCTCCATAATACGTGCAAGCTGAGCGCCGTTGCAGGAAGCCGGCTTGCTGCCCGATGCATCGGACATTGTACTGATTAAATACTCCATATCGCTTATTATATCTTTTATATGCCCCTCATCCTCCGCAGAATCCGGCAGCAGTCTTCTAACTATATTTCTTAATAAATTAAATTTCTGGTTTTCATCGATCAGGTCTTCAAGCTTATAACTCTTATACTGTCTTAAAAGCTTGTAAAAAATTGAATGGAAGGTCCCAAAACTCACTCCCCCTGTTCCCTGAGCCCCTGAAAACTGGGTATATCTATCCTTCATTTCATTGGCTGCTGCCCTGGAAAAAGTGACAACAAGTATATTTTCAGGAGGCACTATCTTATTTCTTATAAGGCTTATTACTCTGGAAACAATAACGGTGGTCTTCCCCGTACCTGGGCCTGCAAGCACCATGCAAGGACCCGCTTCATGCCTGACTGCTTCCAATTGTTCTTTGTTAAGCCCTTCCAAATAGCTTCCCATAAAACTACCTTGCCTTCTCTGTAATACCCCGCTTACCAAATTGAGTATTATATGTATTATTTACTATATGTATTATATCATAAGTAAAAAGGAAACCGCATGATGTGCGGTTTCCTTTCACCTATATATCTCTTCCCTTGTTATAAGCTTTGATATTGATATCCACCAACTTAGGCTTGATGGTCTCTCTGATAATTTTTACCCAATCAATTTCATCCAACCCTAATGCTTTCACCAAAGCTCCGAAAAGTACTATGTTCTGGGTTTTTATATTCCCAAGCTCCTCTGCTATAGTGCCCGCATCAACTACTACCGTCTTGAACGAACCCTGCAGTGCTTCAATAAGTCCCTGTGGATACTCTTCCTTGCCGCTTGCTATAGGCAGTGAAGGTATCTCATAATTGTTTACTACAACAATTCCATCCGGCTTAAGGTATTCTATCCATCTTACCGCTTCCATTTTCTCAAATGAAACAAGTATATCGGCCTGACCCTTTCCAATTATCGGAGAATATACCTTCTTGCCGTATCTTACCTGCGTGGTTACACTTCCGCCTCTTTGGGCCATTCCATGAACCTCGGACATCTTCACATCAAAGCCGGCCTGTATCAGCCCTTCTGTCAAAATCCTGCTGACAAGAATTGTTCCCTGGCCGCCGACGCCAACCAATAATATGTTCTTAACATCACTCATATTATTCACCAACCTTTTCTATAGCATCGAATTTGCAAACCTGCATGCAGACTTCGCAGCCTAAGCACATTGACTGATCTATATATGAGGTACCGTCTTTAAAGTATATTGCAGGGCACCCAACCTTCAGGCACATTTTGCACTTCTTGCACTTATCCTTATTGACAATGCACTTTGTTTTGAAAGGAGGCAGCCCTTTGATAAGAACGCAGGGTCTCCTGGTTACTATTGCATAGGGTTCTGCACTGTTTTCCGCTTCCAAAACCACCTCATCCATCGCTTTAAGGTCGCAGGGGTCCACTACCTTAACAGTCTTATAACCTACCGCCTTCAGTACATCAACCGGGTCTATCTGTATTGCATCCTCGCCCATCAAGGTCTTTCCTGTTCCGGGATTCTCCTGATGCCCGGTCATTCCTGTAATCCTGTTGTCAAGCACTACAGGCACCATTTTACCTTTATTATACACTATATCTATGGCTCCGGTTATTCCTGAATGGAAGAATGTTGAATCACCTACAACACCAAACACCTTTGTATCGCGGCCGGATACTTCAAAGGCCTTTGCCATTCCCATACCGGCACTGAAGCCTGCACCCATGCAGATACAGGTATCTATCGCGTTGATGGGCGGCAAGCCGCCTAAGGTATAACAACCGATATCGCTTGTAACAACCGTATTTTTCCTTTTGGACATTGTATAGAAAAATCCCCTATGGGGGCATCCCGGGCAAAGCACCGGAGGCCTTCCTACAACCTTTGCATCAACTGTCTTTGTCTCAGCTTCCTTATTAAGCAGGGCCTTTGCAATTATGTCGGGATTAAGCTCATACATATTGGGGATAAGTTCCTTGCCTATGCAGCTTACTCCTGCCGCTTTCATCTGTTCTTCCATAAAAGGTTCAAGCTCTTCAACCACATATACGGTCTCAAATTTTGAAGCAAATTCTTTTATCAGCTTCATCGGAAGGGGATAAGTGAAGCCAAGCTTCAAGTATGAAGCATTGTCGCCAAATACTTCCCTTGCATATTGATACGCAATGCTTGCCGTGACTATCCCTACCTTTGTGTTCTTGTTATACTCGACCTTGTTCAGGGGTGAAGTGTTTGCATATTCTTCAAGGTCTTTAAGTCTTTTTTCCACCCTTACATGAGCAACCTTTGCATTAGCGGGGGTTGCAACATACTTGGGTATATTTCTCTCATATTTTTTGAACCCGACTTCTTTTCTTTCTCCCAGTTCCACCATGCTCTTACTATGGCATACTCTTGTTGTCACTCTGTAGAGTACGGGAGTATCATACTGTTCACTGATTCTAAATGCTTCATCCAGGAATTCCTTGGATTCCTGACTATCTGAAGGTTCAATCATAGGAATCTTGGCAAACTTGGCATAATACCTGTTATCCTGCTCATTCTGCGAACTGTGCATGCTTGGGTCATCAGCAGTAATCAAAACATATCCGGCATTGACCCCCAGATATGAATATGTGAATATCGGGTCAGCCGCTACATTAAGGCCAACATGCTTCATTGCAGACAAGCTTCTTACTCCTGCAATGGAAGCACCAATTGCAACTTCTGTTGCTACCTTCTCATTCGGCGCCCATTCACAATAAATATCATCCTTGTATTCGACAATATTTTCCAGTATTTCAGTGCTTGGCGTGCCCGGATAAGCTGCGGCAACTTTTACTCCGGCTTCATACGCGCCTCTTGCAATTGCTTCGTTACCTGACATCAATTGCTTCATTTTTTTACCCCCTTATTTAATTAATTTAATATTTGCGTGAACTATAACTATTCATTGCATCAGGCAGGCAGCCCTGCGACTACGCTCCCAAGAGCTATAGATAAAAGCTTGTTTTCTGCATTATCCGCCCTTGAAACAAGTACTATGGGAACCTTTGCACCCATTATGATCCCTGCAGATTTTGCTCCCGCGAAATAGTTCATTGATTTGCCAAGAGCATTTCCAACTTCATAATATGGAACCAGCAATATGTCAGCATTACCCCCGCCTTCTTCCTTATATCCCTTATGGGCGCATGCCTCCTTGCTGATTGCAAGGTCCAGAGCTACCGGGCCCTGAACTACAACACCTTGAGCTTCCCATCTATCTTTCATGTCTGCTATTGCTTTTGCATCCACCGTAGCCTGTATTTTGGGGTTGACAGTTTCGGCACCTGCTATGCAAGAAGCATATATCTTGTCCATTTTCATTGCTTTACATACTTTTATTGCATTTTCCAATATCTGAACCTTCTGCGAAAGGTCGGGAGCTACGTTTATACCGCCGTCAGTCAAAAATATGAGCTTCTTGTAGGCAGGTACCCCATATACCATAACATGGCTGATAATACTATCTGTTCTAAGTCCTATTTCCTTGTCCAGCACAGCTCTCATTAAATCCGCAGTCTGGAGCAGTCCCTTCATCAGGAAATCACCCTTTCCATTTCTGACCAGCTCTACGGATTTTCTTGCTGCCTTTATCAAATCAGATTCATCAATTATCTCATAGCCGTTGCTGGAAATCTTCAAGCTGTTCATGATTCCTTCTATTTTAGCCTTATCGCCTACCAGCACCGGTTCAGCAAGGCCCATCTCTTTTGCCTTGCTTACTGCCATTATTACATCTTCATCCTGAGCTGCGGCTACAACTATTCTCATTTTTTTCTGTTTCCTTGCCGCTTCCAACAATCCTTCAAAATCTTTAATCATTAAACCACCTCGGATTAAAAATATTTTGTATATCTTAAAATATTTGTTGAATACACTTTCATTTTACAACACTTCCAAAATTCCTTCAATATAATACTCAAATTTTTTAAAAAGCAATAGGGGCGGTTCTTTCTGCTTTTTCACACTATTGCGCATCAAGAGAAGAATGCGACATAGTTTGTGAATTACTCCGGCTGTAGGGGAAGTATGTTCTCCTCACCTTCCAAAGCCAGCAAAATCATTGGCGAGGGTCCCATCTCTGCAGGCCCGTCTGATGATTTTGCCTGGAAGCCTTTCCGT
>JAKPKE010000014.1 GCA_029553855.1 Bacillota bacterium | reverse complement strand
GATGTTAAGGGGACGAAACACAGATTCGTTGATGAGGATATAAAATATTTGTATGACAGATTCTTCGGCAAAAAGAAGGACAAAGAAACAGAAGTAGAAAAATGCGAAACAAGCAAAATGTAATGCGGGCTATTTGCCCGCATCACATTTTGCTTCTAAATACCCTTCTGATGCCAGAAGTTCTGCAGTCAATACAGAACCGCCGGCTGCCCCTCTTAATGTGTTGTGAGACAGGCATACGAATTTATAATCAAATATATTGTCTTCTCTAAGTCTTCCCAATGTTATGCCCATCCCGTTTTCTGCCTCTCTGTCCAGCCTTGTTTGGGGTCTATTGTTTTCACTAAAGTAAGTAAGGAATTGCTTGGGGGCAGTGGGAAGCTTCAATAGCTGAGGCTTCCCTTTATAATTTTTCCAACAATCAATAATGGTCTCCATTGACGGCCTATGCTTAAAGGATACGGATACTGCCGCCAGGTGCCCTTCTGCTGCAGACACCCTTATACATTGGGCGGTGATTACCGGTTCATAGGCTTTAACTATTTCATCGCCATTAATATGACCCCACACCTTTAAGGGCTCCTGCTCGCTTTTTTCCTCCTCCCCGGGGATAAAAGGGATCACGTTATCTATCATCTCCGGCCAATCGGCAAAGGTTTTCCCGCTTCCTGAAATGGCCTGGTATGTGCATACAGATAACATTGAAGGCCTGAAATCCATAAGGGCGTTTATAGCTGGAACATAGCTCTGGATCGAACAGTTGGGCTTGGTTACAATAAAACCCCTGCTTGTGCCCAAGCGTTTTCTTTGTTTCTCTATTATATATAGATGTTCAGGGTTTACTTCCGGGATTATAATTGGAACATCTGGAGTTAAGCGGTGGGCAGAATTATTTGATACCACCGGGGTTTCAGACTTTGCATAGTTTTCTTCAATCTCCCTTATTTCATTTGCAGGCATATCTACAGCACAGAATACAAAATCCACTTCGTTGCTTATTTCGTCAATGTTATGCAGATCTTTTACTACCATTGGCCCGATATTGTCAGGAATGCCCTGAGAGAGCTTCCATTTTCCCTTCACGGCATCATAGTAGCTTTTGCCTGCAGATCTTTCACTTGCCGCAATAACCTTGACATCAAAATACGGATGATCATGGAGCAGTGTTATAAGCCGCTGCCCGACATATCCGGTGCCCCCCAGGACACCGGCCTTAAGCTTTTTATTCATAGCAAACCTCCGTGTTAAAGATAATTATCCAGCTTCCTTTGCAGCTTTTCGGAAATAGCCACCAACGGCAGCCTAAGCTCCTGAGATTTAATAAGGCCCATTTTGTTAAGGCAATATTTAATCGGGGCAGGGTTCGGCTCTTCAAACAGCAGTGGAATAATCCCTGCAAGCCTCTTCCAGATTTTAAAGGCCCCTTGATGATCATTGTTTTTTACCCTGTTGTATATCTCAATAAAGCTTTCAGTCTCAATATGGGAGGATGCAAGGATGCCGCCTTGCCCCCCATATATAAGAGTGATGTAGAAGAATATGTCCTCACCAGTCATTACTGAAAAACCATCGGGTGCATTGAGCAGCAAGGAAAGGCTCTGCTTTATATCTCCGCTTGCATCCTTAACCCCAATAATGTTTTTTAATTCTGAAAGCTTGAAAAGTGTTTCGTTTTCAACATTTCTCCCTGTCCTGTAAGGAATATTGTAAATAATAATATTCAAATCTGTGGCCTCGGACATTTTCAAAAAATGCTCGTAAATTCCTCTTTGATCAGGCCTGCTGTAATAAGGGGATACGGAGAGTACACCGTTGACCTTGTATTTTTCAACAGTTTTGAGCTTTTCCAGGACCTTTTTTGTGTTGTTTCCTCCTGCCCCAACAATGACGGGTACCCGCCCGTGCACGTATTCCATAGTTTTCTCAATTATTTCTTCAAATTCTGTTTCATCTATAGTGGGGCTTTCCCCTGTTGTTCCTAAGGGAATAATACCTGAAACTCCTTTTCCAATGTAGTAATCAATCATCGTTCTGAAAGCCTCGAAGTCAACCTTGTCTTCCAAAAAGGGGGTTACAATTGGGAGCCAGACACCGTCAATACGCATATTAATACCTCCAATCAAAATAATGAAATGTAAAAATATAATGTTTAGCATCATTATATCCAAAATTCTTGCCATAAATATTGCTTGAAGTGCTTGAAATATTGCAATTAGTGCTATAGTATTAAGTAGAACAGTATTTAGGGTTCGGGCGCAATAATTTTTGAATGTACAAAAAGGATAATCGGAGGTTTTTTATGAAAAATGATGCCATTGTTTCCGGCAGTAAACGAGGATATTTGAACAAGGATTTTCAGTTATTTCACCTGAAGGACAGGAAAAGCATGGAGTTTGAATTGCACTTTCACGATTTTAATAAAATAATTATCTTTATTTCAGGAAATGTTACATATCTCATAGAAGGAAAGGCATACAAGCTGAAGCCCTGGGATATACTTCTCGTGAGCAGCAGCGAGATACATAAGGCTGTAATTGGTGCAGCCGGGACTTACGAGAGGATAATCATCTGGGTTAATTCAAGTTTCTTGCTTAAGCACAACAGCCCTGGATGCAATTTGTTGAGATGTTTTGATATGGCTTTAAAAGAGAAGCGTAATATGTTAAGGTTGAACCCTGAACTTCTTCGGCAGGGGAAGTATATTCTTTCACATCTTGAGGAAGAATGCAGCAGTGATGTTTTTGGAAGTCAGGTGCTTAAGAATTCACTATTCCTGCAATTTATAGTATATCTCAACAGGCTATACCTTAAGCCTGAGGATATAAAATACCGGGAAGATGGGGAGCTTGATGAAAGCATAGGTGAAATAATAAGCTACATCAGTGAAAACCTTTGCGAAGATATGTCAATTGATAGTTTGGCTTCGAAATTCTATATGAGCAGATATCATCTGATGCATAAGTTTAAAAGCCAAACAGGGTACACCATTCATAACTATGTTCTTCAGAAACGACTAATTATGTCCAATAAGCTGATAAAGTCGGGAATATCAATAGCGGAAGCCTGTACAGAGTGCGGTTTCGGAGATTATTCAAGCTTTGTCAGGGCCTTCAAAAGGATGTATGGATTTTCACCGAAAAAGTACAGCAAAATGACGGAGAATCTCGAAAAGTCGGAAGGATAATTTGGGAATGAAAGGCAGATTGACAATTGGTTCCCTAGGGCTTAATATTATTATGATTTATACTTTTTAAGACCAAGGGGAAAGGGGAGTGATACTTTTGAAAGCAGGAAATGGAAAGCTGAAGCTCTATGGCTTCAATAATCTTACGAAATCGTTGAGTTTTAATATCTATGATATTTGTTACACGAATTCTGACGAAGACCGTAAGAAATATATTGAATATATCGACGAGCAATATAATTCTACCAGGCTTACCAGAATACTCTGCGACGTTACCGAAATGATAGGAGCCAGTGTATTGAATGTAGCCAAACAGGATTACGACCCTCAGGGTGCGAGTGTTACTCTTCTTATATCGGAAGAGGAAGTCCCCCTTTATGTGCTTGACCCTTCCTGCAACAGGGGGGTTTTTACTCCCATCAGGGAAAACATTGTAGGACATCTTGATAAGAGCCATGTAACGGTGCATACTTATCCGGAAAGTCATCCTCAGAATGAAATCAGCACTTTCAGGGTTGACATAGATGTGACTACCTGCGGAACAATTTCACCGCTGAAGGCATTGAATTATCTGATTCAGAGCTTTGATTCCGATATTATCACAATAGATTACAGAGTCAGAGGTTATACAAGGGATGTTAATGGACGGAAGCATTTTATTGACCATAAAATTAACTCAATACAGAATTTTATTGCCAAAGAAACAATTAACAAATACGACCTGATTGATATGAATATATATCAATCAAACATTTTTCATACCAAAATGAGAATAAGCAATTTAGAAATAAACAATTATCTGTTTGAAATGAATGAGGAAGACCTTAGTCCAAAAATGAGGATGGAAATAAAAAGAAAACTGGACAGGGAAATCACTGAAATCTTTTATGGGATTAATCTGCCTAAGCTTTGACTAAAGATTGACCAAAGGATAGCAATACGCTATTCTTTTTTATTCTTCAGAAAAGCCGAATAGGCCTTAAACGCACGAAGCCCTTTATTCTTGACTTATTAAAAAATTGATGGAATAATTGACTTACATCTTTAAAGAAAGGACGTATCATGTTCAATATTAAGAAAAGTTTATGCAATGCAACAGGAAAACTCTATATTTCTCCAAAACTATCAGGGTCTGCAGAAAAGAAATTGCTTCATATTTCAGATACTCCACTTTGCTTTTATTTCGACCTAAAGAGACTTATATGCAGATTGAAGCCGGAATATATAGTGCATACAGGTGATATGGTTGACGATATCAAGCTGGCTGTTTATCCCGCCTTAATCTGCGAGCACGAGAAAGGAATAAAGCGTCTGGCAGGTATGCTCGAGTCCTCCGGAGCTGAAATTTTTTTGGCTTTGGGTAACCATGATGATTTTGACATTGTCAATAGATATTTCAAGAAAAGCAGAATAATTATCGGCGCAGAGACAATAAATATAGAAAAAAGGAGCTTCAGAATAAGCCATCTGCCTGGAGGCATATTGGATAACCCTGCCCAATACAATTTATTTGGGCACGATTTAACACTGAAGGATGGCTGCATCGATAACAAACGATACTGCAATGGGATTGCATATATAAATATTATCGGACTGGAGACAGGGGAATGCACCTCTCTGTGTTATCCTTCCCGTATAGACGATTCAAGGCTGGGGAGACGAAAATCCGGGTTATGAAAATAATTTTAAGGGATGGTGTTTATGCTTAATTTGGTAAGAGGCGGACCAAAAATACTGATTTTCGAGAGCAGCGGGATAAAGGAATTGACAGATTACTTTATCCGGGAGAAGAATGCGCATGCTTATAGTTATGATGACACATTTGAAAAAGCCGGAGAAGACCATACCATAATATTCATTACCGATAAAATAACGGATATAGTCGAAAGGGAAAAGATTAACGAAGTGCTGATAATAGCCGAGGAACCTGATGCAATACTTTGCAGCCTGTTGAATGACAACAAGAGCCATCTGATAACAAAATCAAGGATATCAACAAGGATAATAATATTAAGGGCGATGGGAGACCTGGAAGAGGTAATTAAAGAAATAAGCAAGGACTATGAATGCGTAGAAGGGGATGCAATAGAAATCCTCAACTCCTATAATGAAAAAGGTACGGTAATAGGAATAACCGACAAGCCTTTACGCGGGAGCATAAGCGTTAAAAAGGATATTTACAGGAAGGCTTTGTTTGTTGAGGAAAGGTACAGACCCCTTATGCGAAGCCTCAGGTCCCATGCATTGAAATACCTGAACATCGGACTCGGGAACAAGGATTGGTACGAGGTTGAAATAAGAATATATGACAAATACAAAGAATATGACCTGCATTACGAAAGACTCCTTAATGTAATGGAGTGGCTGGAAATAGGAATAATACTCGGTGAGTCCTGGGGCAAAGATTATCCTAGGCCTATGCTGGCGGTAGAGGTATATAGGGTAAGGTTTTTTACTTATTATGAACCTAAATACATCAAGAAGATATTACTGGGATTGGAGCTTCTGGATGATGGGACCAGGATAGTAGATTACGACCTGTACTATAACAGAAAAAAGCTGTATTGGATAGATGCAGCGGATGAAGGTATAAAGGACAGACATTTGATAGGAGTCAAATACAGGGAAGAGATATTATCGAAGCTAAGCGACAAGGAAATTGAAGAACTATATGAGATAGAAAACGATATATTGGTCACCAGAACATAAGGAGAAGAATGCGACACAGCTATGAGTTTGTAGATACCCTGGAGCAACAGCCTTGTATATCGACTCGCACGGGTGCAATCTTTGGACAGAATCACAGCTTGATACTTGAAAAATCCTAACGCACATAAACCCGACCTCGTGTCGGTATGTGCTGGATTTACCTCGTGTAAATCCTACGGATTTTTCTGCGCATCTTCACTGGATTCCGTTGCCCAAAGCCTGCAAGTACTCGCTGATATACCAAGGCTTTGCTCATATGTGTTTACATCCACGAGGAATTGCATAGTATATCAGGGCACACTTACATAAGAAGCAAATACCGGCGTGGGGAAGATATCTCTGACGAAACCTTTCACTGACCACGGAACGGGAATACCTCCAGGCAAAATAACCAGACGGGCATGCAGAGATGGGACCCCCGCCAGTGATTTTGCTGGCTTTGAAAGGTGAGGAGAACATACTTCCCCTACAGCCGGAGTAATTCACAAACTACGTCGCAATCTTCCCCTAATATGCATGTTTTTCATTGCTCAGCAGGCGCAAAAGAGGCTATCTTAGTTTAATAGCCTCTTTTTTTATGCCTATTAATAATAATTTATCTATTAGGGAAAAATATTGCATAATGCTGTTTGCAGCAATTCGATATAATGCGGATCAGCATAAATTTTACTATGAGGTGACAGGATGAAAGCGGTAATTATGGCTGGAGGGGAAGGCACCAGATTGAGACCCGTGACCTGTGGAATACCCAAACCAATGGTGCCCGTGCTTAATAAACCGGTAATGGAATATACGATAGAGCTGCTTAAAAAGCATAATATCAAAGATATTGCAGCAACATTGGCGTATTTTCCTTCTGTGATTACAGATTACTTCGGGGACGGCGGAGATTTTGGCGTAAGAATAAAATATTATATTGAACATACCCCACTGGGGACCGGGGGAAGTGTAAAAAATGCAGAAGATTTTTTCAGTGATACCTTTATTATTATCAGCGGCGATGCGCTGACCGATATGGACTTGGTAAAGGCGGTCGAATTTCATAAGTCCAGGGAATCCAAGGCTACTCTGGTATTGAAAAAGGTTTCCATACCTTTGGAATATGGAGTCGTTATTATCGATGCAAGCGGCAGAATAAAAAGCTTTATGGAAAAGCCAAGCTGGGGGGAAGTATTCAGCGATACTATAAATACGGGAATATACGTACTTGAGCCTGAAGTGCTGGATTATTATAAAAAGGGAGATAGCTTTGATTTCAGCAAGGATTTGTTCCCAAAGCTTTTGAAGGATAACATCCCGATGTACGGCTATGTTTCAGAAGATTACTGGAATGACATCGGCGACCTTAAGATATATAGGGATGTAAACTTTGACATATTGATGGGAAAAGTAAGGACGGATATAAATTGCAGGAAGTATGGGGACGGAATATGGATAGGCGATAATTCCGAAGTTCCCGAAAGCTGCACCTTCAAAGCACCGGTGCTCATTGGAAATAACTGCATAATCAAGAGCAGGGCAATAATAGAAGCTTCAATAATTGATAATGATGTAGAAATTGGAGAAGTCACCTCAATAAAAAAGAGTATAATCTGGAAGAACTCCAGAATAGGCCGGAATGTTCAATGCAGGGGAGCAGTATTATGCAGCGGAGTAACAGTCAAGAATGGAGTAAGTATTTTCGAAAATACTGTTATAGGGAATAATACTACCTTGGAAACAGGTGCAGTAATTAAGCCGGATATAAAAATTTGGCCGGAAAAAGTCATAGAGGCAGATGCCGTGGTAGCACAGAACCTTGTCTGGGGGACAAAAGCATCAAAAACATTATTTGGCTATAGAGACATCAGCGGTGATGTCAATGTCAGCCTGACGCCTGAATTTGCTTCGCGTATAGGATCAGCCTTCGGTTCAATATTGAAAGAGGATTCCAGAATTATTATAAGCAGCGATGGTTCAAGTGCCGCAGAAATAATAATGGAATCGCTGATATCCGGGATACTTTCCACAGGTATAGGAGTAATAAGAATTGATGAAGCCATAATGCCGATAATGAGGTTTGCCGTTAGGTTTTATAAAGCAGAAGGCGGGGTTCATATTTGGAAGGATTTTTCCGAAGAGAACAAGGTACATCTGGAATTTTCAAACAGAGAAGGAATCAGTATCGACAGAGCAACTGAGAAAAAGATAGAGAATAGCTTTGCCAGGGAAGATTTCAAGAGATGCAATGCAGATAGGATCAAAGATATTATAAGGGTGGATAATTTCACTGATTTCTACATACAAAACGGGATTAACCTGCTTAAGCACCCAGATAGAATAAAGGACTACAATCTGAAATTTATGGTTGCTTCATTATCCAAGCGGGTAGCCGATATTGCAGTGTCATATCTCAAAACTCTGGGATGCTCGGTGGAGACTGATATTTCCTACGGCAAAGATTATGTTATGCCATGGGATGTAAAAGAAAGAAACGCATATAATGAATATATAGCAGAACTGACCGTAAAGAATGGAGCCTGTATGGGGATAGTGCTGGGGGAAGACGGAGAAAATTCCGTATTGATTGATCACAGTGGAAGGGTGTTGGATAAAGATAAAAAGCTTGCTTTGGTTTCTCTTATTGTACTTAAGTCAGGACTAGGCAAAAAGCTGATAATTCCACATACTGCTTCAAAAGTAATTGAGAAAATGGCTGAATGCTACAAAATTGAAGTTGTAAGAACCAAGAATGCTCCGGCGGCTATTATGAAAGGGATGCTGGAATGCAAAGCAGGATCCGAGGGATCCATGTTTCAATACATATTGAATTTCGATGGGATTTGGGGTATGGGAAGCTTGATTGATTTTTTGACTGATAATTCAGTTATTCTGTATGACCTGATAAATGAGCTTCCTCGTTTCTATATGGAGAAGCATGAAGTTAAGTGCGATTGGCGTCATAAGGGCAGGGTAATAAGGGAAATTATTGAGGAAAACAGAAATAAAGAAATCGAGCTATTTGAAGGAGTAAGGATAAATAACGAAAATGGTTGGGTCCTGATACTTCCGGACAGTGAAAGGCCCATATGCAGTATTTATGCAGAAGGGATGTCCGAGGAATATGCAAAGGAGCTTGCAGCTGAGTTCACTAATAAAATAAAAAGCATTGTTTCGGATAATTATTGTTAAGGAATGGTGAGGATTATATTGGGCGTTGAATTATACTACATATATGCGGCAGTATTTGTCCTTGCCGCTGTTTTGGTGCATCCTATCGTCAAACTGCTGTATTTTATTGATAGGGATGAACCAGAGGTATATGATGCAATACTGAACGCTGAGGAACTGGAAAAACACGGTTTGGAAATAGCGCGGAAACATGTCGTAGGAAAGGGCTCCAGGCTATACTACAGCCTCGATAATAGAATGAACAAGAATTTCAGATTCATTACTTCAGTATACAAAGACCTGAATGAATATTCAAATGTAAGGTGCAGTGTTACTCCGGCTGCAGAATGGCTGTTGGATAATTTTTATATTATTGAGGAACAGGTAAAGGAAATAAGGCAAAGCCTGTCCAGAAAGTATTATTTCCAATTGCCCAGACTGAAATCGGGATTTCTAAAAGGATATCCGAGGGTTTATGCCATAGCCCTGGAATTGGTTTCCCATACCGACGGAAGATTTGATGATAAGCAGCTGATTGGGTTTGTTTCATCATATCAGACTCAATCTCTGCTGTCCAACGGAGAACTTTGGGCTATACCAATGATGATCAGGATGGCGCTTATTGAACACATCAGGCGTGTTTGTGAAAACATTTCAATTTCGCAGCAGCAGTGGAATAAAGCGGAAAGGCTTGCGGAACAGTTGCTTTCTTACAAAAATAAAAAACCTGAAGAGTTGCTTGCCATAGCAAAAGAAAGCATGAAGCAGCTTGAAGAAATTAATTCTTCCTATGGGGAGCATTTGCTGAACATGCTAAAGAAACATGGTATAGAAATTGCGCCAATAATACACTACATAGATGAAAGACTATCCGAGCAGCATACCACTTCAGAAAGCATCACCCATTTGGAACATAAGGAACAAGCGTCAAGGCAGGTTTCAATGGGAAATTCAATTACAAGCCTAAGGTTTATTTCTACTTTGGATTGGAAAATAGTATTTGAAACATTAAGCCAGGTTGAACAGATTTTACGTCAGGATCCCTCCGGTATATACCTGAATATGGACTTTCTGTCCAGGGATAACTATCGTCATGAGGTAGAAAAGCTTTCTAAAAAGTATAAAGTTTCAGAAATTAAGATTGCAAAAAAACTGATAGAATGTGCCGAAGAAAGTGAAAAGCATATAGGTTACTTTCTTTTCAGAGAAGATAAGGAGCAGCTGTTGACGAAAATTGGTCATTCGGGAACAGCGGTTAATTCTTCGGTTACACTTTATTTATTATCTATAGTTTCAATTACAGCCGTCATAATGCTTTTGCTGCTTAATTACTCCTATAAAGAAGGGGCAACAGGACTCGGAACACTATTGCTAATTGCTCTGGCAGTGTTAATTCCCTCAAGCGATATAGCTGTTTCGACTACAAATTGGATATTTATGCATATTAAGCCCCCTGCGTTCCTGCCAAAATTGGAGCTTAAGGAAGGAATACCGGCAGATGCTGCTACAGTAGTTATTATGCCTACACTCCTTACAAATGGCTGCAGCGCTGTAAAGCTGCTCCTTAAGCTTGAGGAATACTATCTGGCAAACAGAGAAGAAAACCTGTATTTTGCTTTGCTTGGAGATTATAAGGATAATGATAGGGAAAGGGCGGCCGGTGATAAAGAGATTATTGAAACTGCCAATAAGAAAGTAAAGGAGTTGAATAATAAGTATAACAGTGATAAGTTTTTTTTCCTGCATAGGAAAAGAGCCTTTAATGAAGCCCAGAACAGATGGATGGGCTGGGAACGTAAAAGGGGAGCATTATATGATTTCAATGAACTGCTTCTTTCCGGCAAATCCAAACCCTTTGAACGTATTGAAGGAAATATCGGCGTATTGAAAGGAATAAAATATGTAATAACAATAGATGCTGATACAAAGCTCAGCATTGAAACAGCCAGAAAACTTTTAGGTACAATTACACACCCACTTAACAGGGCTGTTATTGATAAAAACAAAGGTGTCGTTAAGGAAGGCTATGGATTATTACAGCCTCGGATCAGCGTAGACATAGTAAGCGCCAATGCCTCCACGTTTGCTAGGATATTTGCAGGACAGGGAGGCATAGATATTTATACAAATGCTGTATCTGATGTGTATCAGGATTGCTTTGGGGAAGGTATTTTTACAGGGAAAGGAGTATATGAACTTGAAGTTTTTCAGGGAATTTTAAGAAACAGGATTCCGGAAAACACTGTCTTGAGCCACGACCTTATAGAGGGTGTGCATGTTAGGACAGGGCTTGTCACGGATATTGAACTTATAGACGGGTATCCTTCCAGGTATAATGCATATTCGATGCGCCAGCACCGTTGGGTGAGGGGAGATTGGCAGCTGCTGCAATGGCTTTTTGACAATGTAAATAATGCAGAGGGTAACAGAATTAAAAATCCGTTGTCTGCAATAAATAAGTGGAAGATATTGGACAATATGAGAAGAAGCCTTGTGGCACCCAGCGAAACTCTAATGCTCCTGCTTTCTCTGAGTATAATGCCTGGTAATGCATTGATATGGATTATTTTTACACTTTTTGCTGCTGTTTTTTCAGTTTTATTAAGTCTTATTGAAGCAATATTGATTAAGTATCATAATAAGCTGAATAATAAAGCAAATTATAGGGAAGCAGGCAGATTAAAAATTCCATTTTTGCAGTCGCTGCTGATATTGGTATTCCTTCCCCATCAGTCGCTGCTTATGGTGGATGCTATAATAAGAACTCTGATAAGATTATTTGTAACAAAGAAAAATCTGCTCCAATGGGTTACTGCAGCTGATATGGAGCTTGCCCTGAAAAATGATACGAGAAGCTATTGGAGACGCATGTGGATATGCCCTGTAACGGCGGCATTGGCGATATTTTTATGCATATTAATGGCACCGGAGGCCATTATTGCTGTGCTTGTCATTTCTCCTTTATGGGCTGCCGCTCCTGAAATAGCTTACTGGGTAAGCAAGCCTGTGCAAAAGAACAAGAATGATATAAGCAAAAAGGAAGTATTGGAGTTAAGAATATTGGCACGAAAGACATGGAGCTTTTTTGAAGATTATGTAAGTGCACTGGATAACTATCTTCCTCCTGATAACTATCAGGAAAATCCGCCAAACGGCATAGCGCACAGGACATCTCCAACAAATATAGGATTGTTTTTAGCTTCAATTATGTCTGCAAGAGACCTGGGTTATATAAGTACCTGGGAAATGTTTGAAAGACTTGACAATACATTCACAACAATAGAAAAACTTAAAAAATGGAAGGGGCATCTTTATAACTGGTACGATACCATAACTTTGGAGGTATTAAAGCCAAGTTATATTTCTACTGTAGACAGCGGCAACTTTATTGGATACCTTATAGCTTTAAGGCAAGGCCTTCTGGAATATATGGAAAAGCCATCAATTGACGAAAGAATGGTATACGGAATAAGTGATATTGCAGAGCTTGTAAAACTGGAAAACGAACAGGTTAATTTACCCTGGGAGTTTTTCGACAAAGCCTTGGAAGGCGATATGCTGAAGATTGAAAACTTTATAGTATTTCTTGAGGGAATAATTAAAAACTATGACTTGAAAAAGCTCCATTGGGGTATCAGGCTCCATAAGTTTGCCAGTTCCTTAATTAAAGAAATCAAAAATGATGGTGTTCAAAATAGCGGGGAGATGGGCATAAAGCTGAATAAATTAATAGACAGGATAGACAAAATTATTGATGAGACATCTTTTATTCCGCTTTTTGACAGCAAACGGAAGTTATTTTCTATTGGCTACAACGAGGATGAAGAACAGCTTACAAAGTCATATTATGACCTGCTCGCATCAGAAGCAAGGCAGGCGAGCTTAATTGCAATTGCCAAAGGTGAGATAAAGAAGGAACATTGGTTCATGCTTAACAGGACTCTGACTGAAGTTAATGGATACAAAGGATTGCTTTCATGGACAGGTACAATGTTTGAATACCTTATGCCGATGTTAATAATGAAAAATTACCCGGATACGCTTCTCGATGAAACTTATAACTTCATTGTAAGGTGCCAGAAGGATTATGGGAGCAAAAGAAAAGTCCCCTGGGGGGTATCTGAGTCGGGCTACTATGCTTTTGATTTCAGGCTGAGTTATCAGTATAAGGCCTTTGGAATCCCCAGCCTTGGACTTAAACGCGGGCTTATCAACGATACTGTAATAGCACCCTATGCTACCGTATTAGCTTTGATGGTAAATCCAAAAGAAGCATATAAGAACATAATAATGCTTAAAAAAGAAGGGCTTGATAGTCCCTATGGCTTCTATGAGGCCATAGATTATACACCGGAAAGACTGAAAAAAGGAAAGAAAAACAGTATAGTGAAAAGCTTCATGGCCCATCATCAAGGCATGAGCTTTATAGCTTTGAACAACGTAATAAATAACTATGTTATGCAGGAAAGATTTCATAGGGAACCGATAATAAAGGCAGCGGATATACTGATGCAGGAGAAGATACCTTCCAGAGTAATATTTGCCAAGGATTACAAAGAGAAAATAGAACCCTTCGAAGAAGCTGCAAACGAGGATGTAGAATATACCCGGGTTTTCAGCCTGAATAACAACATACTTCCGGAAGTGCACATGCTGTCAAACGGCGAATATTCGGTAATGGTAACGGACAACGGTTCAGGCTTCAGCAAATATCGTGACCTGGCAGTAACCAGGTGGAGAGAAGACAGTATTTTGAATAATTCCGGCATGTTTTTCTATATACAGGATATTGATTCAGGATCCGTATGGTCAAATTCACTAATTCCCAGCTGCGTCCTTCCTAATAGATATAAGGTGGTATTTTCCCAGGATAAGATTCTAATTGCCAGGTCAGATGACGATATTGATACAAATACTGAGATCATCGTATCCCCGGAAGATGATATTGAAGTAAGGAAGCTGACATTAACCAACCACAGTCTTCAAATAAAAACAATTGAAATAACCAGCTATCTTGAAACGGTAATTGCCAGCCAGTCCGCCGATTTGGCACATCCCGCCTTCAATAATCTATTTATCCGAACTGAGTATTTGCAAAGATATAATACATTGTTGGCAGTAAGGAGGCCCAGGGAGAAAGAACAAATCCCAATATGGGCATTTCATGAATTAACAATGCAAGAGGAAGTTCTTGGAGGCATTCAGTATGAAACCGACAGGGCAAAGTTTATCGGAAGAGGTAATACTATCGAGAATCCGGCTGCGGTAGGGGGAAGCCATCCTTTATCCAACACCGTAGGACCCGTGTTGGATCCGATAATGAGCTTGAGATGCAGGGTAAGGCTTCAGCCGGGACAGACCATAAAACTGAACTATATTGCCGGAGTCTCTGACAGCAAGGAAAAAGCAATATTGATGACTGAAAAGTATCATGACGTTTCTTCTGTTGAAAGGGCCTTTGAGCTGGCGTGGACCAGAAGTCAGGTTGAAATGAGGTACCTAAATCTCAGGAAAGATGAAATTGAGATATTCAGGCAGATGATGTCCCAGATATTGTATCTGTCTCCCCTGAGAAGAAAATTAGAGAATCCAATAAGAGAAAACAAAAAGGGCCAATCCGAGCTTTGGGCTTATGGTATATCCGGAGATTTTCCGATAGTACTTGCATTTGTAAGCAAAATGGAAGAAATGGATTTGATCAAAGACTTGATTAAGGCTCATGAATATTGGAGACTAAAGGGATTGCTCGTCGATGTTGTTATTATTAATGAGGAGGAAAGTGGTTATTTACAGCCTTTAAACAGTTTTCTTCAGGATATTGTTTCTGTAAGTCATGCAAGGGATATGAAGGATATGTCAGGCAGAGTAATTATAAAACAGGGAAGTTTGATACCCGAAGAGGATAAGCTGCTTCTTATGGCTTCAGCCAGAATAGTATTAAAAGGGAGAAACGGATCTCTTGCCGTCCAGACCAGAATAAAAAACGGGAAAAATGCTTTTGAATACAAGCTATGGAAAAATAAGGGGAAGAGATACAGCAAACATTATGCAAAACAGATAGAACTGCTGAATTTTAACGGTTATGGCGGTTTCGACAAAGAAGGCAGAGAATATGTAATAAGGCTTACTGAAGGCATAAACACCCCGATGCCCTGGGTGAATATAATAGCGAATAAGAACTTCGGTTTCCTGATTAGCGAGTCAGGGGCTTCAACAACGTGGGCCGGGAACAGCAGGGAAAACAAATTGACTACCTGGTCCAACGATCCTGTTCTTGACCCATCCGGTGAAATTTTATATATGAGGGATGAGGAGTCCGGTGAAATATGGTCGGTAACACCATATCCGATAAGAACTAAGACGCCTTATATAATAAGGCACGGATTCGGATATTCAGTATTTGAACACAGTTGGAACGGTATAGAACATGAATTGACCGAATTTGTTCCTTTGAATGAAAACGTAAAGCTATGCATACTCAGGTTAAGAAATACAACAGGTTTTAAAATACAGCTTTCTGCAACCTATTATGCCAGGACAGTGTTGGGTGTAAATGAACAAATCACTGCACAGCATATATTTACCGAATTGCATAATAACGGTGCCATTTTAATCAAAAACAACTATAATACTGACTTTCCGGACAGAATTGCCTTCCTTGATACAAATTCGGAAGAAAGATACTATACCGGAGACAGAAGGGAATTCCTGGGGAACATGGGCGGTATGAAGTACCCTGAGGCTTTGCGTCAGGAGAGGCTTTCAAATACTTTAGGTGCGGGCTTTGATCCTTGCGCCTGCATTCAGGCAGTGATTGGGTTAAAACCCCGGGAACAGAAAGAACTGATTTTCATATTGGGTCAGGGTGAAAGCATTGAAGAAGTGAATATCTGCACAAAGAAATACAGAAATGTAAAAGAAGCACATAGGGCCTTAAATGAAATAAAGGCTTTCTGGGAAAGGACTTTAAGAAAGACAGAAGTTTCTACTCCTGATAGGAACATGGATATAATGCTTAACGGATGGCTCCTGTACCAGACTTTGAGTTGCAGGATATGGGCAAGAACAGGGTTTTACCAATCCGGAGGGGCGTATGGCTTCAGGGATCAACTGCAGGATTCAATGGCAGTAACCGATATATTGCCTGAGCTTACAAAGAAACAGATTTTATTGCATGCATCCCATCAATATATCGAAGGGGATGTGCAGCATTGGTGGCATCCGGGTTCAAACAAAGGCATAAGAACGAGATTCTCCGACGACCTTTTATGGCTGCCATATGCTGCAATTAACTATATTAAAAGAACAGAAGATATTTATATCCTTGATGAAAGAGTGAATTTCCTGGAGGATGAGCAATTGAAGGAGGGAGAGGATGAGAAATATAAGGTACCGTATATATCTGATATGAGCGCTTCAATATACGATCACTGCATAAGATCCATTGAAAGAGCCCTGAGGTTCGGGTATCATGGAATACCTTTAATGGGTTCAGGGGACTGGAATGACGGTATGAGCACAGTAGGCAACAAAGGTAAGGGTGAAAGCGTTTGGCTGGGCTGGTTTCTTTATGATATCCTTACAAATTTCTCAGAGCTCTGCAAGCTGAAGAATGATCCGAATAGAGCCGACAGGTATGTAAATATTGCAAAGGAAATAGCAAAGGCTCAGGAGGAGAATGCATGGGATGGGAACTGGTATAGAAGGGCGTACTTTGATAATGGCCTGGCTTTGGGTTCGGCAGAAAATACAGAATGCAAAATTGATTCTATTGCACAATCCTGGGCAATAATATCCGGTGCGGCGGACACTGAAAGGGCAAAGACGGCAATGGAAGCGGTAGAACAGTATCTAATAAGAAAGGATGATGGGCTGATCATGCTTCTTACACCCCCTTTTGATGAAGGGGATCTGGAGCCTGGTTATATAAAGGGCTACCTGCCCGGTGTAAGGGAAAATGGGGGGCAATATACCCATGCCGCAATTTGGGTGATTATGGCTTACGCGTTTACGGGCAACGGCACCAAAGCCTGGGAATTGTTCGAGATGTTGAACCCGGTAAATCATGCAAATACATTGTTGGAAGCCTCACGATACAAAGTAGAGCCATATGTAATGGCTGCAGATGTATATGCGGTACCACCCCATACAGGAAGGGGAGGGTGGACCTGGTATACAGGCGCATCCGGATGGATGTATAATGTAGGCATACAGCAAATATTGGGGTTTAAGAAAAAAAGAGACAGAATAGTTTTTGAACCATGCATACCAAAGGATTGGTCTGAGTACAATATTAAATACAACCATAATAAGGGCACGGTATACAATATTATTGTAAAAAACCCAAACAGAGCAAGCACTGGAGAAGTGGCAATTATTTTAGACGGAATGAAGATTGAGGGAAATGAAATCCCTTTGATTGAAGATGGACTTGAGCATATCGCAGAGATAAGCCTCATATAACATTCTTGTTACATATACAAACATTACCTTGAAATGAAACATTAACTATATTATAGTATATATATAGGAAATGGTGGGGGTGCAGTAATGGGCGAACGTTTTGAGGACACAATGAAATTCAAGGTTGAGGCAGATACAGAATATGAAGCTTCAGAGATACTTTTATCAGTATACAGCGCATTAAAGGAAAAAGGTTATAACCCTATCAATCAAATAGTGGGATATATACTTTCCGGCGATCCTACATATATAACCAGCCATAACAATGCAAGAAGCCTCATCAAAAAGCTGGAAAGAGATGAGCTCCTTGAGGAACTTGTAAGGGCATATGTTGATGGGAAATAGCTCAGACACATCAGGAAGGGACTATGCTAAACAAGAGAATATGCGGAACAGGAATTGATTATCTAAGGACGGCAGATTTGTAAGAGCAATACCTGCCGACCTTTTTATTTATAGCAGGCAAATTCAGTGTTTATGCTTAACTATATGTTAATACGAAAGGAATGAAGGCCGAAAATGGATTACAGGGTTTTAGGAAGCACGGGATTAAAGGTTTCGAGGCTATGCTTCGGCAGCCTTACCATTGGGCCTCTGCAGGCAAAACTTGATATTCAGGAAGGGGTATCCGTCATTAAATGTGCTTTTGATATGGGGGTAAACTTCATAGATACAGCTGAGTTATACGGTACATATAATTATATAAAAAAAGCAATTGACGGTAGAAGGGGAGATATTGTAATATCAACAAAGTGCTATGCATATAACCGGGAAGGTGCGGAGAAAAGTCTGAAAAAAGCGCTGAATGAACTGGGTACGGATTATATCGATATTTTTTCACTGCATGAACAGGAAAGTGAATTAACTTTGAAAGGGCACCGGGAAGCTATAGAGTATTTTGTTAAAGCGAAGGAGAAGGGATATATCAGAAGCTTCGGCATATCCACCCATGCTGTAGGCGCTGTAAAGGCTTCTCTGAAATATAAAGAAATTGAGGTATTGCACCCTATATTAAACATACATGGATTGGGTATAATTGACGGTAATGTAAGTGAAATGCTCGAAGCAATAGATAAGGCATATAAGTCTGGAAAAGGTATATTTTCAATGAAACCTTTAGGCGGGGGAAATTTATTAAATAATAGGACAGAATGTTTCAAGTTTGTATTGTCAAACAATAATCTCCACTCAATAGCCGTAGGAATGCAGAGTATAGATGAAGTAAGGCATAACGTGATGGTTTTTGAGGGGAAAAAGGTGCCAGAGGATATCTTTAGAAATCTAAAGAATAAAAAAAGGCGGTTGTTGATTGACTATTGGTGCAGCGGCTGTGGAAGCTGCAGCAATAAATGTACCCAGAAGGCGATAACTGTTGAGAGCGGCAAAGCGGTTGTTGATCCCGACAAGTGCATACTTTGCGGCTATTGCAGTGCATATTGTCCTGATTTTTGCATAAAGGTGATATAAGTTAGATACGAGATGCGAGATACGAGAGTTGGGGACGGGCTTTGGAGAGTGGGGTACGAGGTGCGGAAGGAGAATAGATGTGAGAATAATGGGGCTGGATTTGGGAGATGCCACCATCGGGGTAGCAGTCAGTGACGAGTTGGGTATAGTTGCCCACGGTATAACCACAATAAGAAGAAAGGACATAAGTCACGATATTGATAGTTTAAAAAACATTATTTATGAGAAAAATATCAGCAAAATAGTAATCGGGTTTCCAAAAAACATGAATAACACCATTGGACCGAGAGGAAAATTAACTATTGAGTTTTCGGAAATACTGAAAAAGAATTTCCCTGAGATTGAAATTGTTACTTGGGATGAAAGATTGACCACCTGTGCGGCTGAAAGGACCCTCATAGAAGCAAATGTGCGAAGAAAGGACAGAAGAAAAGTCATTGACAAATTGGCTGCGGTCTTAATATTGCAGGGCTACCTGGATAGCAACAAAAGACCTTGAAAATGAAGTTATTTCCAAAAATATTTCTTAGTTATTGACACGGTAAGACCGGTAGGATAGAATAGTTTTGCTGAGCATTCCGATTTAATTGCATTAACGGATTCAAAAGGCATGAAATAGAGATTTGAGGTGAATTGAATGAATGATGAAATGGACATCATACTCCTTTACGATGAAGATGATAATGAGACCGAATTTGAGGTTGTTGCTACCTTGGAAGTAGATGAAAATGAATATGCCATATTGCTTCCCAGGGATGACACAAGGGATCCTGAGGCGGAGGAAGTTGACGAAGCTTATGTTTTAAGGATTGAGCAGGATGATAACGGGGAAGACATACTTATTGGGATAGACGATGAAGAAGAACTGAATATGGTAATAGAAGCTTATGAAGAATTGGTAAAAGAAGAATCAAATTAATAAAAGAAGCCGGTTAAGCCGGCTTTTTGCTTGATGCGCAGTATATCATGTCTCTTCTTTTCCTATATATTTGCTTCACATATTTTTCATTATATAGTAGTAAATAAAAATCAAAAGCGATATAAATTTAACAATCATTTTGAATAAGCTGTAAAATAGAAGAATAAATTAAGTTGACAAAAATATTCAAATAATAATAATATTAGTATGAGCATATTTGAAGGAAGATGAAAGCTTTGATGCGAGAATTTGAATATTTGCGGCAAAAGCTGAAGGAAAAAGGCTATAAGCTTACCCCCCAAAGGAGAGCAATAATAGATATAATACTTGAAACTGAGGGAGAGCATTTAAGTGCTGAAGAAATATACGACCTGGTGAGGCAGAAGTGTCCGGATACAGGTTTGGCTACCATATACAGAAATATGCAGATGTTTGAAGAGGTAGGGATAGTATACAAGCATAATTTCGACGAGGTCAGGAGCCGCTATGAGCTTAATCATCACAATGAATATCATCAGCATCACCATCTTATATGCACTAGCTGCAACAGGGTAATAGAGGTTGAGGGGGATCTGCTGGAACAGCTTGAGTCTGATATAGAGAAAAAGTATAATTTTGAAATAAATAATCATAATGTAAAGTTTTTCGGCTACTGTGAAAATTGCAGGAAATAATTTAAGGGGTGTCGCAAAACTATTTAATAAGTTATCGGCGATACCCTTTTTTCGTATTTGGAGAATAATGTGACATAGTTTGTGAATAACTCCGGCTGTAGGGGAAGTATGTCCTCCTCATCTTTCAAAGCCAGCAAAATCACTGGCGAGGGTCCCATCTCTGCGGGTCCGTCTGGTTATTTTGCCTGGAGGTATTCCCGTTCCGTGGTCAGTGAAAGGTTTCGTCAGAGATATCTTCCCCACGCCGGTATTTGC
>JAKPKE010000063.1 GCA_029553855.1 Bacillota bacterium | reverse complement strand
GTGCTGATAAAGTAAATTGGAAGATGGAAGTTTCGAGTTTCGGGTTCCGGGTTTCGAGAGTTCCATACGACAACTAAAAAATAATATTTAATCGTATGAAAACAAAATCTATTTTTATTATGGCAATCCTGCTTTTCACCTGGATAGGAAGAGCAGCGGCACAAGGATACATGGATGATAGCTGGATTGGTATGCGCTATTATAATGATGGTGAAGAATTAGCAGGCGATTATTATACCGGAGAGTGTGTTGTTAGAGGTAATGCAATGTTCCATCCGATAGACTGTGAAGATGGTACACACATCGCTATAGGATACCCTAAATCCAAGGACGTTTCAGGACATATCAGTTTCCCAAGAAATATCAATATTACTTGGAAAGTAATAGAAAAATTAATATACACACCAAGTGGAGCGGTTGAAGATATCATTTGGACATATGAGACCATTAACTATACGGTTACACAAGTACACTGTACCGGCTGTCCCGAAGTTACAGGCGTAACTATTCCCAATACGGTGGAAAGCCTCCGTGCTATCGGAGGGGCAAAACTTCAAACAGTAAATGCCCCGTCGGTAAAGTATATTGAAAGAGAAACTTTTAGACACAATCCGGAACTTAAAACCGTAACCCTAAACGATGCGGTAGAGTATATCGGGGAACAGGCTTTCGCTTTTTGTCCGAAATTAAAGAATATAGAGGGCGTTACATCTGTTGACTCCATCGCAAAGCAAGCTTTCTTGCTTAGCCCGTCTCTCGAAACCATTGGCGGTACGCTAAAAGTAAGACGCGTTGGAAGGGAGGCTTTTAAAGATTGTGCAAAACTTAGAACAGCCTTTACCGGATTGAAACATATAGAAGAATCGGCTTTCGCGGGATGTGCCTCTATTCCGGCAGTTAATGTCAGTAAGGCGGAATATATTGAAAATGCAGCTTTTGCAAGATGCTCGGCACTTAAAAGTGATCTGTTTATTATCGCAGAGGATATTGGAGATTATGCGTTCAGCAGATGTTCAGCAATTCCTAGTGTACATATCAACAATACGGTAAAAAATATTGGTGCAAAGGCTTTCCTTGAATGTGGGGATATGGAAGAGCTGACTTTCAGTGAAAACGACGAGCTTGAGATAGGTGTAGCCGCTTTTATGGGATGCTGCAGACTTAGAGATGTAACGGTTCGAGGAAAAATCATCGGCGAGGAGGCTTTTAGCACTGTTGGCTTAGACACGCTGTACGTGAGCTTCCTACAAAACCTTACCATTGACAATTCGGTAAAAACCATCAAGGATAAAGCTTTTTATAAATGTAGGTTTATTAGAACAATCAATATCGGAAATTCGGTGGATACCATCGGTTTTGCCGCTTTCGAAGGAACTTACAGTGTTAAAGATACACTGACCATTCCGCCGTCTGTAAAACATATTAGATTCGCAGCTTTTTCAGATTGTGGTATGAAATACCTGGAACTTAGTCCATCCTTGGAAATCATAGAAGGTTCCACTTTCTATGGCTGCTTGAACCTTAAAAAGGTAGAGATACCGAAAAATATAAAAATCATAGGAAGCTGGGCTTTCGCCAGATGCCCGCGAGTGGCTCAGGTAACAATGACGGCAGTCGATTCTATTGGCGATGGTGCCTTTCGCGAATGTATTGACATGACGAGCTTAGCACTGGGCGACTCCCTTAGAATACTTGGCAACTCTGCTTTCGAGGGGTGCACGAATATAGAGGGACATATCAAGTTTCCTAAGACTTTGGAGGTTATAGGATCGAAGAACTTCATGGGGTGTAGAGAGATTACCGGCATAGACCTTCCTGACGGACTGAAAGTCATTGGATGGTCAGCTTTCGAGGGATGTACAGGACTTACCAGACTGACCCTGCCTCCCCGATTGGAATATATTGGTATCAGTGCCTTTTACGGCTGTTCAAACATCAAAGATAATCTGGTATTTCCCGCTACGCTGAAACACATCGGGTACAAGGCATTCAAAAACTGCATTCAAGTGCAAAGTATCGACTTGGGAGGTGCTACGTCACTGGAAACCATTGAGAGCAAAACATTCTACCACTGTAAAGGGATTAAGGGAAAAGTGCGAATTCCGGATGCTGTAACCACTGTAGAAAAAGAGGCATTTTATTGTTGCGACAGCATAGAGAGCCTGCATATCGGTGCATCGCTGCAGGAGATTGGTGAGGATGCTTTCCTTACATTTCCTTGGAGAAATCTAACTGCCATTACCGTCAGTAGCAGAAACCCCAATTACGACAGTCGGGATAATTGCAATGCCATAATTGAGACAGCTACCAATAAACTTTACAAAGGATGCATGAATACTGTTATCCCTAAATCAGTAACCACTATCGGTAAAGATGCTTTTATTAGCTGCGGAATGTACGGTACTTTTAATATTCCTGATGCGGTTCAAACCATTGAAGATTATGCTTTTTTCGGTTGTCGTACGTTGGACTATATTAAGTTAAGTGAAGATAATAATTTGGCAAGCATCGGCATGTGGGCTTTCCGAGACTGCGAAGACCTGAAAGACGTACTGTATCTGAACTCTATTGACTTTATCGGCTTTGGAGCTTTTCAGGGGTGCAGTAAAATTCCCGGAATA
>JAKPKE010000272.1 GCA_029553855.1 Bacillota bacterium | reverse complement strand
AATGCCATGTTAGGTAAAAATGGCATAGTAGGAATAAAAACCGGTTCCGGCGTTATTGCCGGCGGAAACTTTGTATCAGCTGCACCGATAGTAAACGGAAGTGAAAAGCATTATGTCATCGCTGCTGTGTTGGGCAGCAGGAAGCCTAACCAAAACCTGAAAAGTGCACTTGATGCAAATGCACAGATTTTGGACCAGGTCAGGCCGCAGTTCAAAACTTTTACAATTGAGCCTCCGGCAAATGGCTTTGGTAAAATTACCACCCCCTGGCATACAGAAAGTGAACTGACAGTAAATGAGCCTATACAGATCTTTGGCTATCCGGGTATGAAAATAGATTACTCGATAGATTCGCTTGAAATAAAGTTACCTGCCGCCCCGGGCACTGATGTTGCAACCCTTACAATTCGGACAGGTAAAACTTCCAGGACCTATACGATGCAGAACAAAGTACAGATTGATCTGCCGGGATTTATGTGGAGAATATTAAGAATGAAATAAGAATTTTGGTGCCGGCTTGTTAACCTGTTAACTTATTTTATATAAGTTGATAAGATAACAGATCAGCACCATAATATTTACAAAAATATATAAATAATTATAAGTATACTTTAATAAATTGTTGTCAATAATGCAAATATTAGATATAATATTGTTAAGGGAGGTGTGCTGTATGTCAATAACAAGTAAAGAAAGTATTCTCAAAGTGCTGACAGCATTTAATCCATGGTGGAAAACAGGCGATATTCATCCTGATTTTACTAAGAAATATCGAAGATTTGCTTATTATGAAGCTATGAAGCGTCTACAGCAAACTGACCTGAAAAGGACAGTTATTCTTACTGGTGCACGACGGGTAGGGAAAACCACAGTACAGTATCAGATGATTCAAACACTTCTTAAGAATGGCGTTCATCCTCATAGAATTGTATTTATATCAATGGATCATCCTATGTTAAAGCTTAGTGGATTAAATGAGATTCTTGAGTGCTATCATGAAAATATATATGCTAAGCAAGATGCATATTACTTTTTTGATGAAATACAATATGCTGCCGACTGGGATCGCTGGTTAAAAGTGATTTATGATATGCAGCCTGATACTATGATGGTTGCTACAGGGTCAGCCAGCCCTGCTCTAATGAAGGGAAGCTCTGAAAGCGGTGCCGGTCGCTGGAGTGTAATTCAGGTACCAACTCTGTCTTTTTATGAATATTGTGCTTTGATTGGCATAGAAGAACCAGAAATAGATGCTTCAGTTCGACCTACTGCTTTTGCTGTGATGACCCAGCAGCAACGAACAGGAGTGATGATAAAACTTTCTGTTGTTCAAAATCATTTTACTAGATATCTTCTGGTTGGTGGATTTCCTGAGTTGGCTTTGTCCCATAATGACTTAATAGCCCAGCAAATAATGCGTGAAGATGTTGTTGACAAAGTGTTAAAAAGAGATTTGCCATCGCTTTATAACATTAGAAACGCCATAGAGCTGGAACGGATATTTTTGTATCTTTGCAATGTTTCTTCAGAAATTGTGTCTATTGATGCTATAGCAAAAGAACTAAACGGTGTGTCAAGGCCAACTGTCGAAAATTATATTCAATATCTTGAAAGTGCCAATCTTATATATATCAGTCAGCCTGTTGAAATGCTGGGGCGTAAGGTGCTTAAGGCAAGGCCCAAAATCTATATTGCAGATGCAGCTATAAGAAATGCAGTGCTTATGGATGATTCTGTTCTGACAAACCCGATTGAGATGGGCAAGATGGTAGAAACAGCAGTATATAAGCACGTTGCCGCATTCTATTATCAAAAGGCCACCAGGGTCGGATATTATCGCGGAGGTAAAAAAGGTAAGGAAGTTGATATTGTTGTTGATTATCCAAATATTAATAATATTTTAATAGAAGTAAAATATCGCGAGCATGCTCCTATTGCAGATGATGATGCAATCTGTGAACTGGCTTATGAATCATCAGCAGCTATAGTTGTAACAAAGCGTGCGGATGATTTCGGAGTTCATAATGCTCCTGGCGGAAAAGTGCTTTTACGTATTCCCGCATTTGCATTTCTTTATTTGCTGGGTCACGCAGAGCGACATGGATATAAAGGCAGCGAATAAAACTTTGAGGTAAATGACGCATTATTGGCTACAAATGTTCTAAATGTTTCATTTACGGCAATTCAAAATCAAATTCCAATGTGGCACTTCCGCTTCCGTAAGCACCGCTTATATCCATTGTACGAGTCCCTTTCAGTCTTTTACCGATTACTTCCTCCGGTTTAACATCAATATCAGAGAAATAGAGATTAATTCCCTCCCCTTTTTCAATCAGGAAGGAAGAAGAGCCAAGCATTTGCATTTTGGTAAATTTCGATACCCACTTTTTGTTATTGGTACCAGGGTGAAGAATGATATGATAACCATCTTCCTTATTTCCTGTGATGATTCTATATTTCTCCGAATCATATTCCTCATAAAGATGTCCTTCTGCATAGAAAGAAGAGAACATGGAACCAATGTCTATTTCATTCCATTCCGGGCCGACAATTACTCTTGTATCGATACCTCCGTTTTCCGTATAATCTATTTGCCTCTTTTTTACAACATAGCAGTTTTCATCCTCGTCAAATGCTATTTCTTCTTTGGTTACATAATTTGAAGAAATATTCAAGTTTACCGCCAATTTAGTACTTGTTTTGATATGGATGTTTCCGTTGAATGAATTATCGCACTTATCCCTTGCAAAAATATAATATACATAATCCAGCTTACCTTTTAAATTAGCTATGGAATGGATCAGCAATATCTGTTGAACATTTTCAGAAGGCTCATTCCTGCAGAATTTGCGTCTGTTTATACCAGACCAATCTTCTTCATGCCATTCCCCTGCAATTTTTATCAATGCCCTTCGTCCAAGCTCTCTTTCTTCAAATTCAGCAAACTTGAATTCAATATCAACAACTTTATCAATATCATCAGTGAAATCAATAATGTCATATCTCATAGCCCCGCCTTCAAGCATTACACCTACATCAAACTCAGCGCTGTCATTGACTATTATCATATTTTCACTTGCTTTAATATCGGGGAAGGAGGGAATATCTTTATAGTATTTTAATGGTTCCTTATTATAATTACACCCTGCAAACATGTAAAATGCTGCGTTATAGTCGCTGACAAGTTCAGGAATTACATAGGATACGGATGTTGTTTTGGCTTTTTTTAAAGCATTGGGAACAGCACTGGTATCCTGCAAATAGGTCTGGAGGAAATAGAAAAGCATATAGCTTCCATACCGTTTGTATTTAGCAATCAATGGATTATCCAGATCATTGAAATAATTATGAAGATATTCATGCTCCCTGTTGCAATCGGGATAAATAAAATTCTCGGACCATGTGGCTGTCGCATCAAATAACCACTCCATATCCTCTTTAAATTCATTCAGCGCGAGTCCCATACCGACCTGGAAGCAGTGAAACAACTCATGAACTGCTGTCGATTTCAATATTTTTTCATCCAGTACCGGTGCTATAGATACTGTACACTCACCTGCATTATTCCATTGCGTAACTCCATATACGCCATCCCCAAGGTTTGCAACACCTACATACACATGAATAGTTTTACCCGGCTCACTCTGCAGCAGCTCCTTGAATTTGCTCCAGGAATCCTTGAATGCTTGCTCAATCAATCTGGCCTCCTGCTCAAGCAGATCATTTGCAGCATTCGGATCGGAGGTATCCTTGTAGTAATGGATAACAGCAGCTATGGGTTTACCCGGAATGCTGAAATGAATTTCATGCCACTGGTTATCCGCTGCCTCCACTTTGCAGGTACCCGGCAGTAATTCGATTAAACTAATGGTGTTGTTTTTATTCTTTGGATGAAAGAAGCTTTTTTCATTATCTGGCGGAAGGATGTATGGCTCAAGAGCAGTTTTCTCATCGGCAGTAAGTTCATTGAAATGATTGCGGATCCACTGGTATTCCGCCATCAGATTTTCAGCAAAATCAATTCCTTCGTCGTTTTTATATATCTCAGGCAATTTGTTTTTTTCGTGTACTGCCTGAATATATAGAAGGACAGCAGCCTTTTCATTGATTTCATTAGCTCTCAGCGCTTCGCTGATTTTTTGGATACTGGACTTTTTCTCCTCCGGTAAGCTAATTATCCTCTTTTTTATGGATGCAGCTTCGTCCGGGCTCTGAGATTCGTCGGGTGTGCGGGATGTCTGTGATGATGAAGATTTTGTTGGACCACAGCCGGCGTTTGTAATGATTAAGGCAATCATTACTGTAATTGCCGCAAACCTAAGAATTTTCACTTTCCCACCTTCTTCTTTCCAGTGCCAGGGCACCAAAGTTATCGGATCTTCTTTCTATAGCTCTTTAAAATATAATTATACAGCATCGCTTGGTATTGATTCTTATTTTAATTATACTAAAATCTGGTCTAAAAGGAAATAAAATAAATATTATATTTATTGAAAAAAATCACCGAATGATGTAAAATTACACTATGGAATACTGTTTGATTTGAGGAAGAAAAAATGGAAAAAAAACAATTTATAAAACTAATGGATGAAAAACTCAAGCTGATCCGAACTGAGTATGGACTGACTCAGGATAAAATGGCAGCTGTATTGGGGATTTCAAAAAAGACATTGATTGAGGTGGAAAAAAACAGAAAAAGCTTGGGTTGGACCGGTTCGGTTGCCTTGGCAAGTATTTTTTCGGACAGCACTATATTACGCGATGCGGCAGGCGGGGATATGTCTGATATCATAATTGCTTTATCTTTCAAAAATGTAGATGTTAATTACCCTAAAACTTGGGGTGGTAAAGTTTGGTGGAAGATTATATCCGAGAAGAAAGGCTGCCGCATTCAGCAGAATATCTTTTCACGACATTATCGACTTTTAGATCAGGAAAATCGCAGAATATATGCTTCATTTAGTTTAGAGGAAACAGAAGCGGTAATGGACGATATATTAAAATAGTAAGTTTCTGATATTTATTATTCAGGGAGGAGATCATGATGCCTGAAATTTACAAATTCAGGATAGTTTATGTACTCTGGTCAATGCTTCTGGGGATGACTTCTTTTCTTATCAGTGGAGCTATGGCTTGCAGGGTGATAGTACTTCTTGACAATTATATTTTGGCAACAATAATTGCCGGAGGAATCGGGGGACTTTTACTCGGCCTTTTCCTTCGAATGCGTCAAAAGATTATAAGGATGGCAATTGGGGGTATCATAGGGATGCCGATCGGTCTGGTAATGAGTTTTATTTTGGTAGAAGGTTTTGGCTCACTATTTCCTTCGATCGGTGCTTATTTTGAGAATTCCTGCATCCCCGATATTATTGCAATCGTTTTGATGGGGATCACTTTTGGGGCAATCTTTGGGTCAATGATCTATGGCCGTAAATCCATATGGTTATTTTCTTTTGTCTGTGGAATTGCTTCCATCCCTTCCGGATTATTAGTAGGAGCTATGAATTCGGGATATTGGATAAAAGCATGGTTGGAGAATTTGTTAGAGATCTTTGGTAAAATAGACCTGAATTTTCTGGCGATTGTCATTTCACTAGGCATTGGTATAGGTCTTAGTATTGGCCTGTATAAATATGTGCCAGGGAAAGCTCCGAAAAACAAAACAAATGTCCTGGTATAAATATACCAGATTAAAAAAAGCAATGGGGACAGCCCCCATTGCTTTTTTATTGTATAGGAAAGTATAACTTTCCTATACAATAAAAACCCTTGATTTAAGCGCCCGCGCCAGAATTTCCTCATTGTATTCGGAAAAGGCGCATGGGCTTCAAATGCGGCGAAGCCGCCTTTGCTCTGCAGGTTGATAAGTTGACAGATTGGTACCATTACACATTGACAAGTATCGATATGTTTGTTATTATTTAACTATAATATCGATGAATTTCAATAACATTGATATGCGTCAATATGTATGGGAGGTAATTTTATTGAAATATTCATATGCGGAATATGCCCCTATTCTTAAAGCTTTCTCAGACGAAACGAGGCTTAAGATTATTGATATGCTTTCCTGCGGAGAAATGTGTGCCTGTAATTTACTGGAAAATCTTGAAATATCCCAGTCAACCCTTAGTTATCATATGAAGATTTTATCGGATTGCGCCCTTGTAAATGCAATCAGGGACGGCGCGTGGATGAGGTATACGCTTAATAGTGAAAAAATGGATGAAGTGATAGTGTTTTTAAGCAAAATAACCAGTGACAAGGAAGACTGCATCTGTAAAAGAGGAAAAAACAGCTGCAGTAATCAAAAAAGTTAGTTTATTGATCTGCTGCTTTATAAGCAGCGCACCGAATCTAAAAAGGAGAATGAATGAATGAGTAAAAGTAAAAATAAGGAACAATCCGGTATTGGCTTTTTTGAAAGGTATCTTACTGTATGGGTTTTGCTTTGTATGATAATAGGAATTCTTATTGGGGTTTATATTCCGGGGATTCCTCATATATTGAGCAAATTCGAGTATGCAAATGTTTCAATTCCGGTTGCTGTACTGATTTGGCTTATGATTTACCCTATGATGCTGAAGGTTGATTTTCGTAGTATAAAACAGGTGGGGCAGAACCCCAAAGGTCTAATAATCACTTGGGTAACAAACTGGCTTATAAAGCCGTTTACAATGTATGGGATAGCACTGTTTTTTTTCTATGCAGTTTTTAAAGGTCTTATATCACCTGAAATTGCAAAAGAATACCTTGCGGGGGCAGTTCTTCTTGGTGCAGCACCATGTACGGCCATGGTTTTTGTATGGAGCCACCTGACAAATGGCAATCCGGCATACACATTGGTGCAGGTTGCAACAAACGATCTTATTATATTAGTGGCATTTGTACCAATAGTCGGATTTTTGCTGGGCATAAGCGAAATCACTATTCCTTGGGCAACACTGTTCCTGTCTGTTGTTTTGTTTGTAGTTATACCCCTTGCTGCAGGATGGCTGTCCAGAACAATAATCACCGGGAACAGAGGCCTTGATTATTTTGAAAACACCTTTATACCGAAATTTGGCAATATCACCATAGCCGGCTTGCTACTGACATTGATTATCATATTCTCTTTCCAGGGACAGACAATAGTTGATAATCCCATCAATATAGTCCTGATTGCAGTTCCGTTGACTATACAGACATTCTTCATTTTTTTTATTGCTTATATATGGTCTAAATTTTGGAAGCTGCCTCATAACGTCGCTGCGCCGGCTGGAATGATTGGAGCATCAAACTTCTTTGAACTCGCAGTAGCAGTGGCAATTTCACTTTTCGGGCTGAAATCGGGAGCAACCATAGCTACTGTAGTCGGCGTTCTTGTTGAGGTGCCGGTAATGTTGACACTAGTGAGAATAGCCAACAATACAAAACATTGGTTTCCGTATTAAAATTAAAAATTAATATAATTTTATAAATAAGGAGTGATATGTGGTGAATAAAAGGAAAACTGATATTAGAAATGCGGTTCGCAGAAGTTATGGCAAAATAGCTTCCGGCAAACCAAAAGATAGAGGATGCTGCGGCAGTACTATCAATATTAAAAATTCAGCAAAAGAGATATCAAGGGGAATAGGATATTCCGATGAAGAAATATTGAAGGTGCCGGAAGGCGCCAACATGGGGCTGGGTTGCGGGAATCCTCAGCTGATAGCAGAGATAAAAGAGGGTGAAACAGTAATTGATCTTGGAAGCGGAGGGGGAATTGATTGTTTCCTGGCATCAAGGAAGGTGGGCCCGAAAGGATATGTAATCGGGGTGGATATGACTCCTGAGATGCTAAACAAATCAAGAATTTTAGCAAGGAGACACAGATATTTGAATGTAGATTTCAGGCTGGGGGAAATTGAAAACCTTCCTGCAGCCGATAATACAGCAGATGTAATTATCTCAAACTGTGTAATAAACTTATCTCCCAAAAAGCAAAGGGTATATAATGAGGCATACAGGGTATTAAAAAAAGGCGGCAGAGTTGCTATTTCCGATGTAGTCTTGGTCAAAGAGCTGACGGAAGAAATGAAGCAGGATGAAAAGCTTTATTGCGGCTGAGTTGCCGGTGCTTCTTCAGTTGAAGAACTTAAAGCATTTTTAGTGAGGGCCGGATTCAGTAATATAAATATTGAAACCAAGGAAGTATCCAAGGAATATGCTGAGAAATGGTCACATAATCTAAAAGTCGGAGAGTATATTATGTCTGCTTCGATAAAGGCGGTTAAGGAATAGATAAGTGCCATGATAAGTTATCCGGTTATTAACGCAAATGAGCCTTTTCTGTAATATAAGTAAATAACTGGATAAGTTTGGTGCCTGGCACTTAGATCCCAGGCCAATCAATCAGAAAATCCTTAAAGGCTTCCGCCACGGGGGATAGGGTTCTGTTTTTGCTATAGACGAAATAAAAACTGCGCTTTAAGTTCAAGTCTTTTATTCTCAGAGGTTTAATCAGCTTTAGCTCAATTTCGTTTCTAACAGCTATTTTTGAAATAAAACTAACACCTAAATCCAGTTCAATCATCTTCTTAATCATTTCATTACTGTCTATATAGGAGATGATATTTAAATCATCTAATTGTATACCCTTATCGGAAAGACTTTCCTCAATCAGTTTTCTGGTTCCCGAACCCCTTTTCCTGAAAATAAACCTTTCAGAAAATAAAATATCAATATCCAAATACTCATCGGCAGACCATGGATATCGGTCGTTATCAGGTACAGCCAAAACAAGCTCATCTCCATAAAAATCCACATATTCCAAAGCTTCAGAGTTATACTTTGCACCGACTATACCATAGTTATGCTTGCCTTCTAATATATCGTCCACTACATTTTTTGAGTTTTTATGAGTTACACTAAAAGAAACCTGCGGATATTTACTGGAAAAATCTTTAATTATGTAAGGTAAAACGTATTGTTCAGGAATGGAGCTGGCGTTAATCTCTATTTCACCTTCGATTTTATTTGAATGTTCCGAGATTGTAAACTTAGCCTTATCTCTCGTATTAATCAGCTCCACAGCATATTTATAAAAAATCTTCCCTGAATCTGTTAAAGTAATAGTTTTGCTGGTCCTATCCAAAAGAGTGGTATTAAGCTCCCTCTCCAAGTTCTGGATATTGTTGCTTATAGTCGGTTGGGTTAAGTAAAGTTCCTTTGCAGCATATGAAAAGCTTCTGTGTTTTACAACGCTGATAAAACTTTCTATTTGATTGAATTCCATAATACTACCTTCCTTTACGGATAATACTGTTTACTTGCTATTTTATTTATGCAGTCAATTGAGTATTCAATTTCTTCTAAAGTGTTAAAATGACTTAGTGAGAACCTTACTGTACCTTTTGGGAAAGTACCTAATGTTTTATGAGCGGATGGTGCACAGTGCAAACCGCATCTGGTCATAATACCATAATCTTTGCTTAGCTCGTGGGCAACGAGAGCATTGTCGTTATCGGTAAAATCAATTGATAATATACCGGTTCTGTCATAAGAGGTTTTCTTACCTATAAGCCTGATTTTATTGGTATTAAGCACGCCCTCTATAAACTTCTCAAGCAGATGAATCTCCATATCCCTAATATTTCTTACACCTATATTTAATAAATATTTCAGTGATGCATTTAATCCGTAAATACCCGGAATGTTTAAAGTTCCCGATTCAAATTTGTCAGGCATATAATCCGGTTGTCTTTCGGTATCAGACAGACTTCCGGTACCGCCTTCGATCAGGGTGTTGATTTTATCAACAATTCCATCATCAATTATAAACCCTCCTATCCCTTGAGGGCCAAGTAAACTCTTATGGCCTGTAAAACCTATGGCATCAGCATGTAATTTTTGAAAATCAATATCCAAAAATCCTGCTGTCTGAGCACTGTCTATTATAAAAAATATATTATTCCTTTCGCATATTTTCCCTACTTCCTCCAAATTTAAAATAGTGCCGCATACATTTGAAGCATGGGACATTATTACAGCTTTAGTGTTTGGTTTGATCGAGCTTGCTACATCTTCAGTATTCAGTTCTCCAAATTCATTGCATTGAACTCTGGTATATTCTATTTTATTTTGAATTGAGTTCAAAGGTCTCATAACTGCATTATGCTCCATTGATGATACTATAACATGATCCTTTTCCCTTAACAGGCCTTTTATCAATACATTCATACTTTCTGTAATGTTTTTTGTAAATATAACATTTTCAGGTTTGTTGAAATTAAATAACTCACATATGAGTTCACGGGTTTCGTAAACGGTGCTTTCAGCCTGATAAGATGAACTATAAGCTCCGCGGTTTACATTAGTTCCCACATTTAAAATATAATCGGATATACTCTCCGCTACACCGGGAGCCTTAGGATAGGATGTAGCTCCATTGTCCAAATAGACATATTTCATAACATCACTCTTTCGTATGATAATCACTAATGCTTAATTTATAACAGTATAGTAATTATATTCTGAAAAATGGCTTTGTACAATAATTATTATTTTTTCTGATTCTTTAGGTCTTAACTATTGGATAATCCTATTTTACATTAATTACTCGCATTGTTAAACTTATAACGAGGAATAAAAATGTCTTCCGCCATGAGGACTGTAAAGTATACCGTTAGAGTATACAGGCCGCAACATTTGTAAAGTGTATTTGCACCCATGCTGCAAAACACCAATTGGAGGGCATTTAAATGATATATGCGATAGCATATATATCATAAATTACAGGAGGAGTTTAAATGGATGGGAAAAAGGGGATAGTCTTTGCGGGAGGATTAATCGGAATCATAGCTGTGCTGCTTGTATTCTTTGGGAACCCTCCCAATATGGGTTTTTGCATAGCCTGTTTTTTGAGGGATACAGCCGGAGCTGTAGGGTTACATAGAGCAGAGGCCGTTCAGTATATCAGACCTGAGATCATAGGTCTTGTCTTAGGAGCTTTTTTTATATCCCATAAAAATAAGGAATTTGAATCGAGGGGGGGTTCTGCGCCTTTTACCAGATTCATGCTGGGAATGGTTGTAATGATCGGAGCACTGATATTTCTTGGATGTCCTTTAAGAATGGTATTAAGACTCGGGGGGGGAGATTTAAATGCCATATTTGGAATGATTGGGTTTGTCTTAGGTATATTTGTCGGAGTTCAGTTTTTAAACAGGGGATTTAATCTTAAAAGAAATTATAAAATGCATGGAATAGAAGGATATATTTTTCCGGCTGTCAATGTAGGACTTTTAGTACTGCTTTTGACTGCCCCGGCTTTTGTATTTTTTAGCGAAAAAGGGCCGGGCTCTTTAACAGCGCCGGTAATCATTTCGCTTATTGCAGGTCTGATAGTAGGAGCTTTGGCTCAAAAAACCCGATTGTGCATGGTCGGCGGCACCCGCGACATGATTCTTTTTAAAGACAATTATCTTTTAATCGGATTTGTTTCTATAATAGTATTCAGTTTTATTACAAATTTGATTTTTGGATATTTCAATCTTGGATTTAACAATCAACCTATAGCACACACTGACGGCCTGTGGAATTTTCTAGGCATGGCATTAGTAGGATGGGGATCAGTATTATTGGGCGGATGTCCTCTCAGGCAGCTTATTCTATCGGGAGAGGGTAATACAGACTCTGTAGTTTCAATAATGGGAATGTTGGTTGGGGCTGGCATATCCCACAATTTTGGGTTAGCTTCAAGTACGGCAGGTGCAACTTCAAACGGAAAGATAGCCGTAATTATATGTTTTATATTTTTAGGAATTATCTCATACTTCAATTCAGATAATTTACCCAAAACTACTACCGAATAGGAGGAGATGATCTTATGAACAAAATAGACACATGTGGTATGGCTTGCCCTCAGCCAGTGTTAATGACCAAAAAATCATTAGAAGAGAATCCTGAAGGGGTGGATATAATAGTAGATAACAATACAGCTAAAGAAAATATAAAAAGATTTTTAGAGAGCGCAGGGTATACTGTGTCAATAACAGAAAAAGAAGATACTTCTATAATAGAGGCTAGGAAGTAAACATGGTATACACTATTCTATTTTTTACACATTCAGCTGCCATTAAATTTGAACACAAATGCAAGAAAAATCATATTAAATGCGAACTTATGCCGGTGCCTCGAATTTTAAGCTCTAATTGCAGTATAAGTGCAAGAATTAACTTCGAAGACGATATCGAAGAATTGATTGACGATGGAATAGAAAAAATATTTCAAACCCGGGATAATGATAACATACTTATTTATGAAGCTGATTAAATAAGCAGATAAGTACAAGACCACTGAGCGGCAGATATAAATATACAGACAGATGTAAACCTTCCTGATAATAAAAGGGTGTTATTATCAGGAAGGCTTTTCTATGGGCGGCATCAAAAAATGTAATTTGTATTGCTTATTCTTTGCAATTTTCTACTGAAATGTTCGGTATAATCTTTTTCATATTCAGAAGGTCATCTGTTTGATCCCTTTACTTCCTCAGCAGGTTGTACAGCACCTGAGCCATCTCCGCTCTGGTGGTGGTTTCCGTCGGGTTGAGCACGCCGTCACTGCCGGAGATCGTACCGGTCCCAACAAGCACGCTCATAGCGTCCTTTGCCCAGGATGCGATCTGCCCCGCGTCGGTGAAGTGGTCGAGGGTCTTGCCGGAATTGCCCTGTGGAAGTTGCCTGATAATCTTCAGAGCGTTATACAGCAGCGTGAACATCTCCTGACGGGTGATTTCCTTGCCCGGCGCGTACATGTTGCTGCCTGTTCCCGCAGATATTCCAAGCCGCTTCGCCGCCGCCAGATAGCCGGTATAGTACATGTTGCCCGCATCGGAGAAGTTGTCCGCCGGGTTCGTGTCCGGCGATATACCGTAAGCTTTCATCAGCATTACAAGGAATTCGCCCCGCTTCAGTTTTGCCTCCGGACTGTAATTGCCGCTTCCAGTGCCTGCAGTGATTCCCCTCGCCGCGATGAAGCTCACCGCCTTTTTATACCAGCTGCCCGCCGCCACGTCTTTGAAGCTCGCCTTGTTATACGTCACCGCATAATCGCTGAAATGTGTGGTCTGGAAGGTTACTGTTCCCGTTGCCGGGTCGTAGTGGCCGTTCGGGATTGTCACGACGTTGCCCGCACCGTCGATGTACCAGACGACAATGCTCTCCGGATTGGCAAGCTCCTCGGCGGTCGGCGTGTACGGTATCGATACCGTAACCGGCGCGCCGGGATTATTCCAGTCGGTCTGTTTGCCGTCCAGCCTCAGGGACAGGCTGATTAAAGGTCTGTCGCCGATTACGGATTTTACATCGTCGGGAAGGGCTGATTTATCTCCGA
>JAKPKE010000311.1 GCA_029553855.1 Bacillota bacterium | reverse complement strand
GTTCTTTCTTTTCCGGGTACTTCACTTTAGCATTCTTAAACTCTTCGCTTGCGACGTGTTTCTTTAATGCATGTGCTTCAACAAATGAAAATAGCATGTCTCCATTGAAACTATAATCCCGATAACCCATGTTAAAAGCAGGGCCTCCGCTAAAGTCATCCATCAACGAGCTATTTCGGTCACTGTCAACATCCAGCATATATTTGATATTAGTTGTTTTGTCGAAGATTATCCTGTTTTCGATATCCCTATCCTGACTATCCTTTATGACGCAATTAATGAAAACATACCTGGATGTCTCGAATATTCTATAAAAACCGGTCCTGGCTTTAGGTGCGGTTTCGGAACCTCCTCTTCTTTCAGGAGTAATAATTGTATTATGCGAATTTAAAATCATCCTCGGCTTAAAATGATTGTCTTTTGTATCAACATAAAAGACCGTGTCACTGAATTCTTCCTTAAAGCAAACCTTTTTGTCAATGGAATAAACCTGCATCTCACTCAATGATCTTGATCCTCCTTTGCTTTGCTTCGTGTATTTGTAGCAATTCGGTTTGAAATGTACGGTGTCGCCAAAATTATCTATCAACAGGCTTAATGTCTGTTCATTACCCCTCCATGGCGGGATAGGTATAAAAATGTTATTTGTTCCAGGAACAATCTCAGACACGTAAAGGACATCTTCGTTAAATGCCAGGGATCTCTGGAAATAAAAACCCGTGTCGGATATCCCGTAGAACAATAATTTGTTGTGATTAGGTATTACAAGATACTTATTATCGGGATCAACATCAAAATAGAATATGACAGAGTATTCCCCGGGACCCCTGCCCAGTTTATTCAGCTTGTATAAAAACCTGCCTTCAATATCGAAGCACATGATACGCATTACATCGGAAACATATATCCTTTGTTCCCTGGATACTACTCTTCTTCTAGGTCCTCCTATTAACGATTCCCTTGTTGTCTGAAGGGGTATAAACTCAATATCATCGGCAAAAGCAGATAATTTCCCGCCTGCAGGCTTAGATTCTGAAAAAAGATCTATTTCAAGGACAGAATCTCCGTCATCAGCTTTATTAGGATTTTTAACGCTGCAGTAACTCATCCCGATCAGAAGGAACGACAATAGAATTATTCTCTTCATACTAATGATTATTATCGGTTAATCAATTATAAAATTAAGCAAGTTTTCCATACAAAATACCCCACCTTCATAAAATTTTCGGACAACATAGAAGGAGCCGACATTAAAAGAAGTCTTGCAGGTCATGCAGGTCATGCAAGTCG
>JAKPKE010000252.1 GCA_029553855.1 Bacillota bacterium | reverse complement strand
TATCCTGCAGTGATTCTACGGTAAGGTCCCCGCCGATATCAAGCTTCAGGCTGTTCTCTGCTGTTACTACACCGCCTTTAACTGTTGTATCAGCTGTACTATTTATAATTATGTTTGCAGCATTAAGGTGTGAATTTGTATAACTAATGCTATCCGTGCAGCTCTCCGTATCCGATGCTGATGCATTTATCCCAGCCCCGGTTGAAGTGCTGAACGTAATTGTTACGTGAGCGTTGGATTCGCTTGTTATACTGCTTGAAGTATTCTTGGCAGCCTCTATAGCCACAGTCTTCGCATTAAGAGCTATCGTGTCACCTGCGCTTACATCGCTGCCAATAATATCCGCTTTTTTACCTGCGTTTATAGTCAGGCTTCCGCCGGATGTTATCGTTGAACTCACTGCGGAAACATTCTCAGACATTGTCTTTGTAACAAGTGCATCTATATCAATCTGGGCATCCGCAGAGAAGCCGAGAACCCCGCTGGAACTTGCTGCCCCTGCCATTGCCTGGCAAAGTGCCGCTGTCTTTGCTGCAAGGTTCTCTGTACAAAGGGCTATATTTGCCTCGTAATAGTGTTTCTCACTCTCCATCATATCATAGTCCGCCTGGTCCATGAGACCCTTGTCAACATTATCCCTGGCCAAAGCAAGCTGCTTCTTAAAATCTTCATAAGAGCTCCTTGCATCAGCAAGGGCTTTCTCGGCATCCTTTACCGCCTTCCCGGCATAGTATACATCTGTTGCGGCATTTTTAACACCCACAGACAAGTCTATTGTTCCCTTTGTCTCGCTATCGATTGTCTTTGTCTTCTCATAAGCAACTATTATACTCACATTATCAACGGCTGTTAAAGATATATCGCCTACATTTGTTGTCAGGTTTGATCCTGCTACAGTTATGTCTTTACCACTATTTATGGTAATATCATTTTCTATACTGATATTTGATGACTTTTGTAAAGTTAAATCTGTCCTTTGCTCATGCTTATTATACTCGCCACTTACCACTGTTGCTGATAAACGTCCGTTATTATAATCGATTTCTGAAAGAGGATGTGCAATAACATTGAGGTTTATATTTCCTGTAATCTTCTCATGAAAGCTGTACTCGTAGCTTGTCTCTTTCGCGCTTGTCTCGGTAAAGTTACCCCCTGTTTCAAATGAGGCACTCCCTGCGTTTATGCTGCTCCCTTCTATATATACATCATCCCCACTTTTTACTGTCAAAGTCCAGATATTCAATGTCGATGCAACCGCTGTAGTCGAGCCCTTCCCTTTTGCGTCAACCTCCTTTGAGAAAAGGTCACCTCCTGATGTTCCGAAACCTGTTCTTTCTGTCTTATGTTCCTCTGTATGTTCATTATAAGCGGCAGTAATGTTGAGATTCCCTAAATTTACTAACTTATTTTTACCCTATTTTTTTCCCGCTCCCATTGAAGCGAAACACGACAGGCTCACTAACCACCTGGTCGAAGTGCCTGAACCTCTTCCACACCCTCCGCACATCGCATAATTGACGCAGCCCGTTCGCTAAAGCACATCGCCAACTTTTTGTGTCAGAAACCTGATGTATCCCCGGCGCCGTCGGGCTGCTTAGCCATTATGC
>JAKPKE010000211.1 GCA_029553855.1 Bacillota bacterium | reverse complement strand
TCATTTACTATTACCGTGACAAGGACACCAAGGAAATTGACGTTTTGCTGGAGGACAGCGGCAAGCTGTACCCCATGGAAATCAAAAAGACTGCAATGCCGCAAAAGCAGCTTACCCGCGTGTTCAGAGTCATTGATAAAGTGTCATTGACCCGGGGCACCGGTGCGGTTCTCTGTACCAGCGATCGGCTGTCGGCTTTTGACAGTGAAAATCTTATTGTACCCATATGGGTGATATAACAAAGGCGGTTTCGCCGCGCCCCTATTTAACTCTGTTAAGAAGTTCCGTCCCTATATCCTCATAGGTGACATCCAAATAATTCATCAACACTGTCAAATGGTATATCAAATCAGATATTTCATAAATAACTTCCTCTTTGCTTTTATTCTTAGCGGCGATTACTACCTCCGTACTCTCTTCCCCTATCTTCTTCAATATCTTGTCAATGCCCTTTTCAAGAAGATAGCAGGTGTATGAGCCGGGTATCGGATTTTCTTTCCTTTCCCCTACCTTATTATAAAGTTTTTCAACAATTTCTCCAATATTTGCAGGTTTTGCACTGTCCTCTGTCTCCCATAGTTTTCTGTAGAAACAGCTTTTATTTCCGGTGTGGCATGAAACTCCCTCCTGTTTTACCTTAAGAAGCAGACAATCCCCATCACAGTCATAGGATATTTCTTTTACCTCTTGTGTGTTCCCTGAGGTTGCTCCCTTTTCCCAGAGTTCACCCCTGCTTCTGCTATAAAACCATGATCTCCCGGTTTCCAATGTCTTCCCAAGGCTTTCCCTGCTCATATAGGCCATCATAAGCACTTCCCCGGTTTCATATTCCTGTACTATAGCGGGCACCAAGCCTTTTTCATCAAATTTTATGTTATTCATCAGCATACCTACTTCTCCCATTTATATATTTACATTTACCCCCATTGACGACAGGTAAGCTTTCAGATCCCTTATGCTCAATTCGCCATAATGGAACAGCGAGGCTGCAAGTGCCGCATCGGCTTTACCCTTGGTCAGCACTTCATAGAAATCCTCCTTGCTTCCTGCACCTCCCGAAGCTATTACAGGTATATCCACTGCTTCAGCAATCTTGGCTGTCAGGGCAATATCATAGCCGCGCCTTCCGCCATCGGCATCAATTCCGGTAAGAAGTATCTCCCCGGCTCCCAATTCAGCAGCCGTTTTACACCATTTCAGTACATCTATGCCCATGTTGGTTCTCCCTCCGTTAATATATACCTCCCAACAATCTGTTCCCTTCTTAAGCCTTGCATCTACTGCGACAACAATGTGCTGACTTCCGTATAATTCAGCCGCTTCGCAAATCAGCTTCGGGTTCTTCACTGCCGCACTGTTCACTGACACCTTATCTGCTCCTGCCCTAAGCAATGCGTCTATATCTTCCAAGCAGGCTGCGCCTCCCCCCGCTATGAGAGGTATAGATACAGCCTTTGCCGTCTCTTTTACCAAATCAAACATAGTTCTTCTGTTCTCCACAGATGCACAGATATCAAGGAACACGATCTCATCAGCTCCGGCCTCTTCATATATCCCGGCTGCCTCCGCAGGATCCCCTGCGTCCCTGAGGTTATTGAAGCCTACCCCCTTAACAACTCTTCCGTCTTTTACATCAAGACAGGGTATAATCCTTTTTGCTTGCATATCAATCCTCCACAGCTTTAAGGGCATCCTCAAGCTTAAGGACTCCTGCATATAAGGCTTTTCCAATAATAATTCCCTCTGCACCCGCTTCTCTAATGGCCAGAATATCATCAATGGTTGTGATTCCCCCTGATGCAATGATTCTGGCCCCCTCGACATTGCACATCTTTTCTATTCCGTCAAAGTTGGGCCCTTTCAGCAGGCCGTCTCTGGAAATATCAGTATATACAATATTTCTAATACCCTTCCCGACTATTTTACCTGCAAAATTATAAGCGGAAAACTCACTTATGTTTACCCACCCCTTAATGGCTACGTAGCCATCTTTGGCATCAATACTTACTATAATCTTGTCAACGTAATCTTTCAGGCCTGTTTCCAAAAGCTCTTCATCCAGTACCGCCGCAGTTCCTATAATTACCCTTTCTGCGCCGGTGTTAAAAGCCGACCTTATGTCTTTCGCATTTCTCAGTCCGCCTCCCAGCTGCACCGGTATGTTTATAGCGTTTATGATTTCCTCAACTACGGCATTATTCCCCATTTTTCCGCTGAAGGCGCCGTTCAGATCTATTATGTGCAGAGCTTCTGCACCCTTCTGTTCCCACATTTTTGCCGCATCTACAGGGTTTTCGTAATATACTTCCATTTTCTCAATGTTTCCTTCTTTAAGTCTCACACATCTTCCGTCATAAATATCAACTGCAGGATAAATTCTCATTTCAACATCTCCCCATAATTATAATATTTCAAGCCCATACTGCCTCGCTATAAACAACCTTTTGTAGAAGCTATCCCTTTGGTCCTGTCTGCATATAAAGCCTCCTTCAAAGCCAATGCAACAGCCTTGAATATACATTCGGCATTGTGATGGGCATTTTCACCGTACATCAGATTGATATGCAGCGTAATAAAGGAGTTGCTTGTAAAGGCCTTAAAAAACTCCTTTATGTTTTCTGTGCCGAAATCCCCTATATAGCCTTTCAGCAAGCCGCAGTTATATACAAGATTTGCTCTTCCGCAAAAATCCACTGCTGCCATTGCAAAGGAGTCATCCATTGGAAGCATGGCATTGCCATATCTGGCGATACCCGTCTTATCCTTGGCACATTCATACAATACCTGTCCCAGAACTATTCCCACATCCTCCACGGTGTGATGATGATCTACCTGTATATCTCCCTTGGCTTTGACGATAATGTCAAAACCGCTGTGCCTTCCAAGCTGTTCCAACATATGATCAAGGAAAGGAATGCCCGTATCTATTTCATAAGTCCCGCTTCCGTCCGGATCGATACTTGCATATACATCGGTTTCATTTGTCCTTCTGGATAATTCTGCTTTTCTTCCTTTGTTAAGCTCCATCATACAGTACCTCCTTTACGGCTTCATAGAAACTGTCGTTTTCTGACGGACTGCCGATTGTGACTCTCAGACAATCCTTAAGCACAGGGTTGGAAAAGTTTCTGACATAAATCCCTGCTTCTTGAAGCCTCTCATATATTTTTCCGGTACTCCCGGATCTGAAAAGAATAAAATTACTCCAGGATTCAAAGCACTGAAGCCCTCTAAGCCCTTTAAGCAGCGCAGTAAGTCTTTTTCTCTCGCCTTTTATTATTTCAACTCTTTCCGTCACTTTGCCCATGTCTTCCAATACCTCTGCTGCCGCAGCCTGTGCAAAGGTATTTACATTGAAGGGGGGGCGGACTCTTTCAAAACAGCTTATTACAGCCGGAGATGCAAGCATATATCCAACCCTCAGACCCGCCAACCCTAAGGCTTTGGAAAAGGTCCTGAGTATTATCAGGTTTTCATAGCCCGGAAGAAGTCCCGCAGCAGTCAGTCCCGAAAACTCAAAATATGCTTCATCAACAATTACAATACCGTCAATCCTTTTCAGTATCTCCTCAATCTCCTGTAATTCAAGCTTTATACCTGTTGGGTTATTGGGATTACAAAGAAATACTATCCTGGGCTTTTCTCTTTGAATACAATTGATAAATTCGTCAGACTTCATTTCAAAATTGCCATCCAGGTTATACTCCCATACCCTGACACCGCAGATGGTTCCATATACCTTATACATCGGGAAGGTAGGGTTTTGAACCGCTATGATATCGCCCGGGTCTGTAAAGGCTTGAAGCGCCATATGTATCAGTTCATCGGAACCATTGCCTATGCATATGGATCTTGTATCAACGGAAGTATACTTTGAGATCGCTTTTTTGAGATTTGCATAGTCATTATCAGGATAGCGGTTTAATCTCAAAGCTTTGAGCCTCTTTATAAGGGCTTCCTCCACATTGTCGTTCAAACCCCAGGGAATTTCGTTCTTATCAAGGGCTATTCCCTGTGCATTGGGTTCCGCTTTATAGCTTTCAAGCCTTAATGCCCTTTCTGAAATATATCTATTTATCATTTCGTAGCCTCACCTTCAATGCATTTGCATGGGCTTCCAGGCCCTCTGCCTCGGCAATTCTTATTGCGGCCGGCCCATAGGCCGCCATATCCCGTTCATTGCAATATATCAGACTGGTTCTTTTCTGGAAATCCCTTGTTGAAAGGGGTGAAAAGAAGGCTGCCGTACCATAGGTGGGAAGTACATGATTCGGGCCTGCAATATAGTCGCCAATAGGTTCCGGGGAATAACCTCCTAAAAAGACCGCTCCTGCGTTCCTTATACCCTTCAATACGCCGAAGGGGTTTTCGGTGATTATTTCCAAGTGCTCGGGGGCTATTTTATTTATTATTTCCGTGCTTTGGTCTATTGTGTCTACTACGATAGCAGCGGAGTTACCCGTAAGTGCACTGCTTATTATGTTCTGCCTTTTCATGAGCTTAAACTGCCTTTCTATTTCTATATTTACCTTGGCTATAAAAGCTTTGCTGTCGGAAATCAGAAAGCACCCGGCCATTTCATCATGTTCCGCCTGGGAAAGTATGTCGGCCGCAACCCAGCATGCATTTGCGCTGCTGTCTGCAACTACTGCAATTTCACTGGGCCCTGCTATCATATCAATATCAACATATCCGTATACTTCTCTTTTTGCAGCCGCCACATATGCATTGCCGGGGCCTACAATCTTATCAACCCCAGGTATGGTTTCGGTACCAAAGGCAGCCGCAGCCACCCCTTGGGCACCGCCTGCCCTGAAGATCCTGTCAATTCCCAGAAGCTTGGCCGTTGCCGCTAAATATGGGCTGATGCTCCCGTTTTCCGTAGGAGGGGTCAGTACGATTATTTCCCTGACACCTGCAATTATGGCAGGTACCGCACACATTACCAAAGTGGAGGGATAGGCTGCCTTGCCTCCGGGTACATATATTGCAGCCTTATCTATTGGAGTAACTCTGCTGCCTAATATACTGCCATTGTCCGTCAACATGTCAAAGTCCCTGTCAACCATATGATTATGAAACCTTTTAACATTGTTTATACTCTTACCGATAGCCTCAATAAAGCAATTGTCCGCTTTCTTAGCTGCAGACTCCAAAGCATCGGCACTGACACGGAAATCCTTCATATCCTTTACGTTATCAAAACTCCTGCAATACTCAAGGACTGCCCTGTCCCCTTCGGCTTTAACCTTTTGAACTATCTTTTTCACTGCCACTGTCACTTCGTCCGGTATAAAGCTGTATTTCTTCCGATCCAAAAAGCTTATTATGCTGCTTTTATCACCCCATGACAATACTTTGAGCATTTGTTCCGCCCCCTCCAAAAGAAGTACTTATTGCTGATGCAAAGGTGTTTATGCTTTTATTTTTCATTTTATAGCTAACCCTATTCACTATCATTCTGGCAGTAATATCGCAAATGTTTTCATATACTATCAGCCCGTTTTCCTTCAAGGTCTTTCCGCTTTCGACTATATCAACTATGGCATCTGATAATCCCATAAGGGGGGCTAGTTCTATCGAACCATCCAACTTTATTATTTCTACAGACTCAGATTTGCTGTTGAAGTATTCAGTCGATATTCTGGGATATTTAGTAGCTATCTTCCTGACAATAGGCCTCGCCTGCTCCTTTTCCGAGGGGCCTGCCAGGACCATTCTGCACCTGCAAATTTTCAAGTCCAATATTTCATATGTCTGGCTTCGGACTTCCATAAGTATGTCTTTCCCCACTATTCCTACATCAGCTGCTCCGCTTCCCACATATACGGGAACATCAGAAGGCTTTGCCAGAAAGAATACAACTTCCTTGTCCTTATTGGTAAAAATCAGCTTTCTTGAGCTTAAGTCAATTATGTTTCTATAATCAACCGTATCAAGTAAAAGTTCGCTTACCTTTTCAGCCACTCTGCCTTTCGCTATAGCTATCTTCAACATTTTTATCATCCCTTTCCGCAAAAATTTTTACTTTACCGTAGCCGTATTGCCTGCAGTATTGCTCAAGATCAAGAATATCGTCGGTATTAATAAGGTTTACTATTGCCCCGTCCCTTCTGAGTCTTTCGGAATAGTCAAGAGCCTCATTGAATCTGGTGTCGCCGAATATGACCAATAGCTTGTTCTCCTGCTGCATAATGTTCTCTTCAGCAGCTTCAAGCATACTGTCTACATATATTGCAAACCCGGCTGCAGTTGAATTTGTGCCTGGAATCTCAAGCAGATTGTCATATCTGCCTCCGGAAATCACCGCATTGCCGATGCCCTGGGCATATGCCTTGAATATCAATCCGGTGTAATATTTCATGTTTCCCGTCATTCCTGCATCTACAATGAGGTTTGAGCTTAACCCCATATCCGTGCATTTCTCATATACATCGCGCAGATAGCCAACTGATTTTTCTACAGTTTCATTGGTTATTATTTCATTAATATTTCTGAAAACGTCTTCGGGTTTTCCAAAAAATCGCGGCAGTTTACATATTATTTCTTTATATCTGCTTTCAATTGGAAGGGCGGATACTTCCATTTCAAGTTCTACCAGATTCTTCCTGCTTACCAGATTAATAATGTACTCTTTCTTTTCTTCCGGCAGAGTTATCTCTTCAAAAATACCCTTTGTTATACCGACGTGTCCTATATCTATCTTGTAATTTGAAATCCCGGCCTCCCTGAAGCTTCCCTTTGCCATGCCGATAATCTCCAAATCCAGCCACTTTCCGGAACACCCGTATATCTCCGCCCCAACCTGGCAAAATTCCCTTCTTGCCTCAGGATCCTTCCTGTCCGCCCTGTATACATTTCCCATGTAAAATAGTTTCAGCGGCTTTTGCTGTTCTTTTAGCTTGGTAGCAACAACCCTGGCTGCCGGTATTGTCATGTCAGGCCTTAGCACCGCTACTCTTCCATCTCTGTCTATTGTCTTTATGATACTTTCATCATCTACTGTTGATATGCCCCCGGAAAACAGCTCATAGTACTCAAACAGCGGTGTTTCTATACGGCTGAAGCCGCAGGACTGTATATAGTTGAGCAGCTTTTGCTGTAATATAGTCCTCCTGCTGCTTTCATCAATAAGAATATCCCTCATGCCCTGAGGAACCCCAAAGCTTTGCACAGTTTATCCCCTCCATGATTTCAACCTTGATTTTTTGTGCAGACAAACACTGCCCGCCCTTACAACATAAAAACCCCGCAGGTATAATATTTACCTACGGGGTTTTTATATATAGCATCCCATAGGCACAAGCGCAAATAGCACTTATGCCTATGGAAAACTTCCTATAAGGCCTAAGCGCTCTGCCTATGATGATGTATTCTGTTAATGATGTAATTATTGGTATTCATATAATCAGCTCCGTTATTAGTGAAAAAGTATATTTTCATATAATATAATACATCATAGCCCTAAATGTCAATAAAAAAATTAAAATTGATTGACATTAGCATAAAATTTTATCATAATTATTATCAATTAAAACTAAATATTAATTTTTTTAAAACTGCCCCATATTTATGCAAAGCGATATCGAAATATATAGTACAGAAAACCACATTAGAATATTATTATAACAAAATATTTAGTAATAAACAGATTTATAAGCAACAAAAAATACTGTACAAAGAGACGGTGAAACTAAAGTGGATAAAAGCAGTTTTGAAGCAAATCTGAATGTCATGAAACAAAATTCACTTGGGAAATATTCAATATTAAAAGGACTCTACAGCGCTATAGACAATAATGAGTTTTTTCTTCAATATCAACCCAGAATCAATGGAAAGACAAATGAACTTGTAGGCATGAAAGCTCTGCTAAGATTGCAGCACCCAAAATATGGGCTGATTTATCCTTCTGAATTCCTGCCATTAGCCGAGGGTACAGGTCTGATAAAATATCTTGACAAATGGGTGCTGAGCAATTCCTGTAAGCAGCTTAAGCATTGGCAAAGTCATGGATATTGCAATCTTCGCATTGCAATAAATTTATCAGACTGGCAATTCAAACAAGAAAACTTTCCCGAACTTTTTAAAAACATATTGGCAGAAACGTATATTGATGCATCCTATATTGATATCGAAATAAAAGAAACAGTCCCATTAAAAAACCAGAATCTAAACCTGAAGACTCTTGGCATACTGGCAAACATGGGCGTAAAAATAATAATAGGTAATTTTGGCTCCAACTCTTTTTCAATCAACTATTTAAAGCAATTACCCGCCTATTATTTGAAAATTGATAAGACTCTAATAGGTGATATATTTAAGGATAAAAGTAATATTATAATTGTCAAATCATTTATTGATATAGCCCATGCTCTAAACCTAAAGGTAATAGCTGAAGGGGTCGAAACCATGGAACAGCTTGTGCTGCTGCAAAGCATGGACTGCGATGAGCTTCAAGGTTATTTCATGAGCAAGCCTCTTACCGCAGAAGATGCAGAAAATCAATGTATATCAACTCATACGGCATAAATTCTTGACATAATCAAAGCTTATATATTTCCTTATATTTGTTCTCCAGATAATCAATCATGTACTCGGGGTTAATTTCTTCGCCTGTGACCTGCATAAGAATTTCTGACGGCTTCAAAAGCTTGCCGTGCTTATGTATCTTTTCTGCCAACCACTCTTTTATCTTAAAAAGCTCCCCATTCAAAACAAGAGAGTCAAAATCCTTTATCTCTTTTCTTGCAGTATTATACAACTGTGCCGAATATATATTCCCCAAGGTATAGGATGGAAAATAGCCAAAGCTTCCGCCGGCCCAGTGGACATCCTGAAGCACTCCCTTTGAATCATCCGGAGGCACTATGCCGAGATATTCCTTCATCTTCTCCTTCCACGCCTCCGGAAGGTCCGCCACCTTGATCTCTCCGTTAATAAGAGCCTTCTCTATTTCATACCTTATCATGATATGAAGGTTATATGTGACTTCATCAGCCTCTATTCTGATAAGTGAAGGCTTTACCTTGTTTATGGCCTTGTAGAAATCATCCTGGGATACGTCCTTTAACTGCTCCGGAAAAACCTTCTGCAGCTCGCTGTAGTATTTCTGCCAGAAACTGCGGCTCCTGCCTATGATATTTTCCCAGAATCTTGACTGTGACTCATGCAATCCCATGGAGGCCCCTTCACAAAGGAGAGTACCGTTCAAGTCGGCACAAATATTCTGTTCATAAAGAGCATGACCTCCTTCATGAAGTGAGCTCATGACAGAGCTTATGAAGTTATTGGGATAGTAATGGGTGGTTATTCTCACGTCTCCCGGGTTTATGCCCGTAGTAAAGGGGTGCTCGCTCTCATCCAGCCTGCCCGCATCAAAGTCATAGCCCATCCTGCCCAGAATATACAGGTTGAATTCCTCCTGCTTTAACCTGTCGAAATACTGCTTCAAAAATTGATCTTCAGGCTGGTAAGCCGCTTCCTTTATTTTTGCCGCCAGGGGAACTATCCTGCTACGCAGTTCAGTGAAAATCGCATCCAGCTTTTCAACCGTCATTCCCGGTTCGTACAAATCAAGCAGTGTATTGTATTTATTCTCCTTATATCCCCAAAGCTCTATGAACTGCAGATTATATTCAACTATCTTTTCAAGATAGGGCTTGAAAAGCTCAAAGTCATTATTCTTTTTTGCATCCTCCCATACGGATTCTGCTTCAGAGGTCAATATCACATATCCCTTATACATTTCCTCCGGTATCTTTTTGTACTTGTCGTATTCCTTCCTGCATTCCCTCACCGCTGCTTTCATTATGGGATCCAGTCTGCTGCTGTTATCCGGCTCATTAAAGTACGACAGATAATTTCCCATCTCATCGGAAGTCGAGAGCTTAAAGGCTTCTGCAGAAAGCATCCCTATTACTTCCGCCCTCTGGGGGACGCCTTTTCTTGGAGCTCCTGTCCCGAGATCCCAATGAAGCACCGCTATGGCATCATTATGATATCTGATCCTTTTTACCAGTTCGAGAAAACCGTTTTTCCTGTCATTCAATTCTTCAGACATTAAATTACCCCCCTCAAAAATAAATTAATATTAAAACCTATTTCATTTCAAAAGTGCAGGTTACCACTGCAGTAATCTCCTTGTCCAATGAGGACGTATCGTTTATACCGTAATCCGCCACTTCTGTCGAGTACAGGGGGGTAATCTGGAACACACCCATCTTTGCTGATTTCAGAGCACCTATACTGCTGCCGGTATTTTTGGATATCTGCTCAGCCCTGTTTTTTGCATCCTTGGTGGCCTCCCCAAGCATACTTACCTTCAGATCCGCAATTTTGGTATAGTAATAACGCGGCTGAAAAGACTGAAACTCCACATTTTCGTTAATTAGCTCCGTAGCTTCCCTTGCTATCTTGCTTATCCTGTCAACATCCCCGGAGCTTATTTTCACACGCTGGTATAGTCTGTAACCCGTGATATTTTCGGTGTACTGTCCGTAGCTGTTTATTTCGTGTATCTGATTTATGTCTATGGAAGTGAATATTATGTCACTTTCACCAAGACCTTTCTCTTGCAAGTATTTCTTTATCTTCTCCGAATCCGTTTTTAGCCTGGCATAGGCTTCGGGCAAAAATTGAGACTGGCAGGAGAAGCTTCCCTCCCATTCAATAAGATCAGATCTTATCTGTTGTTTTGCCGACCCCACAACTGTTATGGACCTATTGCCTTTTATCTCCACTATCCCAGTGACAGCTATAAATGTTGACGCAATAAGGCCTGCTGCCAGTATAACAGCTGTCATGACAACCGCGACATATTTTTTGTTTTCCTGATTCACTGTCTTACCCCCTTTATATTAATTTGTTCTTAATATTTTCCTCTTTATATATAACGCGAAAATTCAATGAATATATTTCCCGGGAAATATCCTTTTTCCGACATTCCTTTTTAAGCCTTCTCCATATATACCCTGCTGCCTGCGCCGTTGATTACCGGTGCCTCCACCACAAGCCGTCTCGTAACTCTGCTCTTCATTTCAGGCACATGGCTTATCAGCCCTATGACCCTTTCTCCGGTGCTCAATCTTTCCAATGCATCCATAACCGTATCCAGGAGGTCGGTATCCAATGTACCGAAGCCCTCATCAAGGAAAAAGAACTCAAGGGGGCTTTGCCCTTTAAGCTGTATCTGTGAGGATAAAGCAAGGGCAAGGGCTAAGGATGTCAAAAATGTTTCCCCTCCCGAAAGGGTTGTAACCAGTCTGCGCATCCCCCCATTGGCATCATCCCTGATGACAAAACCATCCTCGGTATCCAATTCCAGGCCGTATCTATGCCTGGTCAGAGTACCTAATGTCTCGGATGCTTCCTTCGCAATGTATCTGAGACGTTCCTCCGATATGTACTCAATGAAGCTATTCCCTTTAAGAAGGTTCTTTATCAGTTCAAGATGCTCCTTTTTCCTTGAATGCTCCTGCAGTTCCTTTGTCAGGGAAAGCCAGTTCTCATAATTGGATTTGATTGTTTCATATCTGTTTTTTGCACTTTCGTAAGCTGCAATGCTGTTTTCCTTTTCAAGTACAAGGGCCTCATATCTTCTGCTGATTTCCTGCCACAGCTCATCCGTTATGCTCCTGCCCGCCAGCTTTTTCTCTATTACACCTTTATGCGCCTTTATGCTGCTTACGGCTTCTTCGTATTCCTTGACAGCCATTTCCATCGATACTGTTTTATCCCTGGGAATAATAGCTTCCTCCGCCGCCTCCACAGTAGCAAAACCCTTATCCGCAAGCTCCCTGTTCAGTCTCTCAGTATCAACCCCCAGTTTTTCCTCATATATTTCCTTTTGTCTTTCATGTACCTTTTTATCTTTAATGGCTTTTTCATATTTTTCTCTGACTGTATTGACGTATTCCTGCGCTTTTTGTTCCCTTTCCGCCAAAGAAGCCATTTCTTCTTCTGTTCCTGATATTTCAGTGCTTATATCTTTATCCCCTATAAGCAGCCGGATCTCCTTTTCCTTCTCCTCTTTCTGATATTTGAAGCCTCTGCCCTCGGCAGTATTTTCCGAAAGCTTTTCCGTATCGAGCTTTTTTTCTTCCTCTGCCTTCTCTATTTCCTTCCTCATCTCTCCAATTCTGTTTTCCATGTCCTGCATTTCCCTATAAAGACCTTCCGCTTCACGGTCATTGTTTTGTATCCTTTGAAGTGCATCCCTTATGCTGCTTATCCACATAACCTCTATAAGTTCATTATATGAATCCTCCTTGTCACTGCAGGCTTCCTCTGCTTCAGCATAAGTCTTATCCAGTTCTTCCAAATGCTTTTTATTCGCTTCAAGCTGCGAGCGTTTTCCGCTGCTTTCTACCTGAAAACGGCTGTATTCCTCCGTTGACTTCTTCAATGCCGTGTCCAGTTCTGCCAGCCTTTTTTCCCAGTCTTCAACAGCTTCTAACTTTTCCTTCTTTTCTCCCGACAACCTGTTCAGGGCGTCTTCAAATAAGGAAAGCGATAATCCGCGATAATCCTCAGGGAGTTTGCTGTATAGTTCTGTCTGTTCCTTCTGTTTATTTTCTTTATCCGCTGTTAATGCCTCTTTCCGGCTTTTTAGACTGTTATGCTGTTCTGTAAGTTTAATAATTTCACTTTCCAGGGCCCTGTATTCCGATTCAAGTCTGTCGGTCAGGGCTGCAAGCTCCTTTATTGATTCTGCTTCTGACACTATATCCATACCCTCCGAAGGAACCGCAGGATTCGGATGAACCTTGGCCCCGCAGACAGGGCATGGCTCGTTATCCCTCAGGCCCTGCGCCAATAAAAATGCAGAATTTCGCTCCTGTTCCTGCTTCTTTTCCTCAAGTAGAAGTCTTGTGCTTTTCAATTCTCTCAGAGCTTTCTCCCTTTCCTCACCAAGCCCCTCAAGCCTCTGTACCAATATCCCAATCTGCCCTTCGCAGTCGGATATTTTTACCTCCGTCTCCTCAATATTTCCATGTATCAGCCTTAATGCATCGGCAGCGGACTTAATACCGTAATACCTCTCCTCCGCTTTCGTTATGTCGTTTCTGTCCCACCTTTTCATTTCCTTGTGCCGTTTATATGATTCCCCCGCCGCTTTCATATCATTGTACAATCCGAAGCCCGATTCCTCTAATGCTTTAAGCTCTTGCTTCTGCCGGTCAACAATAATTGAAAAATCATTCAGCCTGGATTTTTGTCGGATCTTCATCTTCTTCAGCTGCTCCAGTTCTTCTTCCAGAATGGCACCCTTCTGTATCTTGTCCCTGTAATCAGGTTGAACTTTAAGGGCTTCTGTGCGGGCTTTCTGCTCCGCTGATTTTGTCAAAACCCCTTCAAGTGCGGACCTTTGTTTCGCTATAGATTCATCCTGATGGTCTATTTTTCCCCTAAGTGCTATGTGTTCATTTCTCAGCTTTTGGAGGATCTCCTCTATTTTTCTCAATTCTTCCCTGGTCTGTAAAGCCTTCTCAAGCTTGGTTTTATATTCGATCAGGATTGGAATTCTTCCCTGCCTTAACCTGCTTGACTTCTCAAGCTCGCCTTCACCGTCTTTCAGCTGCCTTTCCAATTCTTCAATACCGGCTTCCAATGCCTTTAATTCTTCCGATGTCCTTTTCAATTTCAGATCCGTCGCTTTTATATCATTTATCCTCTCGGAAAGATCCCGGGCCGCTGCGGCATTTTTGCAGCTTTTCCTTACGGCGTCCATTTCGGCTGCATGTCCGTTAAGCTCTTCCAGGCGTTCCGCCGTCTCCTGCAGCTCTGCGGAAAGCTCCCAGACATTTTTTGCGCTGTTATATTCCCTCTCTGAAGCTTTTAATTCATCGTCAACTTTTTTCTTATGTCCGGCTGTCGCTGCCAGAGTCTCTTCCGAATCCTTTAATGAAGTATTCGAAATATCCCCCAATACGGATAAAGCTCCTTCAACACCTGAAATCTTATTATCCAGGCGTTTCAGTCTCATATTCACCTTACCCATCAGCTCCCTGCCGTATTCCTCAAGGTAAAAAATCCTTTCAAGCATCTTTGTTTTCTCCCCTTTGGGAGCTAAAAGAAATTCCTGGAACTTGTTTTGCGGAAGTACTACGGAGCGGGTAAAATCACTGAATTGCAGCCCAATCAGGTCTATTACCGCAGCATTGACCTCCTTCTGCCTGTCCGCAATAACCACATCCCCTGCGGCGCTTAATTCAATCAGCCTGGTGACTTTTGATTCTATGTAGTTTTCCGAGTTCTCCTTTTTCTCGTATACTCTTTCCACCCTATAAGTCTTTCTTTCCTCTCCCTTGACCAGATCAAAAATAAAAGAAACCCTCATTTCTGACAGGGACATGTTTATTATCCCTTGGGTACCTCTGCTTGCCCTTTGCACATTTCCGTACAATGCCAGGGTCAATGCGTCAAGTATGGTTGACTTGCCGCTTCCGGTAGCCCCGAATATACCAAACAGGCCTGTTTCCCCAAGCCTGTCAAAATCTATAGACTGAAGTTCTTTAAAGCTCTGAAGCCCTTCTATTTCAAGATACCTGGGTCTCAATATCCTCACCCCCAAGCATTGTTTCATCGGATTCTTTTTCCATATCGCCATTTACTGTTTCAAGGAAGGTTGCGAGCAATTCTTCCGCTGCCTCCATACCTGTTTTATATCTGTAATAATCCCTGAAAAGCTCTTCTATATTCTTCCCTTCACGGCTTTCAAAGCTTATTGTGCTCTCCTTCTCGTCGGCAATTACCGGCCTGATGTTAATGATTCCGGGATTCAGCTCCCTGAGCTTCTTCTGTTCCTCCATTGTCAGTGCCCTATCGGTATAAACCTCCAGGTCTATCCATGCATTCCTGTCTCTCCCTTCTTCGCACCACCTTAATGCTTCCTCGATTCCGTTTTTTGCCCGCCACTGCTTCAGGGGTTTCCCCGAATTAAGATATACTTCCCTGACCTCCGATTCTTTGCCGGGGAAGGCATCCACTATATACACCACCTTGCTGTAATCGGTCTCTGAAAAGCTGTAAGCAATAGGTGACCCGGAGTAATACGCAGGCGACGGTGCGCTCTTTATCCTCTGAGGTCTGTGAAGATGTCCCAGGGCAATAAAATGCGCATCGGGAAGCTGCCCGGGGTCTACAACCAAAGCGCCCCCAAGCTGCCTTTCCGAGTCCGATGTCTTTCCGTCCCTGAGATAGAGATGGCCAACTATAAGGTTCACAGTATCATCCCTGAAATTGTTGCTCAGACCATGCAATAATTCCGCAATTTTGTCGGAATAAGCCTGCTGAAGCCTGTCTTCACGAGGGTCATCCGATATAAGCTGTTCCAGCCGGGATTCGGAGGGATAGGGCAATGCTATTATCACAGCGCTGTGTTCTGAGCTTCCGGGCCTTATTTCAAGCCAACCGGGTCCTGCCTGCAATATGGAGCTGCCCCCGTATATCGCTGCATCGCTCCCGGGGTATCCGAGCAGAACTATTCCATTTTTGAATGCAAGGGGGCTGGCAGCGCATAGCCTGTCAGGGCTGTCATGGTTGCCGGCAACCACTACCACGGTCCGCCTGCCTCCGGAATTCAGCCTGTCCATTGCATCGTAAAACAGCCCTTCCGCTGCGGAAGAAGGATTATATGTATCAAAAATATCGCCGGCAACAAGCACCAGGTCTACGGACTCATTCTCTGCGATTCCGCACAGTTCATCTATGAATTGCCTTTGCTCTTCTATCCGGCTGATACTGTCAAGGGTCTTCCCAAGATGCCAGTCTGATGTGTGCAGTATTCTCATGATATGCCTCCTGTAAAAATATAGATACGAGATGCGAGGATTCTGGCTGAGCTTCGAAGTTAAGATTCCTCGCTGTGTTCGGAATGACACGGGATCATTTACATTATCTATATTTTATCGGATAATTTGGCAGAATACAATCTAATATAGTTAACATAATGCTATCCTGATTGAAAAAAACAAAGGCGGCCTTAGCCGCATTTGAAGCCCATGTGCCTTTTCCGAAGGAAATTCTGGCACGGGCAGTTAAATAAAGGTTTTTATTGTATAGGAAAGTTATACTTTCTTATACAATAAAAAACCCCGGCATTATTGCCGGGGATATAGCCTACTTAAGTGCTCCTATTTTATTCAGAGGCCATAATCTGAATACAGCCTTGCCTTCCAGGTATTGCTCCTCAATAAACCCGACGGATTTGAACCTGCTGTCCCTGCTGTTTCCCCTGTTGTCGCCCATTACCATATATTTTCCTTCTGGTATGGTCGTTTTTTCAAATCCGAAATCAGGTGTAGGTGATTCTGTAAAATCAGGCTCCAGTGCCTTCCCGTCTATATACACCCTGTTATCTTTTATCTCTATAGTCTCCCCCGGCAGACCCACCACCCTCTTAATAAGGTTCAAGTGCTCAAGTTTATCCTGCCTGCTGTCAATTACCACGATGTCTCCCCTTTTGGGCTCACCAACCAGATAATTTACCTTAGACACGATGAGTACCTGTCCTTCATGCAGCGTAGGCTCCATTGACACGCTCATTGCATAAGCCGTTCTGAATATGTATGTCCTGAAAATCACTGCAAGCACAACTGCAAAAAGTATTGTTTTTACCCAAGAGTATATCTCTTTTTTTGTCTCTTCGTCGAACTTCAAAAATTACACCTCTTCCCGGAAGTATTCTTCTTCCATTTTAAAACATCTATAAATAAATATCAATGAGGAGCGGCTGCGGATAAGGAGAAAGATGCGACATAGTTTGTGAATTACTCCGGCTGTAGGGGAAGTATGT
>JAKPKE010000201.1 GCA_029553855.1 Bacillota bacterium | reverse complement strand
TACGAGGAAGTGCCCGCTCAGACAGCACAGAAGATAATCGAGGCTGTTAACGCAGAAAAGGAAAAAGAGTAAAGATAAATAAAAAAGCATGGCAGATTCAGGTTTGCCATGCTTTTTTATTGTATAGGAAAGTATAACTTTCCTATACAATAAAAATCCTTAATTTAGGTACCCGCGCCAGAATTTTCTCGCACACTCGAAAAAGGCGCATGGGCGGCAAATGCGGCGAAGCCGCCTTTGTTCTACAGCCAATTTATCAAAAATTGAGTATTGCTAAAATCATCGATACATGATAAAATAAATTTTGTCGGTGATAAGCCGAGCATATATTCCCGGTTTGTGTAATGGTAGCACAACTGACTCTGGATCAGTTTGTCGAGGTTCAAATCCTTGACCGGGAGCCAAATGATTTCAAAACCTGCAAGAAAAATGACCTTGCAGGTTTTTTTGTTTTCGCAGGGACGAACAGTGTTCGCCCAAAAGTTTACAAGCTGGCGGTATGTCTAGAAGCAAGCGTTAACCCGGGATAAAGCCTCTATAAGATCCTTTTCTTCCAAAGATTCAATATATTCAATTTGTCTTGCCTCATAATCCAAAGATTTTATGTGTTCCAGCATAGTAAATCCGGAAGTTTTGTATCCGGATAACTCTAAATGCAACGGGAAGTGATTATCAGTTCTCGTGATTGGACATGCTAAGGCTAATCCGGTCAGCCGAATAAAGCTGTCATTTGATAATATCAATGCAGGCCTCCTGCCCTTTTGCTCATGTCCTGTCTGGGGATCCAGAGTAATCCAGACTATATCACCCTGTTTCGGTATATATGGCATATGCTACCACTCCTCTTTGCCGAGGGGCTTTCCCCAATCGGTTTCATCCGGTTTGCAGCTGACATCGTAATTTTTAAATAGCTCATTAAGAGAATAATCAATTAGTTTTTTCTTTGTTTGAAAAATTATTATCCTGTCGCCCTCCAATGCAACTTCAACTGTGTCGCCTTCTTTTATATTAGCTTTATCAAGCACGTATTTCGGCAAACGTATTCCATGACTGTTTCCCCATTTTTGAATTTTTACAGTACTCACTATATATCCCTCCTATCGATAACAGTATATATAATGTATATACTTAGTATAAACCTATTATTTAGTATTGTCAATAAACATAGTTCCAGCGAAAAGATAGCAAAGGAAATTTATCCAAAAATCAAATCTAACTTTGTGAAAAAACACCATTGAAATATTGATTACAAGCTGTTGACATATATTAATACCGAAGAAATGCGACAGCTGCTTTCCTGTTAAGGCGGTCAGTATATAAGAAATGCGATAGTTGCTTTTATACTATAAGAAGGCGAGAACGACCTGGAACCATATGATTTCAATGCCTGCGGGGAAAATGACCTTGCAGGTTTTTTGTTTTGAGTGCCCGCGCCATTATTTCCTCATTGCATTCGGAAAAGGCGCATGGGCGGCAAATGCTGCAAAGCCGCCTTTGTTCTTCTTGAAAAGATAATTTGTGCAGACTTAATCAAGAAGCAGTATTATTTGCATCATTGAAGGATAAATTGCAGATATGTCAAATTATACATTTAAACAGATTAATTTGTTGTTGAGAAAAAAGGTTAAATGAAGAATATGTGCAGAGTCTCGGCAAATCTTAGATCCGGGGGGACAGATAATGCTTGAGTTTATAACCGGTTACGGAATACTACTTATATATTTTGCAGTCTGCGCATCGGCTGCGCTTTTATTACGCAGGTTTGTTTCCGTACATATGGAGGTATTTCGTAAGACCCTGCACCTTATACTGTTAGGTTCAATACTGGTATTCACATACGCATTTATGACTTGGTGGATATCGGCAATGGCGGCAGTTGTTTTCATAGTAATGGTATATCCGATTCTTGTGTTTGCTGAGCGCATACCGGGTTATTCCGAGCTGCTTACAGAGCGTAAATGCGGAGAAATCAAGAGCAGTCTTGTTGTAGTATTCAGCATGTTCGCAGTGTTGATATGTGTATGTTGGGGTTGGATAGGTGAGAAATATTTGGTGATTGCATCGGTGTTTGCCTGGGGTTTGGGCGACGCAGCGGCGGCATTGGTCGGAATACGTTTAGGACGACATTACATAGAGGGAAGATTGATTGAAGGGCGTAAAAGCCTCGAGGGAACTCTCGCGATGTTTGTAGTGTCTTTTATTTCAGTGCTGATTGTCTTGCTTGCAAACGGTACAGCGGAATGGTACGGCTATATCCCGATTGCGGCAGTGACAGCAGCGGTATGCGCAGCCGTGGAACTTTATACTAAAGGCGGTATGGATACTTTGACCTGTCCTTTTGCAGCGGCGGCAGTTTTGATTTCATTGGTTCGTTTGTGGGGGGTGTGATACTGTGAATCCAAAATCAGAAGAGCGCACACTTCTTGCTTCGGTGGTAATGAGTTCGCCCGGCCCTTTAGTTGTAGGTGCAGCGCTTTTCTTTGGACATTCTTCCACGCAGCTGGCAGACTTTATTCGCCGCACGGCGGAGCTTGCCGCTATTATTGTGTCGTGGTTAGTGTTTCGCATCCTGCATGAAACCGGTGAGCCGGATATAATACGTAAAGATAAACTTGAACGCATCGCAAATCTAAGCGTTGGAGCGGCTATGTGCATGTCTGGTGCCGCTATGATGTTTATAGCATTGTTTTCACCCAATACGGAAAAGGGGAATGTCATTCCGGGTCTTATAATCGCAGTGTTGGGAGTTACTACGAACTCGTGGTTCTGGCTGCGTTATTATAAACTCAATCACAAAAAACCAGATGCAATACTCGCGGTGCAATCCAGGCTCTACCGTGCAAAGTCGCTGGTAGATGCTTGTGTAACAATCGCACTGACATTCGTTGCTGTTGCTCCCGGAGCGCCGGCGGTGCGGTATGTGGATTTGGGCGGCTCGATAATTGTTGCTGCTTACCTGATTATAAACGGGATTATGACTATGCGTGGCAGTAATGGCATTATTATTCGGCAACAAACATGAAGCTGTATT
>JAKPKE010000164.1 GCA_029553855.1 Bacillota bacterium | reverse complement strand
TCCGGTTATAAAGCCCGTTATGGCTGAAGCATGCTTATTCTTAAGAAAGTGCTACAACGAAGGACTGGTTCATCCCGAGTTATTCTCCATGAGCTCGACAAATGTCAGAAACCTTATCTCCAACGGACATGCAGGCTCCTGTTTCTATTGGGATGGATGGTTGATTACATGGGAGAATGCCGTAAAGAAAACTGCAGGAAACCAGGCTTATATGGTAGCATGCGGTGCACTTTCCGGTTATGTAACTCAGAAGATAAATTGCTGGAAGACGGAAATCGGATCTCCTTATGTACTGATGGCCAATACACAGCAGCCCAAGGAAGTTATTAACTGGTTCATTAACTGGGCATACGGTTCTGCGGAAGGTTTCTTCACATTCAGATACGGTGTACCTCAGACAGACAAAAATGCAAAAACCGGTTTCATGCTTGACGGCATGAACGTATATCAGCTTCATTACAAAGCCGATAATGAAGGTAATGTAAAGAGCACCTCATGCCCGGCTATAGTCGGCGGACACCCCGGATATGCTCTGGATATCGGTGAATACGGATACAAATCGGCATACTATTCCGGAAACCCGCAATGGGATGCTGACCAGGTACAGATAAATGCCGCAAATCTTAAGAGAAGATACGATGTGTTCCACGAGTACAATGACGGCAGATTATACATACTTACGGGTGAATACGAACAGCCCACAAATCCGGAATATACCGATCATATAAGCGAATGGGCAAAAGCAGGAATGCTGTATGTATCCAGCGTAATGGTTGACCAAGTTGAACCCAAAGTAGCTCTCAAGGCTTATCTTGAGACGGTTATGGCGTTCAATCCTCAGGCCACATTGGACTTCATGAATGCTAAATTAGGAAAGACTTCCAATCAGAATTATAATGAGGTATGGAACAGCCTGAACTGATTTATCAAGTAAAAAAATTAGAACTGAAGAACCCGGTAACCCGGGTTCTTTTTTTGCCTTTACATCTTTAGCTTTTATCAGCATTATCTTTATGCTATACAATAGCAGATGCTGATTAGTAACCGTACTGCTCTTTGAATTGATTCAATTGATCCAATAACTCCGGAAGTCTGTGTCCCATAAACACTACAAACACTATCAGGAATACAATAAAAGCAATCACGGCTGTAGCCATAAGAATAATCTGGGCTTTGAATAAATTTTTCTTACTTTCCTTTTCTCCGGCAAAAGCAAACACAAAGAGCATTATTATATTGACGACAGGTATGGACATTACAATAATAGTTAATATCCAGTCCAGTATGGAAATAGTCTTTGATGTGTCCGATTTGGTAACAGCAGGCTGTTGATAGACCGGTTGCTGATAGGCTTCCTGCTGATACGTTTGTTGCTGATAAGTTTCCTGCTGATATTCCTGTTGCTCATTATCCTGCTGCACATCATCAACAATGGTTTCTTCTACCACATTATTGTTCTCCATTTCCGCAGTTTCCTGAATGTCCTGGTTATTCTGTTGATTATTAGTTTCAGTCATTTTTAATCCCTCCTTTTCAAGTTAAATTATATTATGAGATGAAATATTGTCAATAAAACAATCTTATAAAGTGCAATAATACTGCATTGTTGTATATGGTTAACGGTTCGGTACCGAATGATGTGGCTGCCCTTACAACAAATATGACAAACAGGAGCGACAAAGTCACGGTTGCCAAAAGCTTAATCTGTTTTACGTTGCTGTTAAGAAAGTATCTCATGACGATAAATATAATGAAAGCAATTAATATAACATATATCCCGGGATGCATAATAAAGGCTTCTTTGAACCTGAATGTGATAAGCAGCTCAAAAGCTCTCACCATTCCGCATCCGGCACACGGTACTCCGAAAAGTAATTTCGACGGACATACCTCTCCTACCGTAAGCGTCATTATTACCACATATGCTATACATGCCGTAACGGGAATCCATGCTTTTTTTATATCCTTAAGCAATCGCTCCCACACTTTTCTCAACATATCAGTATCCCAATTCCTCGTTAACTATTATTACCGTTATTCTTCCCTGCTCACGTTGTTTTGCCGATATTACATAGTTGCAGCATATCATGTCGGCTGTGTTACAGGTTTTGTTAATATCATCGGATATGCATTTTCCCGTACGGGCACAGGGGGTATTCCTGCTTAATCTGATACAGTTTTTCGGTGCCGCAATGTGTTTTACCCTCAAAACAGCCTGTTGTATATCCTTAACTATTTTATTTACACCGGCAACTATTATTACCTTTTTAGGCCCGTGACATATACAAGCCACTCTGTTGCTGTAACCGTCGACATTGTACAGTTTACCGTCTTCGGTTATGGCATTTGTGCCGGAAAGAATGAAATCCGCACTGAACATGGCAGCTTTATCGCCTCTTTCAACTAAGCGATACCGGTCTTCACGAATCATTTTTGTTATTCCGCATTGGTCGAGAGTAACCGATCCGCCTGTTGTAATCGAAGCATCTTCGAAAAGCATTTCTTTAACCAACTCTCTGGCACAATCTCTGTTTTCCGCAAAAACAGCATTCATGTTGTTCTTCCTCAAATTGTCCAATACTTTGTTTATATCCACTTCTCTTCTCCTTTCTACTTTAATTATATCATTTACAACAGTAATTCATCAAAGAACCCTGAGTTCTTTTAAACCAATACTGACTCTTTTGGAACTTTTATAGAACTTTTACAGATTCCTGCCCGTCTAAATGCTGTAAGTTAAAAAAGGACGGTATATAAAAATGAAAAAATTGATAGCTGTTTTGTTAATTCTCATATTACTGCTGACCGGTTGCACCGATGTTACTCAACCTTCACCGCAACCGTCGGCTGTTGTGAGAGATGAAAGTATTAAAAGCATTGAAAGTCTTTCTCAACTCAAGTCACTGCTGGATGCATCCAAAGACAATATTTTCTCCAGATGGTACAGATCGGTAGGCAGCGCTCTGTTAGCCAAGGATGCAAACGGACCGGACTATGCAGTAGAATCGGTAACAGCGACGGGTGATGCGAGCCAATCGCACTCCGAGACCAATACACAGGTGGCGGGAGTGGATGAAGCGGATACCGTAAAGACCGACGGTAAGTTTATATATTCCATCAGCAGTTACGGTTTTGTAAATATAGTCTCTGTCGATTCTAACGGCTATTTGGAACTGGTAAAACAAATAAAGGATTTCGGTAAAAACTTCAGTCCCGCTGAGATATATGTTGATGACCAATTCCTTATAGTAATCGGAACATCCTACGACATGGAAGGCTCCTACTCAGCAGCATACATATATGACAAAACCGATATAGCGGAACTCAAATTACTTAAGGATGTAATGATAAAGGGTTACTACTCCGATTCCAGAAAGATAGGCAACTCTCTTTATTTAATCTGCAACTACACCCCCTATTACTATTATTTAAAGGATACGGATCTTCTGCCCTGCTATATTGAAAACGGTAAAACCACATACCAGTCACCTTCCGATATCTTCTATTTCGACGAGACCGAATGTTCATCATATCTGATACTGGGTGCTGTTGATTTATCCGATCTTACAAAGGATATTAACCTTAATACTTACTTAGGAAGCGGCCAGACCGTATATATGTCCCATGAAAACCTGTATGTTACCTACTCACAGTATCCTTACAAACCTGTCAGAAAAATATTACCCGAAGAGGACTCATATTATTACAAGGAAGAAACCGTAATACATAAATTCCGTGCAGATAATGCAGTGCTGAATTATGTTGCCACCGCCAAGATTACGGGATACCCCATCAATCAGTTTGCAATGGATGAATACAACGGATTCTTCAGAATAGCGGTTACCGATAATTTGGAAGGCAAATCGGTCAATAACGTATATGTTTTTGATGAAAATCTGGTTCAGACAGGCACAATACAGAATATGGCACCCGGTGAAAGGATATATTCCGTAAGATTTAACGGTGATATCGGTTATATGGTTACATTCGTGGTGGTTGACCCTCTATTCGTAATGGATCTTTCCGACCCGTACAATCCCAAAGTAGACGGAGAACTCAAGATTCCCGGATACTCGACCTATATGCACATGTATTCCGATACTCTCATACTGGGCTTCGGAATGGATACAACGGAGCAGGATGGCAGAGCATTGAATCAGGGTATTAAAATCGCAATGTTTGATGTTTCGGACAGAGCCAATCCCAAACAGCTTTTCACAACTTCTATCGGCGGACGCGGCACATGGTCGGAACTGAATTACAACCATAAGGCTTTTATGTTTGACCGTGAAAAAGACATATTCACATTCCCCGCTTCAATAAGCGGCAACAACTATGAGATGAAGACACAAGGATTGGTTGTATGTAAAATCGATATGCAAAACAACCGGTTTGAAGTACTGGATATATTGTCTCAGGATTACTTTACCAACTGGTCCAATTATGTGGAAAGAGGTATGTATATCGGGAACACCCTGTTAACAATCTCTAAAAATGCCATCTACTCGTATAACTACACTACATTACAGTTTATTGACAATGTCCTTTTTGATTGATAAGCGTTTCTCCTAATCTTTTTATACCCTCTCTGTAAATAGCGGCGCCTTCATACAGGCGCTGCTTTTTTATGCACTCATTTGCCTGATGAG
>JAKPKE010000154.1 GCA_029553855.1 Bacillota bacterium | reverse complement strand
GGTTATTTCTCTTTGCGGAATTGTTAAAAGCAAATCCATAAAAATAGCGGGGGATACATTTGATGAAGCCATTATCAGGTTTATGAGAAGAAAATACAGCCTTCAGATAGGTGAGAGAATGGCCGAGGAAATGAAAATACGTATCGGTTGCGTATATCCCAGAAAAGAAGAGGTCTCAATGCAGGTCAGAGGCAGGAATCTGGTCCTGGGATTGCCCAGAACCATCGAAATAACTTCATCGGAACTTATGGAAGCTTTTGATGAGGTAGTTCAGCAAATTGTTGACGGTGTTAAGAATGTACTGGAAAAGACACCTCCGGAGTTATCTGCGGATATAGGTGACAGAGGTATAGTATTGACCGGCGGCGGCAGCCTTATATACGGGCTGGACACCTTGCTTTCCATTAAGACCGGTCTGGAGGTTACCATTTCCGACGATCCCATATCCTGTGTGGTTTTAGGAACCGGAGAAGCATTGGAGAATCTTGATAAAATCTTGAAGCTTAGGGTTATTAAACAGGAAGAAAGGAGCCACAGATAGCATGAAGACAAAAGGATTAAGATTATACGGTGTGAACGATCTCCGTCTGGACGAATTTGAACTGCCTGAAATAAAAGATGATGAGATATTGGCAAGAGTTATAACCGACAGTATATGTATGTCATCATACAAAGCCGCCATACAGGGAGCCGGACATAAAAGAGTACCGAAAGATATCGCAAAGAACCCCGTAATAATAGGGCATGAGATGTGCGGAGAGATACTGGAAGTAGGCAAGAAATATAAAGGCAGGTATAAAAAAGGACAGCTTTTTACAATGCAGACCAGCCTTAACCATCCTTCCAACATATATGCGGCTCCGGGTTATTCATTCAGATACACCGGCGGAACGATACAGAATATGATAGTAGCCAAAGAGGTTATGGAAATGGACTGCCTCTTGGAATATAACGGAGATTCCTATTACCAAGGTTCGTTGGCGGAACCTTACTCCTGCATAGCCGGAGCATTTGCCGCAATGTATCACACGAACAGAATTAATTATGAGCACACAATGGGCATAAAAGAAGGCGGAAAAATGGCAATACTGGCAGGCGCGGGACCAATGGGTTTGGGTGCAATAGATTATGCAGTTAATCAGAAAAAGAAACCTTCGCTTCTGGTTGTTACCGATATAGATGATGCCAGACTGGTAAGAGCGGCCGAGATATTTTCTCCCGAATGGGCCGCCGAACGCGGTGTCAAACTTATATATCTCAATACAGGAAAAGCAGAAGATCCCGTTAAAGCACTTATGGAGCTTTCCGATAATAAAGGATATGACGATGTATTTGTGTTTGCTCCCGTAAAACCGGTGGTGGAACAGGGGGATAAGATATTAGGTTATGACGGATGCCTGAATTTCTTCGCGGGACCGTCGGATACAACTTTTTCGGCATCTTTCAACTTCTATAATGTGCATTACAACTCTACGCATGTAGTGGGGACAAGCGGCGGAAATACTGAAGATATGAAAGAATGCATAACCATGTTTGAAGAGGGAAAACTCAATCCTGCAGCTATGGTCACACATATCGGCGGCTTGGATTCCGCTGCGGAAACAACATTAAATCTTCCCAAAATACCGGGAGGCAAGAAACTTATCTATACCGGAATAAGTATGCCTCTTACCGCTATCAGCGAATTTAAAGAAAAAGGATATCCCGAGCTGGCAAAAATTTGTGATGCAAATAAGGGATTGTGGTGTAAGCAGGCGGAAGACTGGCTTTTGAAGCACAGTAAGAAGATATAGCCGATAGTTTCATTTGATTCAATCTTATTTATTAAAAGAAAAGAGCAGTTTATCTGCTCTTTAAATGTATTTACTCTTTTTTGATGAAATTTAAATAGAATATACAAAGTCCGATTAATACGATATAAGTCCGTATTATAGTACACAACTCTTGTTATTATGTATTTATCCTGAGAAAGGCGGTTACATGATATGAACAATACGGATAAAGCGAAAACAAGTACGGTTATATATGTTATCTCATTAGTGACAGGTTCGGTTATATACTGGCTTATACTGTTCTCCTACATAACTTCAGCTTTTGCATTTGCACTGTCGGCGGCGGGTTATGCAATCAGCATTTTGTTTTTGTTGACAAGGTATAATGAGTACATTATCAATAAAGATTACCGGGTTATGAATAAATACTGTGATGATGTTATGTCGGTATGTCCTAAATGCGGGCACATGCACATTACCTCTTACAGTAGAGCATTTAACAGCAGAATATTCATGAATATCAGAAAATATCTCTTGTTTCAAAAAAATGTCCGGTCTGTTCATGTCATCAGAATTGCCAAATGCAATCAATGCGGACACATATGGTATGGCGGTTATACGAGTATTGACAAAATAAATTCTTCATTTGATGAAAATTGCGTGCAAAATAACGTCAGTTAGTGTAAAATAGCATCAACAGGTACAAACGGGGGAATTTAATAATGAAGAATAAAATGAACAAGACCGAATGGAGCTGGGTGCTGTACGATGTGGCCAATTCCGCGTTTACAATGCTTACTACAGCTCTTGTGCCCATTTATTTTGCCGCAATGGTAGCCAATACAAGTACCATTGAATCCAATGAGGCAACAGCACTATGGGGAAGTGCGAATTCAGTGGCAATTTTAATACTTGCATTGCTTTCACCTGTTTTAGGTGCGATAGCGGACTACAAAGGTATGAAGAAGAAAATGTTTGCTATAGCATTGTCGGTAGGTCTGTTGGGAGCTTTCGCGATGGCATTTATGAATACATGGCTGTCCTTCCTGATAATATACATTATTGCGAGAATCGGATATTCCGCAACCAATGTATTCTATGATTCCATGCTTACCGATGTGACAACGGACGACAGAATGGACAGAGTATCTTCAAACGGATATGCATACGGGTATATAGGCAGTTGTATTCCTTTCATATTATGCCTCGTGGTCTATATCTTTCAACCTTTCGGATTGGATGACACTTCTTCCATGCAGGTAGCATTCATAATAACGGCATTGTGGTGGTTGCTGTTTACAATACCTTTATTCAAGAATGTGCATCAGGTACATTATATCGAAAAACAGAAAGGTATAGTAAAAGGTGCATTCTTAAGAATTGCAAACACATTCAAGAATATAAAGAAGAAAAAGGATATATTCCTGTTTATACTTGCATATTTCTTCTATATTGACGGAGTATATACTATTATTACGATGGCTACCATATACGGTACGGAACTGGGACTGGATTCTGTGTCCATGGTGCTTGCTTTATTACTCACTCAGTTCATAGCTTTCCCGTGTGCAATTATAGCCGGTATACTGGGAACAAAATACGGGACACTGAAGATTATAAAGATATTCATAGGAATATACATGTTTGTGGCAATCTTCGGTTTCTTCCTTGTAAGTGAGTGGCAGTTCTGGGTGCTGGCGGCCGTAGTGGGAATGGCACAAGGGGGCATACAGTCACTGTCAAGAGGCTTTTTCGGCAGGATTATTCCCAAAGAAGAGTCCAACGAGTACTTCGGTTTCTTTGACATATTCGGCAAATTGGCGGACATAATGGGACCGCTTCTTATGGGATTGTTCGGTATAATAACAGGACATTCCAGATACGGTATTTTATCTCTGATCCTGCTGTTTATAATAGGGTTTGTACTGTTGTCAAGGTTGCCTGAAGGTTTCGGTGAAATAAAATTAGCACAGGGAGAGTGAAAAATGTGGCATTTTATGGCAGATAATACAGTGTATGCCGAAATACTGCATAAATATTCAAAAATGAGCAAATTTAATGGAGTTTATGCATATATAATGGATATACCTGCATAAGCAAACTTGGTGTTGTTAGAAGCAATGTTATTTAAACACAACGAATGTCATATTTTTCATATAGTAAGAGACGTGAATAAATGATAGAATACAAATGGTGAAGTCTAAAAAGCATATAAAAAAAGGGGGGTTATATATAATGAAATTAAAAAGAGTTCTTTCTCTGGTTATGGTATTGGTACTGTTAGCAGGATTATGTCTTTCACTTGCGGGTTGCGGAGAACCGGAAACAGCCACATACACTATCACCAATACAACTCCGAACACGGTTGCACTCAAATGGATTAGGAAAGTAAAAATTCAGCAACAATGGTCGGATATCAAACCCGGTGATGTGCTGGAAATAACGATGGATATACACAAGAAAGATCCTAATATTTTAAGTGTGTTCTTTGGCGGTTTTAAAGTCGGCAGAGATGTTATAACTCCTGAAAACGGATTTGTCGACGGCGGGAAATACTATATCATCATTTTCCGTACACCCGGTGCTTCCAAGGATGAGTATAAGATTGTTCCGGATGACGGATCATACGTGAAGCCGGCACAATAGAACAGAGGTATTTAATTGGGAATATGTGAGAAGGTATTCGGCTTTGAGTTGACCTTCAAAACATCGGATAAATTGTTTTCATATAAGAGTGCCGATAAAGGTACTCTTTTAATATTGGATAAATGTGATATAGATGCATATGAGAATGTTTTGTGTAATGATTTTACTCTGACACTGAGTAATCCTCCGTATCATGCCGATTTTTCGCAAAAACGGTTATTTTGTATTCATGGGAGTAAAATCGACCGATTTAAAGTTAAAGAAAGATAGAAACTGATGCTTAAAATTATATAAAAATCCGGTAAAAGAGTTTTACGGAAATATTACTCAAGTATTACGGTTTTTTGATGTTGACATGACTTGTTATAAGTAATAATATGAAATGGATGGAGGTATCATATGGGATACAAAATGGGTATAATCGGATATGGCGGAATGGCTTCATGGCATCATAAAAATTCTGTCAAAGTGCCCGGTTTGCAAGTAACAAGCGCCTTTGATATAGATTCCGAGAGACTTAAGGTAGCAGAGGAAAACGGATTAAAAATATATGATAATGTTGATGATTTTTTGAAGTACGGTGATTTTTCCATAGTTCTTGTGGCTACACCCAACAACTTCCATAAATACTATTCCATTATGGCAATGGATGCCAAAAAGCATGTGGTCTGTGAAAAACCCGTAGCGATGAGTCTGACCGAATTGGATGCCATGATAGCTGCATCCCAAAAGAATAATGTATTGTTTACCGTTCATCAGAACAGAAGATGGGATAGGGATTATAAAATAGTGAAAAAGGTTCTTACTGACAATACTATCGGCAAGCCTTATACTATCGAGTCAAGAGTACACGGACAAAATGGAGTTATGCACGGATGGCGTGCATACAAGGTAGCCGGTGGCGGGATGCTGTTGGACTGGGGTGTTCATCTAATAGATCAGATATTGTATATGATTGATGAAAAGGTTACGGAAGTTTACTGTCAGCTTTTCAGTATTAAAACTCCTGAAGTGGATGACTATTTTAAACTGTTGCTTAGGTTTGAATCGGGCTTGTCCGCACAAATTGAAGTAGGTACTTATTGTCTGGAAAAAATGCCCAGATGGTATATTAACGCCGATCACGGTTCGCTGATTGTGAAAAACTGGGAATGTGAAGGAAAGATAACAAAAGCCAGCGAGATAGTAATGGAATGGGAACCGGAAGTAGTACAGACGGTAGGAGGTCCTACCAGAACCATGGCACCGCGTCCTAAAGAAACACTGGAGGAACTTGCACTTCCGGAAGTGCAGAGCCAATGGATTGAGTACTATATGAATGTTATTTCCTATCTTAACGGAAAAGAAGATATTATAGTTAAGCATGAAGAACTAAGAAGAGTAATGAAAATAATTGAAGCGGCATTTGAATCAGATAAAATACATAAGAGTATTAAATGTTTTATATAAAGGAGAGAGACATGAGCGCAAAAGCAGACATCTATTTTATGACTAATCAGAAGTTTTTTCCGGCAGAAAAATTATATGCCGTGAAAGAAAAATTGGATTCCATGACCGACGAGCAAATTCAGCGTTTGATGTTCGTTCAGATGAAGGATCCCACCACATACCTTTTGGTCTCGATATTTATCGGGCAGTTAGGTGTAGACAGATTCCTCATGAACGATATCGGAATGGGAATTTTGAAGTTATTGACCGGCGGTCTTTGCGGTATACTGTGGATATACGACATGGTTACCATACAGGATAAAGTCAGGGGCATGAACTTCGACCTGTTTATGAATTTCATGTAATATTTTTTGATTTTTGAGTCGGAATTATCCGCAATACAGATGCACAATTATTAATGTGTATTGTATTGTTTATCCGATTGGACTGCAATTATTTATACTGTGAAAAAGATTAGCTAAAAGGGTATAACTCCGAGGTGACTGAGCAGTATCTTAAGACCGGTCAGTATTAATATTATACCTCCCGTAATTTCCGCACCCGACTTGAACCTGCACCCGAAAATACTGCCTGCATATACCCCGGCAAAAGATAAGATAAGTGTAACAGCTCCTATAAAACTGACTGCGGGAAGGATTTTAATGGATAATAAGGCAAAAGATACACCGACCGCAAGAGCGTCGATGGAGGTGCCTATTGCCAAAGGGAGCATTTGTTTAAAACTTAAAGATTGACTGTTGTCTTCCGAAGACCGGCAGGAGCCTCTCTTTTTGCTCTCTATAATCATCTTAATTCCTATTACCGCCAAAAGAGTAAAAGCAACCCAGTGGTCCCATTTGTCAATAATTCCTGCGAAAGCAGATCCTATAAGAAAGCCTGCCAAAGGCATAGCAGCCTGAAAAATACCGAAATAGAGCCCTACGGTCAAGGCATCTTTCCAGGTTACTTTCTTAAGTGAAAGACCTTTGCATATTGCAACCGCAAAAGCATCCATTGAAAGTCCTATCGCTATCAGCAGCAGTTCAAAAAAAGTCATGTTGCTCTCCTAGCAGTTTCGTTTTATTATATAATCGGGTTAAAGAGAAGGCAATATATTTTTGTTCACTTAATCGCATTGTTTTTAACGGCTCCGTATGATAAAGTGTAAGTATCACAAATAGAAGGAGACATATATGGACGCACTATTTCCGCTGAATAAAAATGTTAAGAAGAAAAAACTCGGCACATTGGTTATAGCAATCTTGCTTTATGTGGTTTTAGGGGTTGTTGTAGGACTGATTCAATGGCTCTTACGCGGTATTCCCGTTGTAAATACTGTTATGAGCATAGTCAGATATTTGGTCTGGCTGTACAGTGTGGTAGGTGTAATTCTGGCTATCATAAAATTCTTTAAGTAGAGCCGGAATTAACATATTTGTTTAATACCATTGTGTTTTGCGTATGCACGACTACATTTTAATACGTTCAAGAAGAAGAACAATATCTTTAAGAATCTCACAGGATTGTACCGTTACAGTACGGGCTCCTGTTTTTTGTTCAAAAAAAGTCATTGATAAATTTGTGTCCGATCATGAAAAGTGGATAGACAGGCAGATAGAGATTAAGAAGAACCGACCTTCGGTGAAAGATTTTACAGACGAACAGATTAAGGAGTTAAAGAAACAGGCTAAACAGGTACTTACCGAAAGAACAAAATATTATTCGGAAATAACGGGGCTGTATCCTGCATATATTAAAATAACATCCTCGGAAAGAAGATTCGGAAGCTGCACTCAAAAAGGCGGAATATGTTATTCATACAGATTAATCTTGTATCCCGAAAGAGCCGTGGATTATGTGATAGTTCATGAACTGTGTCATTTGCGGCACCGGAACCATCAGAAACCTTTTTACGACCTTGTAAAGAAGTATATGCCCGATTATAAGGAGAGGGATAAACTCCTGAAAAATGCAACCGGAATACCTTTGTAACTACTCCAGCGTTGCATATGCTTTCTTCATAAAATCATCCATGTATGTAATTTCGGTAATCCAGTAATTGACTATTATTTCATCCACTTTTTTGGATTTGGCAAAGTCTATGATATTCATATTACCGCAGAATGCCTTGTTGTATGTGCGGGAATCCACTACATATATGGTCTTGTAGTGAGGCAACAGGAAGGATATTAAAGAATCTCCGAAAGAGTCTTTTATAACCATACACTTAAGATCGGAGTCGGACGATGTGGTTATTTCACTGTATGTTCCGAAACCTCCGTCGGAAAACAGCAGGTAATAATCTTTGTCGGGTTTGACCCTTTCTTTATTGATGAGTCGCTTTTCAATTGAAACATCCTGACTGTTGTAAATGTATTTGTAATCTACTATCGGATAGTATGCGATTATGGTATCGGGATTATCGTAATCGGCCTGTGTAAGGTACGGCTTATTATAAAACCCGAGATAACCTTCCACGACAAGTTTTTCACTGTATTTGCTTAAAGGGATTATTTCCGATTGCCTGTTTCTTGCTTTCATAAGTTCCGTATAGCCGTAATAAGCACCCAGGTGTGTCCAGTGATGATCCGTACGGTAATATATGTATTCATCAACATGTTCGACCATGGAGCGCAATACATTTACATTTTTGACAGACTTATCAATCTTGCTGTTTATCTGTTCGACATTTGCAGCACGGGAACTTAAGAAATCATATTTTGTTAATGCAAGATAGGTGGAGCGGGACGGTGCAAGCATGCTGTATACTTCAATATCCGGTCCCGCCATCTTCTTT
>JAKPKE010000147.1 GCA_029553855.1 Bacillota bacterium | reverse complement strand
GAAAACAATAAAGAGGAGAAGAAATGATTATTACGGGAATCAGCGATGAAGCGGGCAAACATATTACCACGCAGATTGAAGCGCACAAAAAATTAGGGTGGAATACCTTGGAATTAAGAAATCATAACGGTGTTAATCCTTCCACCACCAACTTCAGTGATCAGGAGTTTGATAATGTAAGGAAAATTATTGAAGAACACAACTTTAAAGTAACTGCATTTTCTTCAGCTATAGGTAACTGGAGCAGGAGCATAAGAGGGGATTTCAATATTGACAAAGAGGATCTGAAAATATCTGCAAAGAGGATGAAGATGCTCAATGTCAGGTATATAAGGATAATGTCCTGGATTCCCGATGAAGACGATAAAAAATACACAAAGAAAGAAGTAATCAGAAGATGTAAAGAACTTGCAAAGATGGCCGAGGATCTGGATGTTATACTGGCTCACGAAAACTGCACGGGTTGGGGAGGAGAAACTCCGGAAAATATGCTGGAGCTTAAACAGGAAGTAAACAGTCCCAACTTTGTACTCCTTTACGACACGGGAAATGTAGTGGCTCACGGTTATGATAAGCCTATGAAGTTTTTTCAAGGACTGAGGGGGAATATAGATTATGTACATATCAAAGATGCACTTATTGCAAGACCCGGTCTGGAAAATCAATTCCGCTACGTAGGAGAAGGTGAAGGAAAAGTAAGAGAAATACTGGATATTCTAATCAATGAGGACAAGTATGACGGAGTTATATCCATTGAACCGCATGTAGCTGCCATTGTTCATACAGGAGAGAAACCCGCCGGTGATGAAGAGCTTTTCCAATCATACATAAAATACGGAAACATGCTTAAAGAAATGATTGCATCAATAAAAAGATGAGTGAAGATAAAAAGAAAAAGATAAGAAGAAGGAATATAAAGCTTATCATAGCATCTGCTATTATTTTAGCCTTTCTTATCTTTATTCTGACCGAAAAAGGAAAACAACTGTGGGACTTATTCCAGTTAAATGGCGAACAGTTTAAAGAATACATTGACAGTAAAGGCAAATGGGGTCCCGCTCTGTTCTTTCTGCTTTCCTACTTACAGGTTGTAATTGCTCCCATACCGGGTCAGATAACATATTTTGTAGGCGGTATGCTGTTCGGTACCTGGGGAGGTTTTGCCGTCAACCATACGGCAACAGTATTGGCATCAATAACCGTTTATTGGTTGGGGAGAGCGTTTGGAGAGCCTCTTACCGAAAAGTTGGCGGGAGGAGGAAAGACAAAAAAAGTTGTGGATTTTGTCAAAAGAAACGGTCCCATATTCTTCCTTTTAGCATTCCTTATTCCGGGATTACCTGACGACCTTTTATGTTATGTTGCCGGGATAGTGATGCTTCCCTTTAGCATATTCTTATTCCTAGCGCTTGTAGCAAGAATACCCTCAACTCTATCCTTGGCATTTTTAGGAGACGGTGTGCTCAAATGGACAACAGGACAGATGATATTGGTTATTGTCATAATGCTTGTTCTTATAGGACTTGTAATAATATTCAGGAAACCTATAACGAATTTCTTAAATATGCTTGTCAGAAAAGAAAGCAAAGACGATGATGTGGATATAACCGATATGATGACATAAAGAATATTAAAAAATAGCAGATGACAGAACACAAAAGACGGGTTATAATATCTAAGCACGGGGTGTAGCGCAGTTTGGTAGCGCGCTTGGTTCGGGACCAAGAAGTCGCAAGTTCAAATCTTGTCACTCCGACCAAAGAGCATCGATGTAATCGGTGCTTTTTAAAAAGACAGAAAAACAGAATGCCATCCATATTATGGCACTCTGACACTTTCCTTTTATAATCTATA
>JAKPKE010000127.1 GCA_029553855.1 Bacillota bacterium | reverse complement strand
CTTTGTGCAAAATGCTCAGATTGTTGAGGTAGTATGTCATCCTGAACGCAGTGAAGAATCTTTGACCCCCAAGGAATACCCTGGCTTTTCTCGTATCTCGCGACTAGCGACTCGTGACTGAAAAATGTGACTGCGTCACATCTTTCTCCTACTGTGTCGTAATCATTCTGCTCAATATACCGGGCACTGCATCCATTGCAATTTTTACTTTATCTATGTCCTTTATTCCCCCCTGTGCCATATCCGGTCTTCCTCCGCCGCTTCCTCCCGCAAGCTTCACAGCTTCCTTAATAATATTTCCTGAATGAACACCCCTAAGAACCGCATCCTGCGACGCCATTGCAACCAAAACCGTTTTTTCTCCATCAAAGGAGCTAAGCATCACAAAGGAAGTCCCCAGCTTATCCCTGAGCTTATCTCCCATTTCTCTCAAACTGTCCATATTCATGTTGTCAAGCTTTGCAACAAGGTATCTTACTCCCTTTTCCTCAGTGGAAGAAGCAATAAGATCATTGAGCATGCATGCAGCCATTTGTGATTTTAGAAGGTCCCTTTCTTTTTCGGCTTCCTTAAGCTGCTTAAGAATTGCATCGACTTTCTTTGAGCAGTCGCTTGGATGAGTCTTAAGTCTGTCGCATATTTCATCCATAAGCTTTTTTTCTTCCTTCACATATTCATAAGCCTTTTCTCCGGTGACAGCCTCAATTCTCCTGACCCCTGCGGCTATTCCGCCTTCGCTTATTATCCTGAATAAGCCTGCCTGGCTCGTGGTTTTCAAATGAGTTCCTCCACACAATTCAATGCTGTAACCTCCCATTGAAACCACTCTTACCTTATCGCCGTACTTTTCACCGAAAAGTGCTATTGCCCCAAGCTTTTTTGCCTCTTCCACGGATGTTTCCATTATATTAATATCAAGACTGTCAAGAATGGCATCATTTACTTCCTTTTCTACCAGATCCAGTTCTTCCTTTGTTAATGCCTTGAAGTGAGAAAAGTCAAACCTTAATCGGTCCGGCGTCACAAGGGACCCCGCCTGCTCAACATGGGTGCCCAGATGCTTTCTCAATGCCTTCTGAAGCAAATGTGTCACCGAATGATTCCTGGCTATAGCCATCCTTCTTCCGATATCAATTTCTGCAGTACAGGGATCTTCTACTTTGACCTGCCCGCTTATTACATTGCACAGATGTGCAAATCTGTCCCCGGTAACCTTTTTGCAATCTTTTACCTTCAGTTCAAATCCTTCGCCTGCAATTTTACCTGTATCGGCAGATTGACCGCCGCTTTCGGCATAGAAAGGAGTAACATCAAGAATGATATTCACTTCTTCCCCTTCTTCCGCCGAATCAGAAAGCTCATCTACTTTCACTATCGCTTTAACCACAGATTTTGATGTACTGCTTTCGTACCCTACAAACTTTGTCCTTATACTCCAGTCTATTTTTGCATATATATCTTCTTTCCAGCTTTCTGTGCTGCTGTCTGCCCTCGCAGCCCTGGCCCTTTCCCTCTGGATCTGCATTTCTTTCCGGAAAGTCTCCTCATCAACCGAAAAACCTTGCTCTTCCAGTATATCTTTTGTAAGATCCAGGGGGAATCCATAAGTATCGTATAGTCTGAAAGCGTTTTCTCCTGATAATGTTTCTGCTTTTGTAAGCTTTAATTCCTCGATATAGCCTTGAAGAATCAAAAGCCCCTGATCCAAAGTCTCATAGAATCTGTTTTCTTCCAGATCTATTATGTTAAGAATATAATCCTTCTTTTCCTGCAGTTCAGGATATGCATCGCCGCTAACATCAATAACCTTCAAAGCTATACCACTCAGGAACGGATCTGAAATCCCCAGCAGTCTGCCGTGCCTTGCAGCCCTGCGGAGAAGCCTGCGAAGCACATAGCCTCTTCCTTCGTTGCTGGGCAGTATTCCATCGGATATCATGAAGGTTACCCCTCTGATATGATCAGTTATTACCCTGATAGAAACATCCTTTTTGGGGTCTTTTCCGTATTCAGCCCCAGCAAGATTGCAGATGCTGTCCAAAATATACCTTATGGTATCAACTTCAAAGATATTATCTGCCCCCTGCATTATTGCAGCCATTCTTTCCAGCCCCATGCCCGTATCTATATTAGGTTTTGCCAACCTGTTGTAGTTGCCTTTCTCGTCTCTATCAAACTGCGTGAATACAAGGTTCCAAAACTCCATATACCTATCGCAGTCACAGCCCATTTTGCAGTCTTCCTTGCCGCAGCCCGTGCCCGGCCCTCTGTCAAAGTATATCTCAGAACAGGGCCCGCATGGGCCAAGGCCTATTTCCCAGAAGTTGTCCTCTTTGCCCATTCTCACGATCCTTTCCTCGGGCAATCCAATATTATTGTGCCAGATATCAAATGCTTCTTCATCATCCAGGTATATGGTGACCCAAAGTCTGTCCACCGGCATCTTGAATACCTCGGTACATAGCTCCCAACCCCAGGCTATGGCTTCCTCCTTGAAATAATCTCCAAAGGAGAAATTACCCAGCATTTCAAAGAAGGTTCCGTGTCTCGCCGTCTTTCCTACCCTCTCAATATCTGGGGTCCTTATGCATTTCTGACACGTTACCACCCTTTTACTCGGAGGTACTGCCTGCCCCGTAAAAAATGGTTTCAAAGGCGCCATTCCAGAGTTTATAATAAGCAAGCTTTTGTCATTTTGCGGAATTAGAGATGCGCTTTTCATTCTTAAATGCCCTTTGCTTTCGAAAAAACTGAGGAACTTCTCTCTAACTTCATTTAATCCTAGTTTCTCCATAATATATCCTCCTGCTAATTATTAAAAACAAACTCCTCATCCCGATTAGGGACGAAGAGTTCTTCGCGGTACCACCCTAGTTGCCAAAAATGGCCACTTTACTGGCTATTGCCATGCAGTATAACGCCTGCAGCGTCTTATGGAAGCTCAGCAGCAGCTTCGACAGCTTATTTCCTGGGATTCTCACCAACCATCCCTTCTCTTACAAATACTGTAATGTGTTACAGCACATAGGAAATCGGTCTGTCTACTCCTCTGCATCTACGCATTATGAATTTATCTAAAATTATATATTAGCCCGACCCCTTTGTCAATAAAACGTAAACCCTTTTCATGCTTCCTGCTTATCTCTCAATACATGCCTCAGAGTCAGCTTTATGGCTGCTAATGCCGGCACAGCCATAATAAGCCCTATTACACCAAAAAGCTTGCCCCCTGCAATAAGGGACATTATGACATAAACCGGATGTATTCCTATGCTTTTTCCTATTATTTTAGGTGTAAGAAATCCACATTCAAGCTGTTGTATAAGTATGAACGCGCCGGCGGCATATAAAGCTTTGGTTGTCGAATCAAGCAATGCAAACAATATTGTAGGTATAATCCCTATAAACGGTCCGAAATACGGTATAATGTTTGCTATTCCTGCGAATATGCCAAGGATAAAGGCATATTTGACCTTTATCAAAAATAGAGCGATAGTTGTAAGAATTCCTACAAAGCTTGCTATTATTATCTGTCCCCTAATATATTTACCAAAAACATTATCAATATCTCTGAGAAGCACAATGGATTTCATCCGTTGTGCCTTTGGAAGTATAAAAATGAACTGATTCTTGAAATACTCCATATCTTTCAGCATATAAAAAGTGATAACCGGAACTATTAATATTGTAAAAAGCTGTGAAAACATTTCTATTATACCGTTGGCTATGTTCTGAAGGACTGTAATAATCATACTTTGAAGCATCAGTATGTTTTCGTCCAGAATATCTTTGAAGCTTTCGGGAAGTCCGCTGTTTATATATCCATCCTGGAACTTTTTCAACAGCTCCTGCATCTGACTTGAATACTGCGGTATATTTGCAGCTAAAGCGCTGATTTCCTTTATAAGCTTTGGAACAAGCACAAAGGACAGAAGCATTATTATTGAAATAAATATAAGATAAACAATAAGTACGCTGAATATTCTTCTGATACCTTTACCTTCAAAAACCTTCACTATTGGATTGAGTAAATAAGATACGACTGCAGCAATAATAAAAGGCTTCAGTATAGTACCTATTGCAATGCCATATCTAAAAGCTGTTAAAAGTAATAGAATAATTACAACAATATGTAACGGTCTGATATTGACCTTCTTTAAACCCCGGATACTGTTCATACGGCTCATCCTATGAAATAATTATAGTTAATTATTTATTATGCTTTACTATCGATCAAAATTCCAATACTGGTTTATTATCGAATTCTTTTTAGTCAGTAAAATTATTCATCTATGGTATAACGGATATTCCCTTTCCACTGGTAATATACTCCTGCCATCCGTCTCTACGATATGTCTTCCCTTTAAAAAATCATCTAAATATCCTTCGGACAATTCATATGCTTCAATAATGCCGCTATTTGTGTCAATTAGTATGTCTCTGATTATCCCTAAGGCTTCCCCCCTAAAGCCTGTTACCGGTTTTCCCAGTATGCTCTGATAGCTCTGGCAGCATCCTTTTTCCATTCTTAATTCTTTTAAGTTTATAATTTTTATTTTGTCGGTTACTGATACATTATTCTGTGATATTGATGTCACATTTCTGAAAAGCACAGCCCCCAGGGACCTGCTGAAGAATTTACCATTACATGTCAGGGCATATACTCTGTTTTCCCTTAAATCAATAATTACATCGCGGATTTTGCATAGTTTTTGAAATGTTATGTTATCAACCAGCGGCAAATCTATAATATCATTTATCCTGAAAATAATTATCACCCCATATTCCGGCACTGAGCACGTGAGACAGCTGCATTGAGCACACGAAGCCTCTATAAAATTGCGGCTTTACTTAATATAGTTTTAGCAAATAAATTATAATAATTAAAATTTAATTTAGCATATAAAAGAAAAAAGACCGTAATTTGGTCTTTTTTAAAACTACCTTCCTTTTAGGCTTGCTTCATATAACTCAGTGTATCTGTTTGCCACTGTTTTCTGCATTCCATTCCGTGACAGCCCGGCAGTATTTTTGCAATGCTTTACCGAAGGTTTCATTCATTTTTAAGGGCCACAGCGTCGTTCTCCAACACTGCCGCAAAAATGCGCTTCATGTTGCTATAAAACTTATACAGCGTATGGCAGACCTTTTAAAACCTTTGAAAATCTTCGTTTTAATTTCTGAAGGCTGTATCAATTAAACAACCGTTACAATCCTTATCTAAAAGTGATTGGTATATGTTTCCTTTTATGTTATATTCCGGCTTCTTGATGCATAAGATTAACAAATTAATTGAGAACTACATGGGATAACTAAATATAATCTAAGGGGGTTCAAAAATGGAAAAACATATAAGAAGTTTTATCAGCATTGTAGTTGCAATGGTTATGATGTTCAGCTGCATTAATGTAAGTGCATTAACAAAAGTGAGTAATGATACAAAGGGTGGCTCATATGCCTTTACAGATGACAGTGGAACAAATGTAATAATTAAAGAAATTAACAAAGGAAATGGCGTAAAAGTATTGAGGCAGTACAATAATGGAAAATTAGTCGGAGAAGTTGAAATAACAAAAGGGAGCACAAAATTAAGAGTAAAAGAAGAAAATGGGAAACTAAAAGTAGAAGACGCAGGAAGTATATTAACGAAAGCCAATATTGATAGCAGATCATATGCCGCCTCCTACACCTTATTGGGCAGAATCAACTATGGAGTGGACCCGAACGATTATAAAAAGCACAGCATCAGGCTGAAATACATGACAACGCCTGAGGTCAGTGTTTATAAGGTAAATGCCTATAAGGGGCTTATAGTTACTTTAGTCGCAGCAATTATATCGGTAATAGCGGTCCCGGCGTCAATTATGACAGATACGATAAAGGCCATATGCGTTGCTTACGGAATCTCTGTTATTTCCGGTAAAATAATGGATAAGTTAACTGTACCACTATCGGCTAAAATTGATAATTACTCATTTAGGTGTACGGATACTATTAATTCGAATCATTATATTGATGTGACCGGAAAAAAGGTATACATTATTGATGACAATAAAAAGTATAAAGGAAATACATATTATGAGGGCTTTATTCCAAAGGACTGGAAAACAACGGCCTTCGGCAAGTCATTATACTTAAGAATGTTCGGAGTTGTGGGATTCTCCCCTGTAAGCTACGGGAGCTACTAAGCCGGAAAATAATTTCTAAATAATGGGTATAAATTTATACTTATATGATATACTGTTAATATTCGGAGGTTAATAAGCGTGTTAGGCATTATCAATACACCCTTTAAAAAAACAAGTGTTATCGCTGTAATAATAATATTATGCGTCTCAACAATAATTTTGCACAATTCCTTTTTTCGAATCCGGGAAAAGGATATCGGGGAAACAATTGTAAAAAATTTATCTTCCGTAAAAGGCGCAAATTATAGTATTCAAGATATCAAAATCAGGAAACAACTTAATTTTGATATTAGAAAAGTCGTAGTTTATTCATTTCCTTCAGAAAACGATTATGAAATAGTTGGTTTTGCAGATTTTTTTAAAGGTTTGAACAATAAGTATGCCGTTGGAAACATATACAACGAAAAAGATTTTATATACAATTTTGTTAAAAGGGGCTTAAAGGATCAGTACTTAATTATTGCAGGAAAAAACCATCATGCAACTATTTGCTCTATAGAAGTAACGAAAAAAGATGGCAGCCGCTATACAGAAGATTTATCAAAAGAAAAATATTTTATATTTAAAGCGGATGTAAGCTCATTAGATCACTTACATATTTTAGACAAAGAAGGAAAGGATTTGCCAAAAGAAACTTTCGACATATATGTTGAAGAGAAAATAAAAGACTAAAGGCACTATCCCTTGCGGGACAATGCCTTTTCCTTTTTTCTGTAACGTACAGTCCCCGGCAGATGCAGCAGAAAACCCTTCCCCACAATCCTCCCATTCATAGATAATTAATGAAAGTTTCGGATTTATTTTGATTGAAATAAATACAGTCCCCGTTCTGGTAATGCCAGACAGCTTGAATGCAACCTGTTGCCATTTGTCAATATATAATGACATGTTTACACGAAAATATTATATACGAATATTGATATATACCTATGCTCTGCGTGCACTGCAAAAAGACACTATCGTCTGATAATGCCTTTTTTTATCTCGTTATTTGTCCAGGATATGGTTTCAAAGACTTCCCTACTAAATAGTGCCTTTCACTCCCTATTTATCATACTGATTGTAAAGCTCCCTTAAACTATTGGCCATAGTACCCTGCTCTTCAGCCATTCTCTTAAAGGTTCCAGATACCTCCCTATCTTCTATTTTCTTTGAATACATTTCAAAGTCTCGGACCAGCTCCATGGTGTTATTCCAGGCTCTTTGGAGACAATCTCTCGTATTCATGATATCGTTATCATCAGAAGCATTCCTATGCATTTTTGCACCTCCGCATATTATACTCTGTCATTATTTTTGCTAAATGCGGCGATATTATTCATTGAACTGCTGCGCTATCGCTCTATGGTTCCCCCTCCGACCAGTACATCTCCCTGATAGAACACTACTGCTTGCCCCGGAGTTATTGCCCTCTGCGGTTCCTCGAATACAACCCTGACCCTTTTATTTCCCATAGGAATCACTTTTGCATCCGCTTCCCTGGCGCTATATCTTATCTTAGCCTTCACATCAATAGGTTCTTCAAGCTTTTCAAATGCAATATAATTCATTTGTGAAGCCCTCAGCTCCCTACCGAATACCTCAGTCTCGTCCCCAAGCACCACGAGATTCTTCTCGGGAATTATCTCAACTACATACAGGGGCTTCCCTATCGATATTCCAAGACCCTTCCTCTGCCCTACGGTATAGTGGGCTATCCCCTTGTGATTGCCGAGCTTGTTTCCCCTGACATCAACAAACATACCTGGCTTTATTTCGTCACCTCTTCGTTCATTGATAAATCTGCCATAGTTATTGTCTTCCACAAAGCATATTTCCTGGCTCTCCGGTTTGTTTGCGGTTCTAAGCCCCAGCTCTCTTGCTATTTCCCTGACCTGTTCCTTATTATAATCCCCCAAGGGCATAAGTATGTGACCAAGCTGATCCTGGGTCAGGTTGTAAAGCACATAGGTCTGATCTTTCAGAGGCGAATCAGACTTTCTTATTATATATCTCTTATAGTCTTCATCATACATGACCTTTGCATAATGCCCCGTGGCAACGTATTCTGCTTCCAAAGCCTTAGCCCTTTCAAGCAGCGCATCAAATTTAATAAACTTGTTGCATGCTATACAAGGGTTGGGGGTTCTTCCCATTAGATACTCATCAACAAAATAATCTATAACCTTCTTTTCAAATATCTGCTTGAAGTTCATAACATAAAAAGGTATGCCAAGTTTATCGCATACCCTTCGGGCATCTTCAACAGCAGACAAAGAGCAACAGCCGCCTTCTCTTTCTAAGGTTGCTTTGCTCTTATCCTGCCATATCTGCATTGTGACTCCTATTACGTCATAGCCTTGCTGCTTTAATAGATAAGCGGCGACAGAACTGTCAACTCCGCCGCTCATGCCTGTTACTACTCTTTTATTCACAAATATTCAACTCCGGAGGCAGCGTCAGCGCTATCGGCACTTTCGCTCACATTTACTGCAGCACTCTTCTTCATTAGGTTCAATTCCTATATATTCAGAGGGTTTAGTTTCCTTTCCCTGCTTTTTCATGTAGTCTTCAATTGCAGCCTTTACAGCTTCTTCAGCAAGTACGGAACAATGTACCTTTGCAGGAGGCAGTCCGTCTAATGCTTCAACCACAGCTTTGTTTGTAAGCTTAAGGGCCTCATCCAATGACTTGCCTTTTATCATCTCAGTTGCAATGCTGCTGGTTGCTATTGCAGCACCGCAGCCGAAGGTTTTGAATTTTACATCCTTTATTATGTTGTCTTCTATCTGTAGGTATATCTTCATAATATCCCCGCATTTGGCATTGCCTACTTCGCCCACACCGCTGGCATCAGTTATTTCGCCCACATTCCTCGGGTTTGAAAAATGATCCATTACTTTTTCGCTATACATTAGTATTTCCTCCTCTGACTTTCTCATACAAGGGTGACATTTGTCTCAGTCTGTCTACTATTTCAGGCAACACTCCCAAAACATAATCTATGTCTTCCTCTGTGTTGACAGCCCCAAGGGACAATCTAAGCGAACCGTGGGCTATTTCATGGGGCAGTCCTATTGCCAAAAGCACATGGGAGGGATCCAACGAGCCTGAAGTACATGCCGATCCGCTGGAACCCGCTATACCTTTCATATCAAGATTGAGTAGCAGCGATTCCCCCTCTACAAATTGAAAGCTGAAGTTTGCATTCCCCGGAAGTCTTTTTACAGGATGCCCGTTCAATCTGGTATAAGGTATCTTTTCCATTACCCCTTTTATCAGTCTATCCCTCAATGCAGTCATTCTCTTACTGTACCCTTCAAGGTTATTTGCAGCAAGTTCAATAGCTTTTCCGAGTCCTATTATTCCCGGTACATTTTCTGTACCTGCCCTTCTCCCTCTTTCCTGAGCACCCCCGTGGACAAAGTTTATCAGTTTGATCCCCTTTCTCACATATAAGGCACCAATGCCCTTTGGGCCATAAAACTTGTGTGCTGAAAGAGACAGCATGTCTATATTCTGTTCCCTGACGTCAATTTTCACACTTCCAACTGCCTGAACAGCATCGGTATGAAAATATATTCCTTTTTCCCTGGCAAGCCTGCCAATCTCTGCAATGGGCTGTATTGTGCCTATTTCGTTATTGGCATACATTATGGAAATAAGTATAGTCTTGTCGGTTATTGCATTATTAACATCCTCGACGCTTACCAATCCATTCTCGTCTACAGGCAGGTATGTTACTTCAAACCCTTCCTTCTCCAGGTATTCACAGGTATGCAGCAGGGCATGATGTTCTATGTTGGTGGTAATGATATGATTGCCTATATTTTTATTGGCATATGCCGCACCCTTTACAGCCCAGTTGTCTGCTTCGGAGCCCCCTGCCGTAAAGTAAATCTCTCCGGGGTCTGCCCCTAATGCTTTTGCAACCTTTTCTCTGGCAATATCAATATGCTTCCGTACATCTCTCCCAAACTTATGAATACTGGAAGGATTTCCGAAGTTTACTGTAAAAAACGGAAGCATTTCCTCAAGCACTTCCTTATTTGTATAGGTTGTAGCAGCATGATCCATATAAATTCCTCTGTTGCCGTTCATTTTACTTCTCCTTCTTTCCTTTGCTTAAGTTTATAATAGTCATTTACCATATCATTTAATGTAATAGAGTCTATTACATTATTTATGCTTTCCATGATTTTTTCCCATATGAGTCTTGTGACGCAGTATTCTGCTCTTGTGCATTCCGGCTCATTATCCAGGACACACTCTGAGGGGGCCAATGGGCCTTCAAGCAGTCGTATTATTTCACCTACCGTGATTTCTTCCGGTTTTTTCGCCAATTCATATCCGCCCTGAGCACCTCTGACTCCGATCACCAGGCCTGCTTTTCTAATATGTGATATAATCTGTTCCAGATAAGTTTCAGAAAGCTGCTGCTTCAATGCTACCTCTTTCAGAGACATCGGCCCCCTGCCATAGTTCAAAGCGAATTCATACATCATCTTGAGACCATATCTTCCCTTGGTCGATAACAACATGCCACCAGCTCCTTTCAATTCCTACCTTTTAAGTCGGATTTCATTTTTAGATTATCATATCATAAAAATATTGTCAATATTAATTTCTACTTTTTATATATGTAGTGAAAAAGATTTATTATTACAAAATTAGTAGATGCGTCTAATTTTGTAATATCAAAGGTGCGGACAGAGCCGCACCTTTTTATATAAATTGCTTCCCGATACATTGCCATACCGGAAAACAACAGCTGTTCATTTTACGATTCATACTTAAATTCTACAATACATACTATGCAAGTATTAATAAAGTGTTAATGCATTTAAGGTCATTGAAGGCACGCTGTAATTTCAGCCGACCTTGGAATTATTATTAAATAAGTCAATTCACATATCAACACTATATTATCGAGCTTAAACGCCCATATAAAAGTTTTCTGTTATTTCACTATCCATACCGGCAATATAATCTATTGCTTTTCTTAGTTCCCTGCAGTAAACACTGCATATCGAACAAGGTATTTCCGATCCATATATGATAGTAGACACACCTGACTTCCTCAGCCGTAAACCGCTGAAATGAAAGAATATCAACCTGTGCCTGCCTACATAGAGTTTCCCCCCCTCAATAATGAAGTCGTAGTTAAAAAAGTTCCACGGAGCAATATTAATTCCGGATATTTTTAAACACCTTATACCAATAAACATTTTTCTCAGTAAATTCAGATATCCCTGATCCCCGTATTTGCCTTTTTCGTTCCGGCTGAAACACCATTCCATACACCTCTCATACCACCAATTCAATATTTTATCCGTGACCCTGGTTCTCCTTAAAATGATAAACCCGCTGTTCGCCTTTTTGTTTACCTTATGGGTAGTTAATAAGACATTCCATCTCTTTTTTCTCGAAAGCAGTTTCTCAGGGTTATCAAAAAAGTATAAATCCGCATCCAGGTATAGAATCACCTCAACTTCTTTATACTTCCCGAAAAGATACTGCAATAATGCGGGCTTCATTGTCCAGCAGTACTCACAAAGACTTCTTTTCTCCTTTACTGCCATGAGTTCCTTGTTTTCCAAAGCTTCTAAAGGGACTATTCTTATTCCGGAAAGTTTTGCTGCATTTAGCAGTCTCCTTGTATCTTCGTCCATGCATAGTACAGCTAATATTGCTTCCGGCAGGAACCGCCTTATGGAATTGTACAAAGCAATACATTGATGCAGCCTGTATTTTGTAGATATTGTACAAAACAGTATTTTCACTCTTTCGTCACCTGCTTTCCTGACAAGCGTTTGTCTTAGTATAATTTATGCTTATTAAACCTTCCCGGTTACTTACTCAATTGATATAGAAAATTAATTTCATAAATATGGGGCACAAATATAGTTTGTACATATTCTGTAATGAAAACAGTATATACATATTCAAGAAAGGAGAGATATTTTGAAAGTAGTTGTTCTTTGCGGCGGGAGAGGAATGCGCATGAAGGAAATATCCGACGATATACCAAAACCCCTTGCATTGGTTGGAAATTACCCCATTGTCTGGCATATTATGAAAACTTACTATCACTATGGCTTCAATGATTTTATATTGCTCCTTGGCTATAAGGGTGAAAAAATAAAAGAGTACTTTATGGATTATCCATGGAAGAGCCACAGCAGCATACTTCATAAGGATGGCAGCCTTGAAGTGCTGAAGTCAACCGAAAACTGGAAAATTACGTTTTTGGATACCGGTCTTGATACCATGACGGGCGGAAGAATCATTCGGGCAAAAGAATTCTTGCAGGATGAGAGCTTCATGCTGACATACGGCGACGGATTGGCTAATATCGACCTTAATGCGCTTTATAACTTTCACTGCAGCGAAGGCAGAATTGCAACAGTAACAGGTATAAAAAAGAATAATCAATATGGCGTACTATCAGTTTCTGACGGTATTGCAACCGGCTTCACGGAAAAGCCCGAGGGCAATGACATTATTAACGGCGGTTTTTTTGTATTTGGCAGAGGAATATTTGACTATCTGAAGGACGGCGATAATTGTGTTTTGGAAAAAGAACCCCTTATGGAGCTCGTTAAAGACAGGCAATTGGCAGTTTACTGCCATGATGGCTTCTGGGCGGCTATGGACACATACAAGGACCTGGTAAACGTCAATGAATTATGGGAAAAAAATTTAGCATTGTGGAAGGTTTGGTAAATATATGAACAAACAGTATTGGAATAACAAAAATGTTTTTGTAACGGGATGTTCCGGTTTTTTAGGAAGCCATATGGTAAAGACGCTGACAGCAGCAGGGGCAAATGTTACAGGTCTGATAAGGGACTATACTCCCAAATCATATCTGTATAATACAGAAAATCAGAAAATTAATCTGGTTACCGGATCTCTTGAGGATGAACAGCTCCTTGAAAGGGTCCTTGGAGAATATGAAACAGATACAGTGTTCCACCTTGCCGCTCAGGCAATAATCAGTGTTGCCAACAGGAACCCCCTGTCAACCTTTAATTCAAATATAATGGGTACCTGCAGCCTTCTTGAGGCTTGCAGAAGGAGCCCTCTGGTAAAGAAAATAATAGTTGCATCCAGTGATAAAGCTTATGGCGATCAGGAGGTTCTCCCATACAATGAGGAAATGCCCCTTAAAGGCAGACATCCCTATGACGTATCCAAGAGCTGTGCCGATTTAATTGCTCAGGCATATCACAAGACTTATGGGTTGCCGGTTTGTATAACACGTTGCGGCAACCTTTACGGCGGCGGTGATCTGAATTTCAACAGGATCATTCCACAGACCATCAAGTCAGTACTTAACGGCGAGGCCCCTGTTATCAGAAGTGACGGAACTTTTATTCGTGATTATATTTATGTTGAGGATGCGGCAATGGCTTATATATTTCTCTCAGAAAAAATGGATAATTCAAAATTGCATGGAGAAGCCTTTAATATAAGCACCGAGGTAAGATTTACAGTACTTGAGCTGGTCAATAAAATACTTGTGCTTATGGACAGTGATTTGGATCCCGTCATATTAAACCAGGGAAGTAATGAAATAAAAAAACAATACCTGTCAACAAAAAAAATCAGGGAAACCCTTGGTTGGAAACCGCAATATACAATAGATGAGGGTCTAAAGCTTACAATTGACTGGTACAGAGAATATCTTAAAAATACCACCTCTCATATTCTAAATAAAAAGGGCGGTGAATAATTTATGAAGAATGCGTTTTGTGTTATTCTGAGCAAATACCGCCTATATCAGGGAATTGCACTGTACCGGTCCTTAGATAACAAATACCCCGATTTCTTTATGTTTATTCTATGTGTTGACGAAGAAACTTACCAGATATGCAGCCGTCTCAGCTTGGAAAAAGCTATTCTGATTAAAGGAAAAGAACTCTATGACAAAAGACTCATAGATGTGAAAAACAGCAGAAGATTAAATGAATATTGTTGGACATTGAAGCCATTTTTTATAAGCCATATCCTGTATAATTATGAATTTATCGAAAATGCAGTATCATTGGATGCGGACATATTCTTTTTTCAGAGCCCTTCACCAATTTTCAAGAGACAGGGAGACTTCAATGTATTGCTCTCTGAACATAACTATCTTGAAAAGGACATGGGCGTTGCAGAATATTGCGGTAAGTACAATTCAGGTTTTATTGTATTCAGAAAATGCAGCACCACGATGAAATTATTAAAGTGGTGGGAAGAAAAATGTATTGAGTGGTGCTTCGACGGCATCGGTGAAGGACGTTTCGGCGACCAGAAATACCTGGATAATTTTGAGGATTTGTTTGAGGGTGTACGGCTCATAACTGTTCCCGGTGTCAATATTGCTCCCTGGAATGAAGATAGATATCAGTTCAGTGAGAGAAGCGGAGAATTGTATATCAACGAAAACAAGCTCATTTTTTATCATTTCTGCGGCTTAAGGCTGATTGACAAATCTACCTTTGCCTTGGTCATCGGAAGCCAGGAAATTAATCACTATCTCCATATACCATACACAAAGGCATTGCGGCAGGTTATACTCGATATAGAAAAGCTTGACCCTGAATTTAACGGCTATTCGATTGAAGATCATTTCAAGGATAGGGCCAAATCTTATAAAATAAGCAAGTAATTGGGGGGAATAAAATATGAAGACTTTCTTTTTTTCTTCGGTGGTATCTTCATTTTATATATTCAAATTTCTCGCAATGCAGGACTCACTTCTGGAGCATTGCAGCAATTACCATTTGTTTGCATTATGTGTAGATGCTGCAGCATATGAAATACTGGAAAGACTTGATCTAAAAAATACAACTCTTATACCGGTAAGTGAACTTGAAAAGGGCAGGTTGTATAAAGCAAAAAAGGACAGAAATTACCATGAATATTGCTGGACTTTGAAACCTTTCTTCCTGAACCACATAATGCAAACATACAAAGATACCTGTTATTATGCCAATCTGGATGCGGATTTGTATTTCTATTCCGATCCTGTACAAATTATTAGTGAATCCCCCTCCGCTTCGATATTTTTGACCGACCATAATTTTTCGGCTGAGTTTCTGTCCTCCTATGAGACTTCAGGAAGATTCAACACTGGATTTGTATGCTGCAAAAAAGACAGAACCGCTAACGCCGCTGTAAATTGGTGGCTTGATATGTGCTATGAAAAATGCAGCCTGATAGCAGATGCCAACAGAGAAATTTATGGAGATCAACGATATGTGGAAAAATGGCCGTTTCTGTTCCCGAATGTCCATATCATCAGTTCCAGGGGAGCTAACGTTGCCCAATGGAATGTAGCAGGCTATAAAATTCATGAAAAAGACGGAGAAGCATATATTGAAGACGATAGATTGATTTTTTACCATTTCTCAGGTCTTGAAATATTAAGCAAAGATGAATACAGCCTATGCACGTTTTATAGAATTGAAGACAACCCCTTGAACCTAATATATATGCCTTATATTGAGAACTTGCGCAAGCAAATAACGCTTGTTCAAGTTTGCTTCCCCGATTTCCGGGATAGCTATGCCAATAGAATATTTGCTGCCAATATTCATCGTGTTAATTTATCGGCAGCATTAACAAAGCCTTAATAATTTTATCCGGATACTCCTATAGGGGGAAAGCTGAAGTGCATGAATTCGAAAAGATAAAAGTTACCCACAGTTCGTCAATAGAACTGATAATAGAGAATCCGACAGATTTAAAGCTTATTGGTAAAGGTGCCCACGGTGCCGTATTCAGACTGTCAAAAGACATATGCGTAAAAATATATGCGGATGCTAATAATGCAAAAATGGAAGCAGAGGCATATAAATTGTCACAGAACTCCGACATAATCCCAAAGCTTTATGGCTCCGGGATCAACTATACTGTTATGGAGTATATAGAGGGAATATCCTTACTGGAATTCCTTTCACACAAAAAAGAAATCCCGTTTTATATTTCCAATCAGCTCATAAATTTATTTAAAGAAATGCAGCGCATAGGATTCACCCGGATTGACTCATCTCTCAGGCATATCATTATTGCAGCCGATGGACATTTTAAGGTGATTGACCTGGTATATTCGTATATTATATGTGAGTCATTTCCCAAAAGAGCATTTGATGATCTGAAAGATCAGTTTCTGCTGCTGCCCTTTCTGAAACATCTTATGGAAATTGATCCGGAATTATATGCCATATGGCATTCGAAAATACCCAAGCTCACAGATTAAGAAATAGGATGTGCGTCATGAAGGACTATGAGAAAATCAAAGTTAAACTAAATGATAAAGGAAAACTGGATATAAAAAACACTGTCGGCTTGCCATTAGTCGGTTTGGGGGGTCATGGGGCGGTCTTCAGAATAGACGAACAAAGATGCGTAAAGATTTATATAAGTGAAGAAATTGCAGAAAATGAGAAACAAGCATACTTAAGAACGTTAGGCTCTCCGATAATACCAATTTTGTACGAAATCGGGAACAAATATCTGATTATTGAATACATTAACGGGCCAAATCTGAAGGATTTCCTGCTGCAGCAAGGGATGATGTCCCGCCGGACAGTGCAGGAGCTTGTGAATATGTTTCTTGAGATGAATCGCTTGTGTTTTCTTAGAAGAGATGAGTCCCTGAGACATATTCTGGTCAATGATGATGAAATAATTAAAATTGTAGATATTTATTATGCATTTACCCTGTATGATCCTGCACCTGTGAAATTGTTCAGACAGCTTGAAGAAATAAAAATGCTTGAAACCTTTATAAAGGAAGGCTCAATAATATCACCAACGCTGTTTGCAGAATTCAAGAAACAGATGCCGGAGTATTTTAAATAAACTGACATTGGGAGATGATTTCATATTGAATAATCAATTATTAAAAAGATCCGAACCGTTACCCTCCTTTTCTCAAATATCCGATATATGTGACTCATATGGTATAGGCAACCTGATTAAAATTGTGAGACAAATTGAGGACACTGCAAATGTAAATATTGAGATTATTGCACAAACAGGCAAATATGTCATCAAAATCTTTACATGCGATTCAAAGCGCTTTGATTTTATATTGGATATCTTGGGAAAGTTACGCGTTAACAAGCTGCCCGTATTGATGCCCTTGAAAAACAAATCGGGTAGTTATTTCCTGAAAATAGGCCCGAAAATACTTCAAATAACCAAATTTGTGTACGGGTATCCCTTCAACTATTCAGTAAAGCAGACAATGTCCAGCGGCAAAATGCTTCATAAGTTTCATGATACTTTGTCCTATACAGGAAGCTTCATCAAGCCGATAGCCTCACTGTATCCTTCAACTGATACCCTTCAAAACGGAATTAATCGCCTGAAGAATATGGATGGTGAAATTCCCGGAAAGCAAATAGATTCAATACTTGGATTATATGACGAAACAGTAGGTAAATGGGAAACCTGCAAACCTGATCTGCCCGAGACAATAATCCATGGTGATTGGAACCAGGATAATCTTATTTTTAGTAAATCTGAAGAAGTATGCTTCATAATGGATTTTGAGTTTATTACAAAAGCAGAAAGGCTTTTTGATATAGCCTACGCCCTATGGCGTCTTAATATAAATCAGGGCCATATGGATGCTGCCAGGGCTTTTATGGAAGGGTACGGCACATTGTCATATGAGGAAATACAATATCTGCCTTTGGAAATTTGCAGAATCAGCTACTATTATATCTGCACTTCGGCATTATCTCTCAATCCAAAAAATGAATTGACCAACCATTTCAAATCACATTATCCGTTTATCAAGTGGGTATTGTCAAATAATGGGCAAAAAATTATAAGAGACTTATGCAAACAATGAATATTTGAAGATGAGGTGACCATATTGTATTTTTGTAACGTTGTTTCAAAAACAAGATTATATCAGTTAATTGCTCTATATAACTCAATAAGAGATACATGCGCTGATTTTAAGGTATTTGTTTTGTGCATGGATAATGATACGGCAAGAATTCTTAAACAGGCAGAACTGGAGAATGCAATATTAATTACATTAGAGGAAATTGAAAATGAGGTACCCAAGTCATTGAAGAGCACAAGAAGCACCAGCGAATATTGCTGGACCCTAAAGCCCGTTCTGCTGTCTTACGTGTTTGAACATTTTGAGAACATAGACTGGCTTACTTATCTGGATGCGGATATGTACTTTTTCAGTAACCCGCAAAAAATTCTCAGCTTAAGCGACAGCTGTTCAGTACTGTTATCCGAGCATGATTCAAATGAACAAATCAAATTTGTAGAAGAAGCCGTAGGAAGGTTTAATGCAGGTCTCGTAAGTTTTAAAAACAGCATAAATGGGAAAGATTGCTTGCATTGGTGGAAAAAACAGTGCCTGAAGTGGTGCTATAATACAACAGTTACCGGGCAGTTTGGGGATCAGAAATACTTAGAGGACATTTTTATATTATTTAAGGATACCTGTCCCATAACTGTGCCCGGTGTAAATATTGCTCCATGGAATGATGCAAAATATAGTATTAATTTGAAAGAGGGCAAATTATACATTAATGACGATCCTCTAATCCTTTATCACTATTGCGGTTTCCGCCTGATTAATAAAAATAATTGTGTATTCATGTTTGGAAATACCTGCAAACCTATTATTCATAATCCGTATATGAAAGCTGTAAAAGATACAGTCAATCTGGTAGAATCAATTGAACCGGGCTTTGACGGATGCTTTATTGAGGAATCAAAGGCAGGAAAGTTTCAGACTTTTTCCCTTGATACGATATGGACTGCACAAAATGAGGCCGGAGGATACTGCTAATCCCCGGCCTCATTGTTCAACATTTCCATGATCTTATTTAATTCTGTTCCTTTTTCTTCGGCAGCCTGCCGAAGTGTTTTTTCCTGGAATCCCCCTCAACCGCAGCCTGCCGAAAGCAAATCAAAGTGTTTTAGTATTTTTTTTACTCCCGGATATTTTCTTACAATCTCCTTTATCTTCATGTCCCCGCTTATCATATTATGTCAATCATGTAGCTGTATATGGGGGAGTCGGTACTCCTAGCTGCGGAGGATTAAAGGATGGGACATCCTCGAACTCGAATTCCTCGCAAAAATTGACCTCTATAGGTGTAATATCCTCTTCAATTGAGCAGTAGCCCAATACCGGTATGCAGAGCTGCACTTCGGCATCGAATTTAATTGCAATAAACACACCCAGATTGGTAACAAGTATTTCACCGGTTGTTGTATTATTATCCTCATCGATTAATGCCTCTCCGAGGCACTGGAGTTCAAATCTTCCCTGATCCAGGAAGTGTACAAGCCTTTCAAAGTTTTCATCCGTGGTATTATGGTAAGTTCTTTTTACACTAAAAGTAAAGCAAAGCTCTCCGGAGGATCCGGCTGACAAGTTGGTCCCTTCAGGAACATCCAGCACTTCAAGCCTTATGATGTTTCCCCTGCTGTCCTTCCCAAATACATCACAGCAGCACTTTGCTGAGAACTTAAGCCTCTTGTCCGTATTTGTTGATACATTCTTAATCTCTACATTGCTAAGTCTGCAATTCCTCAATATTAATGCGGGCTCTATCGTATCTTTATGAGGATTGCCGCATACCTGGAATTTGATGCCTTCAACGCAGTCCCTCAATACAAATTCGTCAAATACCTTTTTAACCTTAAGGCACTCAAATACTAAATCTTTACATTCGGTTTTTCCGCATATATTTACTTCAACCTTAGTGGTTCCTGCACATAAAACAGTTGGTAGTGTAATATTTTGCAGTGTCATTTTCTCACCTTCCTTATCATTATTTCTATGCTGTCTAATTTATAATATGGAAGTTAATATAATTTTGTGAACAAGTTTATATGAAATTTTCCAAAATAAATATATATCATATAAACATAAACAAACCCATATATATGAAATAGCCTCCTTAACACATAAATGACAAATTTCAGAGGTGATCACATGACAGGTATTATTCCTTCAATACTGCTGGAAGACTCTAAATCCAACAGATACTTTTTCTATTACAAGGATTCTTCCATTTGTTACAGAGAAATCTCCGCTGCAGGAGATACAAAGGACACTATACTGATAAGCCAGGCAAATGCAGATTTTGCTGCCGCTTTGGATACAAACGACACTATCTGCCTCACCTGCAACAGCCGATATAAAGGAGTCCTTCTTTTTACATATTCAAATGGAGGGTGGAAGTTTGAAACTATTGTAAATCTCCACAACAGTTCAGACATATATATTATGGATATGGTGGTGCAAAATGGTTCCATACATATATTTTTCTCAAAGAAGCTGTCTTTAAGTATGTGCAATGTTTATCACTTACATAGAAGCATTAATGAACATACCCCCTATATAGATTATTCCTGGAGGAAAAACAGTCTTTCCGAAATATATCCGCAGAATATGGAAGACTCATATTCGCTGTTACCGTTAAAAAACGGCATAATACATTACGCCAGTGTATGGTATGATGGAGCAATCTATTGTATCAACTATTACTGCTTTGATGACTCCGTCAAATCGTGGCTGCACAAAAGCCTCAATTTTTCTTATAAAAACCAGGTGTTTATCAAGCTCATATCACACAACAAAAAAATCAACCTGTTCTGCTTTTCCAATGAAAACGGAACAGGCAATATACGCCATTTTGTGGGTAAATCCGGAGGGGGCAACGATATTGATTTTAAGGATTCCGGCAATATACGTATAGATACCGGGGGAGTTATCCCGCTGTTCTATTATGATGATAAAGCCATGCAGCTGGCATGGATAAAGGATAATATTCTTCATCAATACATATTTGATGATTCTACCGGTAAATGGAAAAAAGCCGCAACTCTGCCTATTACAGCAGAAAGCAGCATTTATATTATCAGAACTGTTAAAAATTCCGGTCAGCCTATTATAACAAAGGGATATTTTTTTATTGACGAGAATTTCAATATTTCAAAGCCCATAGAGCGCATATCCAAAAATACCGACTCGGAAAAGTCCGGGGGAACGCAGCAATTCCCGACTGCACCTAATATGAATGATTACTTGAAACAAATTCTTTCCGAAATAAAAGACCTGTCTGACAATGTACAGTTTTTAAAAAGCAAAATAGATGACCTTGAAAGCAGTACCTTTGTTCAGAAGTCTCAAAAGGACGAGAAGAATTTCCCCTTCGCCGCAAAACCGATAACTGCAATAAGAAATGAATCAGATTACCCGGAGCTTAAAAAAAGCGGCTTTAAAGATAAATTTATGAGAATTGAAAGTACCCCAAGTTTCGATAGCATATCAGTAAAACAGGATAATATAAATACCTATATCGGCAAACCGGCGACCAAAACACCACCTGATGAAACTTCCTGTGAGACCAAAGGGATCATCCCTGCGACAGACAATGAAAAGCAAGCCTTTGTTTCTCCCGGTGCGGCATCCAGAATGGGCACCGATAATGCAAATGCAAGTAAAAGCAATGCCCTCCTTAAAAGAATAGGAGAGTATTTCAAATAAGGGATGATGCTAAGATTGCGAAGCAATCTTCAGACACTAGTCGCGAAACACTAGACACTAGAAATGTCCGGGTATTCCTTATAGGTCAAAAATCCTTCACTGAGTTCAGGATGACCCAGACAAGACGTTGCAGCCTTGGTGTATTAATACTGCTGTCATTCCGAGCACAGCGAGGAATCCTGACCTCAGAGCCCCACCCAAATTCTAGTATCTAGTGACTAGCGTCTAGTATCTGAAAAATGTGACTGCGTCACATTTTTCTCCTTTTTAAATCATATTATCTTTGTGATTCAAACTTTCTCAGTAGTTTAACAAACAACTCAGGAACTTTTGCCATATTTTCAGGTGTTTCTACGAATGAAATCCTGAATTGTGTGCTTCCCGGATTCTTCTCACCTTTGGGGATATTGTAGAATCCTTTCATGGGTGCTACCAGAAGTGTTGTTTCAACTCCGTTGAGATTAACGGATCCCTCATATGCGCAATACAAAACAAAGTCTATTGCGTCAAATCCAGGTTTTACCACATTTCTGACGTCAATTACCGAGTATATGGATGCGTCAGGGCTTGAAACGATTAAACCTGGTTCCTGCTTCTTAAGGCCGTTATATACATTAAATATCAACTCTTTGTAGTATTCTCTGATACTCTTGCACCATGCGTCAATTTGCTCTTTGCTTTCATGTGCAAGTGCACCGAAGATATACTGACCGATTGCATTAGCGCAGAGATTTGCTGTGTATTCAGCCACTGAACGGTTATTGAATTCAGGACTGTCCGTAATAATGGCGCCTATTCTCAAACCACAAGCATTCCATACCTTTGAAGCAGTTTCAATACTGATTCTTCTGCCTTCTATGCCGGGTACATCCGCATCAGTGACCCCCCATATGCTCAAAAGCTTGCTGCCTTCAACGTAGAAAAGCTCGCGATAGGCTTCATCGCTTGCAAGCCACATATTGTATTTAACACATAATGCAGCGAGCCCTTTGAGGGTTTCATAATCGTAGAACTGTCCTGTCGGATTGTCATAAGGAATAACTAGAAGTGCTCTGGGATTGTGTTTCTTAATGGTCTCTTCTATTTCATTAAGTTTCGGAAGGCTGAACTTGCCGTTTTCGCCTAAAGTACGTGTTACAGTGACTATTTTTCTTCCGGTTCTTTCTGCAAAGGAAATATAATTTGTATAGGCCGGATCAATTACCATAAGGGGTTTTTCATCCGAGCCGGCTGCACCGCAAACGCCTATCAGCAGCAACTCCATGGCAGAAGATCCGCCGTCGGTTATCTGAACAAATAATTTGCTCGTATCAAAGCCTTCACATTTAAGAATATTTTTGAATGCATTTTGGCATTCTTCAGTACCGGCACTGCCTGTGTATCTAATTACACCCTTTGCAAATGGGCTTTCAGGGGCGCCAAGGGCAAACAGTCTTTTCTGCATGGCCGGATTTGTAGGAAGTGAAACATTGCCTATACCTACGTTGATAACAGCTTCAGGTTTCACTTTGCGCTCATCATATTTCATTTGAGCCAGCCGGACATCTGATGGTGTTCTTGACTCAAAGTGAGCTGATAATACTGGTTTACTCATAATAAATACACCCTTTCCAAACTAATAATTATAATCTTCCGTTATATAATTCATTATATCCATATAATTTATATTCATTTTTATTGTAACATTGATTGATATTTTTTTCACTTCTTTTCTATAAATTTTATAAAATTGAATTTTATTCAGAATCTTCATAAGTTACCCATAATACGGTAAACGGAAATATCACTTGTCATTATGATTAAGACGCGTTTGGAGATAAATGCGTCGCATTTTTCTCCTTATGCGGCACAGAGGATATCGCTTTTTCCTCCGGCTATTCTATAGTAACCCTGTTCCTATTTTTCAGCTTTGGCAGCTCTTTTGCTTTTTTCTCATGGCCGTTGTCTGACGGGAAATAGTATTGCTCATCTTTAAGCTCATCGGGCAGGTACTGCTGCTCTACGTAATTACCTTCATAGCTGTGAGGATACTTGTACCCGATTCCGTATCCCCATTCTTTTGCACCTTTAAAAGCATCATTTCTAAGATGAAGGGGTACCGGCCCCGTTCTTTTATTCTCCACGTCTTTCATTGCCTTATCAATTCCAGCTACCGCAGAATTGCTCTTCGGAGCACATGCTACATACAATGCGGCTTGTGACAAAATAATTCTTGCCTCAGGCATGCCGATCATCTGCACGGCATTTGCAGCCGAAGTTGCCACAATCAGTGCATTAGGGTCAGCATTTCCTACATCTTCGGAAGAACATATCATTATTCTTCTTGCAATGAATTTTGGATCCTCGCCTGCGTAAAGCATCTTGGCCAGATAATATAATGCTGCATCAGGATCGGAACCCCTCATGCTTTTAATGAAGGCAGATATGGTATCATAATGGTTCTCGCCTTTTTTTTCGTAATTTACAGCCCTTTTCTGTATACATTCTTCAGCAGTCTTAAGGTCTATATGAATTTTGCCGTCGCAGTCCCTTTCAGTCGTCAATGCCGCCAGCTCAACGGCATTGAACGCAGTCCTGACATCGCCGTTTGCAGTATTGACTATATGCTCCATAGCCTCTTCTGCAATTTCAATATTATAAGAACCGAGCCCTTTCTTTTTATCGTTTATGCACCTTTCTACCAGTGTCCTGATATCTTTCTCCGTAAGAGGATTTAATCTGAATATGGTGGACCGCGATATAAGGGCATCATTTACCTCAAAATACGGATTCTCTGTGGTAGCTCCTATTAATATGACCGTTCCGTCCTCAACATATGGAAGCATTGCATCCTGTTGGGATTTATTGAACCTATGTATTTCATCAATAAAGAGTATTGTTCTCTGACCATACATCCCCTTGCGATTTTTTGCTTCCTCCACCACTCTGCGTATGTCTCCCACCCCTGAAGTAACTGCATTAAGCTGCTCGAAGTATGATTTGGTGGTATTCGCAATAATCTTTGCCAGGGTAGTCTTTCCTGTTCCCGGAGGTCCGAATAATATCAGTGAGGTAAGCTTATCCGCTTTTATGGCACGGTAAAGAAGCTTTCCGGGGGCTACAATGTCCTCCTGCCCGACAAAGCCGTCAAGAGTTTCCGGTCTCATCCTCAACGCAAGAGGGCTTTCCTTTTTCATCTCCTGTTCCCTGTTCATATCAAAAAGACTGTACATTTTATCTTTCATAGTAGTTACCTGCTTTCCCGGAATAAGTTTTAATAGAAAAGGCAATAGGAAATCGGTTATTGCCTATCACCTATTGCCCATTGCCCGCCACTTGTAATATCCTAAAACTGCACCTTTACATTTTGTCTTTCAGATTCATCAGCCTTGAAGTAAGGCTCCTCCATGAATCTGAAGATGTTAGCAATAATATTCGTCGGTACTACCTGTATTGCATTATTGTATATCATAACAGTGTCATTATAGAACTGCCTTGCATAGGCTATCTTCTCTTCCAGCCCGGACAATTCCCCCTGGAGTTCAATAAAATTGGCATTCGCCTTAAGGTCGGGATAGCTCTCGGCAAGTGCAAACAAGCGGCTCAATGCCCCTGTCATAACTGTGTTTGCTTCCATCATTTCTTCAGGCTTGCTTGCGCTTATGTACTGGTTCCTTGCCTTTACAACTGCTTCCAGGGTACCTGCTTCATGCTTTGTATAGCCCTTAACAGTTTCTACAAGGTTAGGTATAAGGTCAAATCTTTTCTTAAGCTGCACATCTATTTGAGCCCATGCATTTTTCACTCTGTTCCTTTTAATTACCAGACCATTATAACTGCTTATTGCAAATAGTAATATTAGCAGCAATATTGCAAAAATTATAATGTTCATCAGTATACTACTGTTCATCAGTATACTACCTCCTTCACAATCCCCTAATATTAAATATCCAGGTCTTAGAATGCGCCGGCACCGCCGCCGCCACCTCCTCCGCCTCCGCCACCGGAGAACCCTCCGCCGCCTCCGCTTCCGGAAGATGCCTTTGACATTGCATGGGTATAAACGGATTCGGTAGTCTTGATCATCGTATTTGTAATATCGCCAATGGTATCAAAGTAATTGTAATTATAGGCATAATTCCCATAGGCCAAGTATGTCAGGCTCGGATTACGGAAATCATCTTCTCTGAAAACCAACTTCAGTTGGCTGATAACTTCTTTTGCCACACCTAATGATATTGCATATACAAGGTAATGCTCCCATAAGGTAACTGCAGGCAGTTCCGCCTTATCAAGCTGACTGAAATGCTTTAGAAATCTCCTGAAAGCCTTCCACATCCTGAATTGCTCAACTCCGTCTTTTGATCTCCTACGTATAAACAGCGAGTATACCAATAACACTATTGAAGTTGTTATAAGAATTGCAAAACCTGCAATATTGCCATGATTTGCTGCCGTATATCCCCCGTATATAATACCTATAACAGCCGCAACAATACCAAAGAGTTGCCCCTTTATTGTGCTTTTGTCAAAGAAGGAATATTTCTCTGCATCGATTTTAACATATTTAACCCAGTTATAATAATCTTCTTTGAAACTTTTTGCTCCTTCAATTGTCTTTGAATACTGTTCAATTTCCTTTAGAGACACAGCTGCTCCATTCCCTATTGTTGATATAAGCCAGTCAATAAAATACTTTTCGTGAGAAGCCAAATCTTCAAAATCAGATTCCTTATTAAGTTCGAAAACATATTCGTTCACTATACTGTGCTTTATGATCCCCTTTATTTCCCGCTGCTCCACATTCAGCTTCATGTATTTTCTTCTCACTAAATCCATTATGCTAGCGGTAATATCCCTTGGTTTTACTGTCCCGAAATTCCATAGCACTGAAAGAACAGCCGGCGAATAATTTCCGGGAAGTTCTCTGAAATATTCTCCTTCAAATTTTGACTTATATTCTTTATCATATTTAAAATATAGATATATAATCATTAATAACTCAAACAAAGCATATGCCAGTGAAAGCACTATAACTGCCTTCGCTTTTGCTCTTTTTGCATTTGCTTCATCGGCAAGTTTCTTTTCCTCATGCATTATTTTTTCAAGTGCGTCTGCATCAAATACCTTTTTTGAATTCTTTATCAAAACAGTGGGAAAAAGAACTCTCGCTTCGACAAAATTATGAGGAAGAAGTTTTTCAACCCTCAATCCCACTTTTCGGGAATCAATGATTTCGGAAATTCCGGAAAGTGGTCCGTGTCCGAAGATTTTTATCTCCTCTTTGCTTGCACCTTCGGGAAGTGTTATTGTCAGCTGAAAATTTTCAATTGCCACATCTGTGTCCTTCCCCATAAACTGCCAGTAAAGTTCCCCAGTATCATTATATTTTGAAGCTACATTCATAACATTGTAGTTTATGACAAAAGTCTTGCTCTCATCTTCTGAAGCTGAGAATATCTTCAGTCTGAGCCCATCACCTTCATTGATTATCTGGTACGAGTTTTCCGATTCCGAATTATTCTGCACAAACTGAGTAGCCCTGCCGTCTTTTATCTTATGTACCTCTATTGAACCTATTCCATCGCTTCCTGCTGTTTTAAGAGTCCTGTACACCCCTCTGAAACTGCCGTCAAATTTATAGGTGATTTCTTCAGTAACATCCATATTCCCCGAACTGTCCAGCTGTGCATTTACATTGAAGCCGCTCATATAATAGCTTCTGTCGGCACAATATACGGTCATTATAGATAACAACGCACATATAACAAGAAATATGATTGAGTTTCCAATCTTTTTTCTCAAAAAAGCCTTCACCTCCTAACCTACATTGTATAACATAAGCCGGGAAAATAAAAGCAAAATGTGACGCATAAGGAGAAGAATGCGACATAGTTTGTGAATTACTCCGGCTGTAGGGGAAGTATGTCCTCCTCACCTTTCAAAGCCAGCAAAATCACTGGCGTGGGTCCCATCTCTGCAAGCCCGTCTGGTTATTTTGTCTGGAGGTATTCCCGTTCCGAGGTCAGTGAAAGGTGACCTCAGAGATATCTTCCCCACGCCGGTATTTGCTCTCCATATAGGTGTTAGATGATATACAAAGGCTATGCTCCTGTGTGACTATACTCTACGGGGAATTGCATAGTATATCAGGGCACCTTTGTGCAAAATGCTCAGATTGTTGAGGTAGTATGTCATCCTGAACGCAGTGAAGAATCTTTGACCCCCAAGGAATACCCTGGCTTTTCTCGTATCTCGCGACTAGCGACTCGTGACTGAAA
>JAKPKE010000126.1 GCA_029553855.1 Bacillota bacterium | reverse complement strand
TAATGTGAACTCATGGAGAAATATATCATAAGTGGAGATGACCTTCGCTGTCAATCCCTCACTGATGATATAGCCTCCGGCGGATGCACACGATTTCGCAAGGAAACTTATCTCACTACGATAGTGCCTCGTAAAGCATATAACTTCCAGGGCAAGCAAGGCACCAAATAGATGAGGTGCTTTCTAACACATGAATAATATAATATATGATGTGTTAAAAAGCATTGGATACGAAATCGGCGCACAAGTACGCTGGAGGCGCACTTGAAATCTAAGTTATGTTAATATGAAAATTCGGCTGGTTTTATTGCGGGGGTAAGGAGTTATCAATGCTATGGGGGCAAAGAAAAATAGAATATCATCTATCTACATATTTCCCGTTTTGTTTTTTATTATATGCTTATCATATTTAATCAGATTTATGTTTTTTAAGATTGAGACTGAAATAGTGAAATATGACTCTATTGAGAATGCTATACGGACAACTGCATTAATTGTGAGGAATGAGCCCGCTATAACACTTCCCACAGGAGTAGAAATAAGCTACAAGGCAAGCGAAGGAGAAAGAGTCTCTTCGGGCAAGAAGATACTGGAGGTTATAAAAAACAATCAGACAGACGTAAATATCGCAATAAAGATAAAGCAGTTGAATGACAGGATAAATGAAATAAAGCAGTCAGACATCAATAATAATTTTTTCTCAAAGGATAAGGAAAAAATTGAAAGACAGATAAATGAAAGGGTGGGGGACCTTAAAAATATTGCCAAATCCGGGGATTTTAAAAGGTTTGACACCATAAAAGATGATCTTGTTGCTGATTTATATAAGAAATCTTTGATATATGGGGAAGGAAGCTTCTTTGGCAAAAACCTTGAGCAGCTTCAAAAAGAAAAAAGCACCCTGGAAGGGATATACAATAACAGTATTGATGTCATATATGCTCAGACTTCCGGAGTAGTAAGCCACAGCCTGGATGGGTACGAACAGATACTCAGCCCTATGAATATCAAGGATTTTAGTCTTAACAGCATAAAGGAAATAATAGGCACAGTAAAAAGTATAAATAGCAGCAATAATAAAGAACCTATTAACGGAATCAAGATAGTCGACAATTTCTTGTGGTATACCTGCAGCTTAATAAGCGAAGATCAGGCAAAGGAACTAATAATAGGAAAGAAAGTCAGATTAAGGTTTAATGATTTTGAGAATGCAGAGGTTAATGGAGAGATATATGAGGTGTCGGCATCTGAAGGGGATACCTGTCTGGTAATAATAAAGATAACCGAATACGCAAGCAAGTTTTACAGCAAGAGAATTGCGGAGATGGATATTATTAAGGATTACAACGAGGGCTTCACAGTACCTCTTAAAGCAATAGTAGTGAAGGATAATATCAAAGGCGTATATGTCCTTAGAAGAGGGATGATTAAATTTGTACCGGTTGCGGTTATGACTGAGGATAAGGATAGATGCCTTGTGAAGAATCTCGATGAGGAGAGCTCAGGCCTGAAAACGGGCTATGATCCTTTAAAGGTATTTGATGAAGTTATTATTACAACTGAAAAGGTTAAGGAGAATCAGGTTTTAACCGATAAAATATAGGAGGAGTCATATTGCAGGAAATCAGAGATAATATAATGTCCATACTTGGAAACATAAAAGATGTTTGCATGAGAACGGGCAGGGACCCTGACAGTGTTACATTAATAGCTGTTACGAAGACTATAGATCCTGATCGGATCAATTATGCCCTTGAATGTGGAATTCGAAATATCGGCGAGAATAAAGTACAAGAACTTACAGCCAAATATGCAAGTGTAGAAAAAAATGTTAAATGGCACCTGATAGGGCATTTACAAACCAACAAGGTAAAATATATAATAGATAAAGTAGGACTTGTCCATTCGGTCGACAGCATTAATCTTGCACGGGAAATTGACAAAAGGGCAGAAAATGCAGGACTTGTAAAGGATATTCTTGTACAGGTAAATGTAGCTCAGGAAGAAACGAAATATGGGATTGAATACGAGGAAATTGACAGCTTTGTAGAGCAGCTTTCCATGTTACGGAATATAAGCGTTAAGGGATTGATGACTATTGCTCCGTATTATGAGGATATGGAGATGGTGAGACCTGTATTTAGAATGCTTAAGGAAAAGTATGACATGCTCGCAGGAGCCAATATTCCAAACGTGGAGATGAGACATTTATCCATGGGAATGACAAACGACTACGAAGCGGCAATTGAAGAAGGTTCCAATATGATAAGGATCGGAACGGGCATCTTCGGGGCAAGGAGTTATAATATTTAGCAAGGAGGTAAATTTATGTCATCCAGTATTTTGAACAAGGTACTTTATTTTATGGGAATAGGGGAAGCCACTGAAGAAGAGCATGAAGAGGCTGAAGTATCAAAGCCTCAGATAGAAGCTGTAACCACAGGTGTACGCAAGAAAAGCAATGTTGTCAACATTCATTCTGCAACTTCTCCAATGAAGGTTGTGCTGGTAGAACCTTCCTCCTATGATGAAGTTCAGTCCATATGTGATGACCTTAGAAGCAAAAAACCGGTAATAATCAATTTTGAAGAAATGGATAAGGAAATTGCAAAGAGAATGGTTGACTTCATAAGCGGTGCCGTATACGCACTGGACGGTACCATACAGAAGGTTTCAAACGGTATAGTACTGGTAGCACCTTCCAATGTGGATGTACTGGGCAATATAAAAAGTTCCATCAGCGATGATAATTTTGATTTAGAGGGTATTTTCAGCTGGCTCAAGTAAAGAATGCAATTACTTAAGAATGCGAGTGATAAGATGAAATCTGTTTTAGTAAAGACTATAACATACTTTTTTGATTTTTTGAACTTAATGATATTGATAAGAGTTTTTTTATCCTGGTTCAGTTTTAAACAGGAGAACAAGCTGATAATACTTGTATACCAACTTACGGATCCGGTACTTGAGCCTACCAGGAAGCTTACAAGCAAGCTGGGGCTCAATACGGGAATGATTGATTTCACTCCTGTTATATCGCTGTTAGTACTTTACTATATTATAAAGCCCTTGCTGATTACACTTATATATACGTTTTTTTAAAACTTGCGACACGATCTTCAGGCTATGGGTGTAACCTTCACTATCATGAGAATAAAAAGGGAAAATATTGGAGATATTATTTTGATAAGGGCAAAGCAGCATATATCATCAAGTAAACCTGTGAAGGAGGTTAAGCTGATATGATTACTCCGATGGATATAAGGAACAAGGAATTCAAAAAAACCTTCAGAGGATACAAAGAAAATGAAGTTGATGAATTTCTGGATAAATTGACAGGGGATTATGAAAGGATTTACAGGGAAAACGGAGAGCTAAAGGATAAAATATCCATAGACAATGAACGGATTGAAAGCTACAACACCATGGAAAAATCCCTGCAAAGCACCCTCTTGATAGCACAGACAACCGCCGAGGATATAGTATCGAATTCGAGGAAAAAGGCGGAGATGATAATAAAAGAAGCGGAGGAGCAGGCCAGAAGAATAATTGAAGATGCCAACACCAGTGTGATAAAAGTCAATAAGGACTTTGAAGAGTTGAAAAAGGAAGTTCAGGTTTTTAAGACCAGGTTCAAGACACTTTTAGAGTCAGAACTTGAGGCTCTTAATACAACCTTGAAGGATATATAAACCCTTTGTAAATGAATATTTATAACGAAATGTTGATAATATAAAGTCATGAAGTGTTTCATTAAAGAAACTGTTCATGATTTTTTATTGTATAGGAATCTTATTGCCGCAAAGCCTTCTTTGTATTTTAGGGCTTCAGGAGGAATCTATATGGGTGTTGATAATACTGAAGTTAAAGAGCTGGAAAGCAGGGTTGAAAAAATTGCAATTATGCTGGAAAAAGCCAAACTAGGGGAATATGTAAGTATCATGTCGAAGCCTAAGGCCCTGCTTTACTATAATTTTATCGGGGGTTTGGCAAGGGGCTTCGGGACCGCAATAGGATTTACCATCCTTGGTGCGGTTGTTCTATATTTTTTGAGGCAGGCAGTGCTTTTAAATCTTCCTTTTATTGGAGGCTTCATCGCAGAGGTGGTAAAGATAGTTCAGGATCATTTATGATAAATATGAAAGGGGTAATGTTATGGATAGAAATGATATCAAGCATTTTGAGGAACTTCTGAACAACGAGAAGAAAAAGAGGGAGAATTCCCTTGAAGATAAAAAAATGGGATATGAAATATCTGTTAAGGAATTGACCGGGGATCTGTCTTCTTATGATAATCATCCGGGGGATATGGGGAATGAAACCTTTGAAGCCGAGAAGAATATTTCTTTTAAGACAAGGGATAGATATCTTTTAGGTGAGATTCAAATAGCTTTGAACAAAATAGCTGAAGGCACTTACGGCCTATGTGAGTTGTGCCGCAGGGAAATAGAAAAGGACAGGCTGGAGATCAGACCATATTCAAGGCTATGCATTAACTGCGAAAATGATATGGAACGGAAAGATAAGGACGAGGAGAAGGGTAGGCCGATAGAGGAACAGGTGTTATATCCTCCCTTTGGGAAGTCTTTCACTGATAATTCAGTAAAAGACAGTGTGAAATTTGATGGGGAGGATACCTGGGATTCCCTTAACGAATACAATGTACGGATGTCGGATAACAAATTCGGTGTGGAAGATGAAGAAACAGGATATGTGGAAGATGTTGAGCAGATAGGCAATAATCAGTATAAGAAGCAATTGGAATGAAGTATATTGTTATGATATAATCTGTATCAATGGAAATATTTTTTTTACTGTCTAAGGGGGATTGGCGATGTATCCTGTTATAATTGCGGCAGCAATCATTGTATTGGATCAGATAATAAAGAAAATTATAATTAAGGCCCTGGAGAGGGGGTCTATTACAGTAATAAAGAACTTTTTTAATCTTGTCTATGTGGAAAACTATGGTATAGCCTTCGGCATGTTCAAAAATAAAACATTGTTTTTCATAATCACCCAAAGCATAATTGCATTGCTTATTGCATTCATGATTTTCAGATTTCATAATAAAAGCATATCCGTTACAGTATGTTTGTCTTTGATATTAGGCGGAGCAATAGGAAACCTTATTGACAGAATAAGGATGGGATATGTTATTGACTATCTTTCCTTTACTATATTTCCTCCTGTCTTTAACCTGGCGGATTCTGCAATTGTAGTGGGCGCTATACTGCTTTGTCTTATTATTGCCTTTAATAAAAATATAGTAATGTGAAAGCAATGTACCGGATGCGGGATATTGGAACAGGTTGCATGTGTTCAGCCATAGGGCAGGCAATGTCCGCCGGTACAGGGGTGGTACTTATGGAGGCCAAGTTATTTAAAATAGAGGCGGAGGACGAAGGAAAAAGACTCGATTGTTTTCTATCCGGGGAAATTGACGGCTTTTCCAGGACTTATATGCAAAAGCTCATAGATGAGGGACACTGCAAGGTAAGCGGGAAGGATGCTAAGCCGAGGTATAAGCTCCGGAGAGGGGATATTGTGGAGGTTTTGATTCCGGACCCGGTTCCCCTTGGGATAGAACCCGAAAAAATAAAACTTGATATATTATATGAAGATGAAGACATAATAGTAATCAACAAGCCTCAGGGAATGGTGGTGCACCCAGCCCGCGGCAATTATTCCGGTACTGTTGTAAATGCGCTTTTGGACCATTGCGGCAGTTTGTCGGATTATAACAGCCTTGCCGGGATAAATGGTGTAATGAGGCCGGGAATAGTACATAGAATAGACAAGGATACCTCAGGGGTAATTGTGGCGGCAAAAACCAATAAAGCCCATCTTTCCCTGTCAGAGCAGCTTAAGGAGCACACAATCATCAGAAAATATGCCGCTCTCGTCGAGGGCAGACTGAAGGATGATAACGGAAGGATAGAAACCCTTATTGGGAGGAATCCAAAAAATAGAAAGCAGATGGCTGTTGTCAAAGTCAACGGCAAAAACGCCGTTACTTATTATAGAGTTACCGAGAGATTTGAAAACCACACTTTAATTGAAGCAGTGCTGGAGACGGGAAGGACACATCAGATCAGGGTGCATATGGCGGCCTTGGGGCATCCTGTTGTAGGGGACGCAGTATATGGCTATAAGAAGCAAAGGTTTGATGTTAAAGGGCAGTTGCTGCATGCCCGGGTGCTTGGATTTATTCATCCTGCAAGAAATGAGTATGTCGAATTTGAAGCGGCAATTCCTGATGATTTCGAAAGGATACTGAAGATTTTAAGGAACAAAAGCCTATAGACAAATATTGTATGCTATGATAAAATCAACTAAACCAACCTTTAAACTTGTCCGGCGAGGCATGAAAGGTGTGTCATATCAATTGACCTGTAATCTGCCTTGCAGCAGATTTTTTCTTTATAAAAAGTATCCGGAGGAAGAGTAATGAAGATAAAGACCGAGATAATGGATGAAAAAGCATTAAACCGGGTGATTACCAGAATGTCCCACGAGATAATAGAAAGAAACAAGGGCGTTGAAGATGTGGTTTTGCTTGGAATAAAGACCAGGGGGGTCACTTTGGCCAGAAGACTCTGTGAAAAAATTAAAGGTATAGAGCAGAGTGAGCTGTCTGTAGGTTCTCTGGATATAACCAGCTATAGGGATGACATAAAGGATATGAAGGATATGCTCAGGGGAGACTCTACTGATGTCAGTTTTGATGTTACCGGCAAAAAAGTAATACTTGTTGATGACGTACTATATACTGGCAGAACCGTAAGAGCTGCAATGGACGCCATTATTGACATCGGAAGACCTTTAAACATACAGCTGGCAGTGCTTATTGACAGGGGACACAGGGAGCTTCCCATAAGGGCTGACTATGTAGGGAAAAACGTTCCTACATCAAGAAGCGAGATGATAATAGTAAATGTAAGGGAAGTGGATGGTAAGGACGGGGTATTGTTAGGGGAATACGAGTAGCATGATTTTGCTGCTCAAATTATTGCCGGAGAATTCGTAGGCGCAGGATTTTGACAGTCAGGAGGTCGGGTAACCATATGGAACTGCTTATTAAGAATTGCAGCATTGAGGATCCGGTTAACAGATATGAAGGAATTAAAGATATATACATTGAGGATGGAGTTATTAAAAGAATAGAGCCATCCATTAAACAGGAGGCAGATAAAACAATAGATGCCAAGGGGCTTTATATTTTGCCGGGGCTTGTAGACATGCATGCACATTTCAGAGAGCCCGGCTTTGAGCATAAAGAGACCGTTTACTCAGGTTCCAGGGCTGCCGCCAGGGGAGGTTTTACTACTGTTTGCTGCATGCCAAATACCAACCCGGTTATTGACAACTTAAGTTCTCTGCAAAAATTGCTTGATATCATAAAAAAAGATTCGGTAATAAATATAAATCCTATAGCTGCCGTATCAAGAGGTCAAAAAAGTTTGGAACTTACAGAAATGAAACAGCTTAGCGAAATGGGTGCTGTTGCGTTTTCCGATGACGGCAGGCCCGTAATGACTGCGGCAATTATGAGAGAGGCACTCCTTGCGGCAAAAGCCAATGACCTTTTAATAATAGACCACTGCGAGGAATTGAGCCTGGCTGAGGGCGGGGCAATAAATTACGGCAAAAAAGCGGAAGAGTTGGGGATAAAAGGAATACATCCCCTTTCAGAGGAATTGAATATCATGCGGGATATAATGATTGCGGAAGAGACCGGATCCCGCATACATATAGCACATGTAAGCACCGCCAAATCTGCAGGGTTAATAAGGGATGCAAAAAGAAGGGGAGTTAAGATCACATGCGAGGTTACGCCTCATCACATTGGGCTGACAGAGGATATAATTACTCTGAGTTTTACCGATTGCAAGGTGAACCCTCCTTTAAGGACTTCCGAGGATGCGGAAGCCCTCAAGAAGGCTTTGAAAAATGGGACTATTGATGCAATTGCCACTGATCATGCCCCTCATCATAAGGATGATAAAAGTGAAGATTTCTATAGTTCGGCTTTTGGAATATCAGGAATAGAAACCGCATTTTCTGTTTGTTATACTGAACTGGTAGAAACAGGAATACTTACAATGAAGGAACTGGCTGCAGCAATGAGCAGCAATCCTTCAAAAATAATGGGGCTGAATGCAGGAGAAATAAGCATAGGCAAAAAAGCCGACCTGGTCATAGTAGATGCAGCCAGGGGAATTACGGTTGACAGGAGAAATCTGGTATCAAAAGGAAAGAATACCCCGTTTCATGGAAGACATTATAAAGGAGATATTGTATATACGATAGTTAACGGCAGAATAGTTTATGAGAATATTTAAGTCGGAATTTATCTGCGGGAGGGATATGCTTGTTTACGGACAAATTAATTGAAAAGGTAATAAAATGCAGGAATCACATGGTAGTAGGATTAGACCCCAGGCTTCAGTATGTGCCCCGGCATATACTGGACGATGTTGGCGGAAGCCAATTGCCCGGCATGGGTGCAGATAAGGCTGCAGAGGCATTTTTTAGATTCAACAAAGAGATAATAGATAATGTTTATGACATAGTTCCCGCCGTGAAGCCCCAGATAGCTTTTTATGAACAGTACGGCACAGCAGGCTTTGAATGCTGGTTAAAAACCTGTAAATATGCAAAGTCAAAAGGCCTGTTGGTTATAGGAGATGTAAAAAGGAGTGATATAGGCTCTACTGCGGAAGCTTATTCCGACTTTTACCTCGGTAATAATGAATGGTCGGCAGATACGGATTGTATTACACTGAACCCGTATCTTGGCACCGACGCATTAATACCTTTTGTAAAGAACTGCGGGAAAAACGGAAAAGGGATTTATGTGCTTGTCAAGACCTCCAATAAATCCTCGGCAGATATACAGGATTTGGATTCAGGAGGCAGAAAAATATATGAGCACGTGGCGGAACTTGTAGTAAAATTAGGGGAAGACCTTATCGGCAAGTTTGGTTATAGCTCGATAGGTGCGGTTGTAGGGGCCACTTTCAGAAATGACGGGCAGAAGCTAAGGGAATTGATGAAAAGGGTATATTTCCTGGTACCCGGCTATGGAGCACAAGGCGGAACAGCTGAAGATGCAGCAGCGTGTTTCAACAAAGATGGACTCGGGGCTGTTGTTAATTCTTCCAGGGGCATAATTGCGGCATATATGAGTGACGGATATAAGGATAAATATACCGGAAAGGAATTCGGGGCTGCGGCAAGGGAAGCGGCATTGGTCGCCAGAGATGACATAAACAATGAACTTGAGAAAGCCGGCAAAATTGCGTGGTAGGGGTTGAGAAGACAATGCAACATGTGGGTAAGGTACTGCAAAATATTGGGATATGCGAAAATGTATATGAAATTTTGATAGAGTGTCCGAAAATAGCTGAGGAATCTAAACCGGGGCAGTTTCTGCATATAAAAGTCAATAAAGGAATTGACCCGCTTTTGAGAAGGCCGATAAGTATAAGCAGGATTAACAGGGATGAAGGCAGTATATCGCTGATATACCAGGTTATTGGAAAGGGCACAAAAGAAATGACCGGATTCAGGCAGGGCGATGATATTGATATTATCGGGCCTCTGGGAAACGGATTTTCAATATTTACCGGCAGCAAGTGCGCCGTTGTAGGAGGCGGAATAGGTATAGCGCCTTTGCTGGAGCTTGCTTCCTGCATTTCTGATTGTGATGCATACCTGGGGTTTAAATGCAGCACCTTCAAGCTGGGAGAATATAAAGCAGCTTGCAGGGAGCTTCATATTGCAACGGAGGACGGAAGCGTGGGCAGCATGGGTTATGTTACTGATCTTATAAAAAATATAAACAGGTATGACATAATATATACCTGCGGACCTAAGCCCATGATGAAAAAAGTTAAGGAACTCTGTGAAAAAAGCTCAGTGAAGTGTTTTGTATCATTGGAGGAGAGAATGGGCTGCGGCGTAGGGGCATGCCTGGTCTGTGCCTGCAGAATAAAAGAAGGGGACACATGGCATTACAAAAAGGTATGCGCCGACGGGCCTGTATTTGAGGCTGGAGAGGTGGACTTTGATGATTAATATGAAAGTTGACATAGGGGGCATAAAGCTGAAAAATCCGGTGGTTACAGCCTCGGGAACCTTCGGATTCGGAAGGGAATATGCTGAATTCTATGATTTGAGCAAACTTGGAGGGATTGTTGTAAAGGGTTTGACATTGGAACCCAGAGAGGGCAACAAACCCCCAAGGATAGCAGAAACACCGGCAGGCATCTTGAATAGCGTGGGTTTGCAGAATCCCGGAGTGGATTGCTTCATCAAGGAGGAGCTTCCTTTTCTGCGGAGGTATGATGTTGCAATTATAGCCAATATTGCCGGCAATACTGTGGAAGATTATTGCAGAATGGCTGAGAGGTTGGGCAGTCATGCAGATGGTATAGAACTGAATATTTCATGCCCTAATGTAAAGGAGGGCGGAATTTCTTTTGGAACGAAGAGTGATTCGGTACATAATATTACCAGAAGAGTAAAGGAATACTGCGAGGTACCTCTCATAGTGAAGCTTTCCCCAAATGTTACCGATATAGTGGAAATTGCCGGGGCAGCCGAGGAAGGGGGAGCGGATGCTATATCCCTTATTAATACGATGTTGGGAATGTCAATAGATATCAATACGAGAAAACCTGTGCTTGCAAACATGGTTGGAGGACTATCGGGACCTGCAGTGAAGCCGGTAGCTGTAAGAATGGTGTGGCAGGTGGCAGGGTCCGTCAATATACCAATAATCGGCATGGGAGGCATAAGCTGCTGGCAGGACGCAGTCGAATTCATACTGGCCGGTGCTGATGCTGTAGCGATAGGGACGGCCAATTTTACGAACCCATATGCACCCTTGGAAATACTTGAAGGATTGAAGAAATATCTTATCGAGAATAAATTTATAGGTATAAATGAGTTAAAAGGGAGAATAGAATATTAAGGTAATGGGATTAATAGGGAACGGACCCTGTGCCGTTCCTCATACGGATTACGAGATCGTAAGAATGGAGGAAAGAAAAATGCTTACGGAAAAAATGGCGAATGATATTTTGGAGAAGACCGGGGTGTTGCAGTCAGGGCATTTTTTGCTCACATCGGGCAAGCATAGCAATAAATATATTCAATGTGCAAAAATATTCCGATATCCTGATATCAGCGCAGAAATATCAAGGGATCTGGCTGAAAAATATAAAGGATACGATATTGATATGGTAATCGGACCCGCCATAGGCGGTATAATATTGGCTTATGAGGTGGCAAGGCAGCTGGGGGTAATGGCAATTTTTGCAGAGAGGGAAAATGGAGTTATGACTTTGAGACGGGGCTTTGAAATAACGCCGGGATCAAGGGTGCTTGTTGTTGAGGATGTAATCACAACAGGAGGTTCTGTGAAAGAAGTAATCGATGCAGTGCGCTCGGCAGGGGGTGAGGTTGCAGGTGTAGCCTGCGTAGTAGACAGAAGCAGGGGCAAGGCTCTATTCGATGTACCTTATAAAAGTGTGATTAAAATAGATATAGATACCTTTGATCCGGAGGAATGCCCTTTGTGCAAATCCGGATCTGCAGCAATAAAGCCAGGGAGCAGAAGCTTATAGAATATTCATTTAAAAATACATAATGATATATTTTTGACAATAAAACCCTGTAGCAATTGGAAAACAGACACAATCAATAAAAAAGGAAGCTGAAATTTGTGCTGAGACTTACCTTTTTTTTAGAGAACCATTAAATTGTGTTGAATTTTTTGAAAATTAAATGTATCATTATGGTATATAAAAAAAAAGGAGGTATAAATGATGACAGAAAAAAGAGAAAACTGGGGATCTCGGTTTGGATTTCTTATGGCAGCAGCAGGCTCAGCTGTTGGGCTTGGCAATATCTGGAGATTCCCGTACCTGACCGGCATGAACGGTGGCGGAGCATTTATCATTATTTATTTGGGTTGTGTTGCACTTGTAGGACTTTGTATTATGACTGCCGAGTTTGCCGTAGGTAGAAGGAGTGGCCTTGCAGCAGTTGGCGCTTACAAAAGTGTCAGTGACAGATGGTCCTTTGCTGGAGCCTTGGGAGTCTTAAGCGGATTCTTCATTATGGGCTTTTATCCGGTTGTCGGCGGATGGTCACTGGCTTATATCGCAAAATCTTTCACAGGACTTTTAGCTGCTCCCGAAGCAATAGGGGACGCCTTTGGAGCTTTCATAACTAACCCTGTTGAGCCATTGGTATGGATGGTTATATACCTAGCAATCAATGTGGTGATTGTCGCAAAAGGTATTCAAAGCGGTATTGAAGCAGCAGGTAAGGTAATGATGCCTCTGTTGTATGTTATTTTGATAGCTATTATTTTCAGAACTGTCAGTCTTCCCGGCGGTGGCGAAGGGCTTAAGTTCCTGTTTACACCTGACTTTTCAAAGGTAACGGGTCAGACCTTCCTGGCTGCACTTGGGCAGGCATTCTTCTCACTGAGCCTTGGCATGGGCTGCATGATTACATACGGAAGCTATCTGAGCAAGGATGAAAAGCTTCCACAAAATGCTTTGATTGTAACCACTATGGATACAAGTGTTGCTCTTCTGGCTGCTGTAGCAATATTCCCGGCGCTCTTTGCATTCGGAGTAGAACCAACTGCAGGACCGGGCCTTGTATTTGTAGTTATTCCTCAGGTATTTGCTCAGATGGGTGGTTTCGGCGTAATATTCTCAGCATTGTTCTTCCTGCTTCTCTTTATTGCCGCTCTTACCTCATCGGTATCCCTGCTGGAAGTTGTTGTTGCATATCTGATTGACCAACAGAAAATGCCAAGGAAAAAGGCTGTTTACATTACTTCTGCTATCATGGCGGTAATGTGCATTCTTGCATCACTATCCCTTGGGGTTATGTCAGGATTTACGATATTCGGAGTCGGTTTCTTCGACTTCTTCGATATCCTTACAGACAAGATATTCCTGGCTATCGGCGGAGGCTTGCTTGCAATCTTTGTCGGCTTCTTCATGAAGAAGGAAGACCTTAAGGATGAGCTTACAAATGGCGGAACAATAAGCTTCGGCGCTTTTGAAGTCTGGTATAACCTTACAAAATATGTAATACCTCTTGTTATTGCATGGATTGCATTTGCAGGTATAACAGCAATTCAACAAAAGAGCCTGATGATATTCGGACTTGCGGTTATTGCAGTATTTGCAATATTCTCCAAGAAGCTATAAAGACTTAGGTCAAATTTATAATGAAACTAAAGCTGTTGAGTTACTCAACAGCTTTAGTTTTTAAATTATTCGCTTTTGCTTCATCGGGAGTAATATATATTGTCTGATGATTGTCGTATGTTACCATGCCCGGTCTTGCTCCGGCAGGCTTCCTGACATTTTTCCTGCGGGTATAATCTACCGGCACTTTGGAGGATATTCTGCCTTTGCTGTAATATGCAGCAAGATTTGCAGCCTCTTCAAGGGTAACATTATCGATATCCTTGCCTTCAGTCTTTATTATAACATGGGAGCCTGGGATTTCTTTTGCGTGGAGCCATATATCCTGACTAGCAGCTAGTTTCAGAGTAATATAGTCGTTTTGAACATTATTTTTACCTGCGTATATCCGGAAACCCGAAGAGGATACGAAAATCATAGGCTCCGATACTTTATTCTGTTTTCTGCTTGCAGCTTTTTTTGCTTTTGTATAACCCTGTTCAGTCAGTTCATTTCGTATTTCTTCAATTTCTATTTCTTCAGTACACTTATCCAGGTTATCAAGCTGGGATTCCAAGTACATTATTTCCTGCCTGTTTTCCTCAATCTGAAGACTTATTTTCCTTCCGGCATTTTTTAATTTATTATAACGCTTGTAATATCTCTGAGCATTAGCTGAAGGGGAAAGCTTTGCATCCAAAGCGATATCAGCATATTCGGTTTCAAAGGAGTAATAGTTGAGGAGTCTTGCTCTTTCCTGTCCTTTTTGCAAACTATATATATTGGACATAATAAGGTCGCCGTATATTTTATATTTTTCAGAGCCTTCAGCCTCCTGAAGCTCTCCACCAAGAACTTCGGCTTTTTTATGGCAGCGATCCAGCCTGCCGGTGATTATTCTATGTAAATCGCCTGACTTTTGTTTAATCCGATCTCTTAAATCTTTTTCGTAATAAAATCTTTCAATTGCCTCGCTTATGCTTTTAAACCTCTGCTTTTTGCAGTCTCCGTATATATCAAGAACGAAGCATGAAAAATCCGAAGCTTTTCCATCCATATAGACTATATTGGGGCTGAAGGAGGCATTGAGCACGGCTTCACGAAATCTATCAAAGGAGGAATATAACTGTTCTATCCAATCATTGTCATACTGCTTCAGGTCTGCGTCGCTGTCCAACTCCGCTCTTAGGCAAATGTCCCTTGCAATGACAGGGCTGATGCCGGTATATGTGCTCATGATATATTTTTCCGCCCTTATACTTGCCGGAAACCCGTTAATACCTTCAATGAAGCTTTCCTTTGATGCTTTCAGGGGGTTTGTCTTATCATTGGAAGGGGGATATTCATACTCTCTGCCGGGCAGGATTTCCCTGATGCTGCTTATTTCAAAGCTTATCCTTTTAATACTGTCTATAATTTTTTTTGTGGGCTTATCAATAAAAACAATATTGCTGTGGCGGCCCATTATTTCTGCAATAAGGGTTTTATGAGTGCTGTATCCCAGTTCATCCACGGAATCCACATCTATTTCAATGATTCTTTCAAATTCAGGCTGTCTTATTGAAACAATACGCCCTCCCAAAAGGTGTTTCCTTAGCAGCATGCAAAAGGATGGGGGGGAAGCAGGGTTGGATTTGTTTTCCTGTGTAAGATGGACCTTGGGAAAGGTCGAGCTTGCGCTTAACAATAGCTTGCAGGTCTCCCCGAAGCCTCTGATATGTATGATTAATTCGTCTTTTTCCGTCTGATATATTTTTTCAATTTTACCGTTTATCAACTTGTTGTTTAATTCATAAACAACTGCATTAACCACTGCTCCGTCAAATGGCAATTCGGATACCTCCCATAGAGTGCTTTACACTCAAAAGTACATGGAATTTCTTAGTGTAAAACAAATTAATTTTTACTCCAATTAGCTGTTTTATTATATCATTCTACATGCTTTTTTACTATATTATACTTTAAGGGAAGCAATGATGATAAATGTCAAGGAGCAGATAATTAATGAATTATTCAGTAAATTGAAGATATATAAAGAAAACAAAAAATATTAGCCACATATATGTTTAATAATATATTTATATGTTATAATACATAAATAAGAATTGACCCCGGTCAGCAAAAGAACGAAGCACTATTATGAACATATGAAACTAACAATTAATAGCAAACGGAAGGATGATGGATTTGATAAAGAGCATGACGGGCTTTGGAAGGGGAGAATTCAGCCAGGGTACAAGTACTTTTACTGTTGAAGCAAGGTCTGTCAATCATAGGTATTGTGATGTATCTGTTAGGATGCCAAGATCCATGTCGGTATTAGAGGAGAAAGTAAGAGAGTTTGTCAATAACAGGATAAGCAGAGGGAAAATTGATATATACATAAATTACAGCACCTTTGGTCAGAACTCGCAGGTAAAGCTTGACACAAACCTTGCAAACGCTTATGTAGATTCTCTGAATACTTTGAGAGAAATGTTCAAAATAAAAGATGACATCAGTTTGTCATTGCTTACGAGATTTCCTGATATCATGGTTTTGGAGACTGTTGAACAAGATATGGAAGAACTTTGGCTAACCCTTAAAGAGGCACTGGATATTGCTTTTAATGCTTTAGTTGAGATGAGAGAGCGTGAAGGGGTCAGACTAAAGTGTGATCTGTTGAAAAAAATTGAAATTATTAAAGTTATGGTAGAAAATATCAAGGGAAAATCCGAAGGCATTGTATCAGAATATAAGAGCAAGTTGTATGATAGAATTAAAGAACTGACTATAGATATACCGATTGATGAAAACAGACTTCTCACAGAAGTTGCGGTATTCGCTGACAAATCAAATATTGATGAAGAAATAGTAAGGCTTGGATGTCATTTGGATGAGTTGGGGAAAGCGTTGAATTTAAATGGCCCCATAGGTAAGAAGCTTGATTTTGTGATACAGGAACTGAACCGTGAGATTAATACTATTGGTTCAAAGAGTGATGATCTGGAAATATTAAATAGTGTAATATGTATAAAGACAGAAATCGAAAAAATAAGGGAACAAGTACAGAATATAGAATAGAGGGAGGTTCAATATGGGTATCAAACTAATAAACGTCGGGTTCGGGAACATAGTATCAGCAAATAGAATAGTGGCAATTGTAAGTCCGGAATCAGCTCCTATTAAAAGGATAATACAGGAAGCCAGGGACAGGGGCATGCTAATTGATGCTACATACGGCAGGAGGACGAGGGCTGTTATTATTACTGACAGCGATCATATTATTCTGTCTGCAGTGCAGCCGGAAACCGTAGCACATAGGCTTGTTGACCGTGATGAAGATGATGAAGAGGTAATTACAGAAGAATAGGAAAAGTGGAGGGAAATATGAAAAGAAGGGGTCTGCTTATTGTTATATCAGGTCCTTCAGGTGCCGGCAAAAGTACTATATGCAGGGAACTCCTTCGCAGCTATGGCGAAAACCTGGAACTTTCTGTTTCAGCAACAACGAGGAAGCCCAGGGATGGAGAATATGAAGGGGTTAACTATTTCTTCAAGGATATAGAGGAGTTTGCCAAGATGGCCGGGAATGGGGAATTCATAGAATATGCAAAAGTATATGATAATTATTATGGAACCCCCAGGAAGTATGTCATGGATAAGCTTGGAGAAGGGAAAAGCGTTATACTGGAAATAGATGTCCAGGGAGGTATGAAGGTTAAAGAGGCTTTTTCTGAAGCCGTGTTCATTTTCATAATGCCTCCTTCCTTTGAAGATCTCAGAAGAAGAATAGAAAACCGCGGAACAGAGACCGAACAGGATATTTGCAAAAGAATGAAAAACGCTTATTCAGAGATAAATTACGCAACTTACTACGATTATATCGTAGTTAATAACGATATAAAGGAAGCAGCGGCAAAAATAAGCTGCATAATTACTGCTGAAAAATGCAGGTATAAAAGATGCAATATAGAATTTGAAAATTTCAGGGAGGGATAAAATGATATATCCTACTTTGTCAACATTACTGCAAAAGGTAGATAGCAAATATACACTGGTGGTTGCTGTTGCCAAGAGAGCAAGGCAGCTGGTTGACGGACAACCTAAGCTCACACCGGTTGAATCAAGCAAACCGGTGACGATAGCAATAAATGAAATTTGCGATAATAAGATTATATTTGAGAGGAGCAAGCCCGCAAAATCATCGGAGTAAACTCATCATCACATATGATCAGAGTTAGGTGCAATATAGATAGATAGAAATGTTTCTGTATGGATTCAATGCAAAATGCTTGGTTCGATACATTCAAGGAATATACGGGAAATGCATAGGAGAGTAATATGTTAAAAGGAAAGAAAATAGTGCTCGGAGTATCAGGGGGTATAGCCGCATATAAAGCATGTGAGCTTGTAAGCAGGCTTATGAAACTGAATGCTGAAGTACATGTTGTTATGACGGATTCAGCATGCAAGTTTGTCACTCCTCTTACCCTCCGGTCTCTTTCGCTTAATCAGGTAGCTGTCGATATGTTTGATACGTCAAGTTACTGGGAGATAGAACATATTTCCCTTGCAAAGCTGGCCGACGTATTTGTAATTGCCCCTGCAACTGCTAATATTATCGGAAAGCTTGCATCCGGGATTGCTGATGATATGCTTTCCACTACCGTTATGGCAACCAAAGCAAAGGTAATAATTGCTCCGGCTATGAATACCAATATGTATGAAAACCCTGTGCTTCAGAGAAATATGAAGCAGCTTGAGACACTTGGATATAGCATGGTTCTCCCGGAGGATGGGCGCCTTGCCTGCGGTGATGTGGGAAAGGGCAAAATGGCCGACCCTGCTGTTATAGAAAAAGCAATTATAGATTATCTAAATCAAAAGCAGGATATGGTCGGCAAAACTGTTCTCTTAACTGCCGGACCAACTAGGGAGGCTATTGACCCTGTAAGATTTATATCGAATAACTCCACTGGGAAAATGGGATATGCAATTGCAGAGAAGGCAGCTCAGAGAGGTGCCAAAGTTTTACTGGTATCCGGGCCTGTAAATATCAATCCGCCCTATGGAGTGTTAAAGTATGATGTGGTGTCCGCTCAGGAGATGTATGATAAGGTTATGGAGCTTTTCGGCGAATGCGATATAGTAATCAAAGCTGCTGCCGTAGCCGATTATGCACCTGTGACCCCATATAGTCAAAAGGTAAAGAAGGAATCCCCGGAGCTTGAATTAAAGCTGAAGAAAAACCCGGATATACTTTATGAATTAGGGAAAATCAAAGGTGATAAGATAATTGTAGGCTTTGCAATGGAAACAGAGAACCTGACAGAAAATGCTGCCCTCAAAATTAAAAAGAAAAATCTGGACTTAATAGTAGCCAATGATTTGAATGAGCCGGGAGCAGGATTTGCCGCCGATACCAATGTAGTGAAGATTATCGACAGCAAAGGTAATATTGAGAGTATCCCGCAAAAGAGCAAGCTTGAGATTGCGGATATAATACTTGACAGAATAAAAGGTATAAAGCGTACGTAACAGTACGCTTTTTTAGAATAATGCGTCGCATTATTCTTCAAATGTGTCATTAGGGGAGATCAAAATGGTTAACAAGTTATATGCTGAGGTTATTGTGGCAAACAAGTGTAAAGAGACAGACAAGGCTTACAGCTACATTATTCCGAAAAGTATGGAAGAAAAGACTGCAGTTGGAAGCAGGGTTATTGTGCCCTTCGGTATGGGAAATAAGAAACTGGAGGGGTATGTCATCAGGGTAAAGGACAGCACAAACCTCAGCGACTCAAGGCTAAAGTCCATATTCAGAGTTTTGGATGATGAGCCTGTAATGACACCGGAGCTTGTTGAATTAGCCGAATGGATGAAGAAAAAGTACTTAAGCTACCATATAGATGCAATACAGGCTATAGTGCCCTCTCCTGTAAGGACAAAGAGCAGCTGTATAATAGAATTGGCAGACAGCGAAGATATTTATGAAAGTATCAATAGCCAGAATTCTGGCAGAATGGCTGAGATAGCGGAATTTCTTGAGCAAAATTCCGGAAGCGCCAGAATAGAGGACATAAGGGCATATTTCAATGACAGTAAAATAGATCATTATATAAAGAAGCTTCTGGATGCAGGGGTGATTCGGAGAGTACAGCTGATAGAAAATAAAATAGGTAAGAAAACTGAAAAGCTCTTGTATCTAATTGATAGTGATAAAGTTGAAATTAATAAAAATGCCAGCAGACAGAAAGAGATCTTTAGGCTGCTTATTGAAAATCCAGGCATATCTTTATCAAAGCTTAGGGAAATCTGCGGAAACTGTGATTCATCAATCAAAGCCATGGAGAAAAAGGGATATATAAGAATAGAGGAAAAGGATGAATATAGAGGGACCGGTTATAAGGTATACAGCGAGAAAAGGTATGAACTTTCGATGGAGCAGCGTAAAGTATTGGCAGAAATAAGAGGTTTTTTTTCTCGGAATAGGGATGTAGTGCTTCATGGCGTAACAGGCAGCGGAAAGACTGAAGTTTATTTGGAGCTTATTGAAGAGATGCTTTCAAAGGGCAAGGACTCTATAATGCTGGTGCCAGAAATATCCTTGACGCCTCAAATGGTATCAAGGTTTAAAAACCGTTTCGGAGACAATATTGCGGTTATGCATAGCAGATTATCTGAGGGTGAAAAATATGACGAGTGGAGAAAAATAAAATCCGGAATTGTAAAAGTAGCTATTGGGGCACGGTCGGCTGTATTTGCTCCTTTTAAAGCTTTAGGCCTGATAATTATCGATGAGGAGCATGAGCATACATATAAATCAGAAATTAGGCCCAAATACCTTACACGGGAGGTTGCGGAGAAAAGGTGCCGGCTTGAGGGAGCACATCTTCTTATGGGCTCGGCAACTCCATCAGTTGAGACGTATTATCGGGCAATGACAGGGGAGATTGGCCTGGCAGAGCTGCGATTGAGGGTGAACGGGAGTCCAATGCCCCAGGTAGAAATAGTTGATATGAGGGAAGAGATTAAGTCCGGCAACAGGACAATATTTAGCGACAGCCTGACGGAAGCCATATTAGATAACCTTAAGAACAAAGATCAAATGATACTATTTTTAAACAGAAGGGGTCACTCAACCTTTGTATCCTGCAGGCAATGCGGAATAGTAATGAAATGTCCCCGCTGCAGCATTTCCCTTACCTACCATATGGGAAACGAAAAACTTGTATGTCATTACTGCGGATATGAAATAGATAATCCTACTATATGCCCTAAATGTAAAAGTAATAAAATAAAGTACTTTGGGGTGGGAACTCAGAAGTTGGAGAAGGAGTTTCAGAAGAAGTTCTCGGTAAAAAATGTATTGAGAATGGATGCGGACACCACCTCCAGGAAAAATTCACATCAGGAGATTCTGGATAAATACAGGAGGAGAGAAACAAATGTGCTCCTTGGGACCCAGATGATTTCCAAGGGACTGGATTTTCCTGATGTTACATTGGTAGGAGTGATAGCTGCAGATACCAGCCTCAATCTGCCTGATTTCAGATCTGCTGAGCGGACTTTTCAAATGATTGCACAGGTTGCCGGACGATCAGGGAGAGCAGGCAAAGCAGGGCGTGTAATTGTACAGACATACAGCCCCGGACATTATAGCATTGAATATGCCAGCTGCCATGATTATAAGGGCTTTTACGAAAAAGAAATATTGCTCAGGAAGGAACTTTGCTACCCTCCATTTTCCAATATGGCCAATATCATTATAAGCGGTGCTGAAGAGAGCGAAGTTATTAAATATGCAAATGAGGTCAGCCTATTGTTAGATAGATATGTAAAACATTACAATAATGTAGAGAAATTGGGGCCTGCAGCCGCCATTATGTCCCGTATAAAAAACAGATTCAGGTGGCAAATAGTAATTAAGAGCAAGAGTGAAGAAGTTTTAAGGGCAATACTCGAAAATCTTAATGATACTTGCGGCGAAGGCCGGTCGAATGTGAACATAAGCATAGATTTGAACCCTCAAAGTATGATATAGTTATTTTAGATACGAGATACGAGATACGGGCTGCGAGGGCCGGGGACTATGGGCTGTGGACATTAGTACAGATAGGATATATTTTTATTGATATTGCTGCAATTTCAAATTATTTGGGTTCTTGGGAGGATAAATATGGCGATCAGGACTATTAGAAAAGATGGGGATGAAATTTTAAGGAAGGTTTCGAGAAAAGTAGATGTCATTGATAATAGAATTCTGACATTGCTTGATGATATGAAGGAAACAATGTATGATTCATCGGGAGTAGGCCTTGCCGCTCCTCAGGTCGGTGTATTGAGAAGAGTCGTTGTTATTGATGTCGGGGAAGGACCAATAGAGCTTATCAATCCTGTTATAGTTTATGAAAGCGGAGAGCAGATAAGGGAGGAAGGCTGTCTCAGTATACCGGGAACCAGGGGACAGGTAAAAAGGCCTGCAAAGGTAATTGTCAGGGCAATGGACAGGAAAGGTGAAACAATTGAATTGACAGGAACAGAGCTTTTAGCCACAGCCTTCTGCCATGAAATTGACCACCTTGGCGGTATACTTTTTACCGATAAAGCAACGGAAATAATAAAGGAAGATTAAGTCCAAAAGAGGAGATCAGCAGATGAGGATAGTTTTTATGGGAACCCCCGGTTTTGCAGTTCCGTGCCTTAAGGAGATGCTTGTGCAGGGGTACGATGTAGCTGCAGCTGTGACACAGCCCGATCGTGCAAAAGGCAGGGGCAAAAAGCTTGCGCTATCTCCTGTAAAAGTACTGGCGGAAGAATCAGGAATACCTGTATATCAGCCTGAAAAAATCAAAACAGAAGAGTTTACAGGAGTATTAAGAGATTTGGAGCCTGACGTAATAATTGTAGTAGCCTTTGGACAGATCCTATCCCGTGAGATACTCAGTATACCACCTTTAGGCTGTATTAATGTTCATGCATCCCTTCTGCCCAAATATAGAGGAGCCGCACCTATTAACTGGTGCATAATAAATGGGGAGAAAACAACGGGAGTTACTACTATATACATGGACGAGGGGCTGGACACAGGGGATATTATAATTAGAAAGGAAATAGCGATAGGCGAAAATGAGACTGCCGGCGAGCTTCACGATAGAATGTCGGAACTCGGAGCTTCGGCCTTATCCGATACCCTAAAACTTCTTATGGAAGGAAAGGCGGGAAGGTTTCCTCAGAATGATTCGGAAGCCAGCTATGCCCCGATAATGAACAAAGCTCTGGGTCGGATTAATTGGGCAAAAAGTGCCGAAGAGATAAGAAACCTGATAAGAGGAACATACCCATGGCCGGGAGCCTTCTCATCATATAACGGGAAGATATTCAAAATTTTTAAATCAACAACTCTGAAAGATGAGGTTTGGAATGAAGATCATGGTCTCATAAGGCGGGTAGAAAGAGATGGAATAGTTGTAGGCTGCGGCACAGGAAGTCTGAGAATAGAAGAATTACAGTTTGAAAACGAGAAAAGGATGAGTGCCGAAGCATATCTTAGAGGTCACAGTATTGAAGAAAACGTTAAGCTGGAGTAGATGCAGGGACAGGGCAACGGACACGAGATACATAAATTCATTGCACAAATTCAATAACCCGTCGCCCCGAAGATATTGCACAGGTTACCTAAATACAATTTCAATTATAGGAGTGATAATAAATGTTTTACGGATATGGCTTTGATTACACTTACTTACTGGTATTGCCGGCAATTATACTGGCTGCATACGCCCAATCAAAAGTAAGCACTACCTTCAATAAATACCTTAGGGTAAGGAACAGCTATGGGTATACCGGATATGAGGCAGCGAGAAGAATATTGGATGCAAACGGACTTCAGGATGTGCCTGTGGAACGTATAGGCGGCAGGCTTTCGGATCATTATGATCCCAGAAAGAGGATACTGAGACTGTCACAGGATGTATACGGCAGCAATTCACTTGCTTCCGTAGGTGTAGCGGCTCATGAATGCGGCCACGCCATACAGCATTCGGAAGGCTATGCTCCTCTTGCTGTAAGAAATGCTATTGCCCCGATTGCTTCATTTGGTTCCCAAGCTGCATGGCTGTTCGTGATAGCCGGATTTATATTCAACTGGTTGGGCCTTATTGACCTTGGAATACTGTTATTTGCAGCGGCAGTAGCATTTCAGGTTATTACACTGCCGGTTGAATTAAACGCCAGCAAAAGGGCTATAGCCCTGCTTGAAAGCAACGGTCTGGTGCCTGCTGATGAGATAGAGCCTTCCAGGGAGGTGCTAAGGGCTGCTGCTCTAACATATGTAGCTGCAACCTTTGCGGCAATTTTGCAGCTTATAAGACTTCTGGTTATAAGAGGAAGAAGAGATTAGATTATTATGTTCGAAGCTACAGGTAATAATACCGTTATCTGTAGCTTTTTGTGATTAGAGGAATAGCATATGAAAAATATTGATCGGGTAAGGGATGCGGCTATCAGGGTTATTTACAGGGTTCTCCGTGAGGGGGCTTATTCAAATATCGCCCTTAAGCAGGTGCTGGATGAGAGCGGGTTTGGAAGGCTGGACAAGGCCTTTGTTACTGAAATAGTGAATGGGACCTTGAGGAACCTTATGCGCATTGATTGGATACGGTCACAATTTGTAAAGAAGAATAAAATTGAACCCTGGGTGGAGGATATTATCAGGTGCGGGATATACCAGATAGTATTCCTTGACAGAGTACCTGATTCTGCTGTATGCAATGAAAGTGCCGAGCTTGCAAGAAAGCATGGGCACGAGGGTGCGGTAAAGTTTGTGAATGGGGTTTTGAGAAACATCAGCAGGAACAAGGAAAAGCTGAATTACCCGGATGAGGACAGAGATCCTGCCGGGTATCTGTCCGTGTTTTACTCACATCCCAAGTGGATGACAGAAAAATTAATCAAGGATTATGGCAAAGAGTTCGCCCGGGAGCTTTTAAAGGCGAATAACGAAATACCGCCCTTCACCATACGGTGCAATATGCTTAAAATAAGTAAAAAAGAGCTTATGGCAATTTTGTCTGAAGAAGGCATCGAGTACCGGGAGGGCAGCTATAACCCTGAAGCAATCCAAATAAGCGGAACCTCTTCCATTGAGGATAAGGATTCCTTCAAAAAAGGCTATTATCAGGTTCAGGACGAAAGTTCGATGCTTGTAGCTCACATAGCAGACCCGAAACCCGGGGAGATGATACTCGATATGTGCAGCGCCCCTGGAGGAAAGACTGCGCATATGGCAGAACTGATGGGGAATACCGGAGAAATAGTGGCCAGGGATATTTATAAGCATAAGCTGAAACTAGTGCAGGAAAACTGCGGCAGGCTTGGGGTAAGCATCGTAAGAACAGAATTGTACGATGCATTGAATATGGATACCGGTTCCATTGAGAAGTTTGACAGGGTACTATTAGATGCGCCCTGCAGCGGCCTTGGCGTTATCAGAAGGAAACCGGACCTAAGGTGGAAGAAGAAGCCGGAGGATTTCAGGGAACTTATAAAGCTGCAAAAGAAGATGCTGAATCTGGCTTCAAAATATGTGAAGCCGGGAGGCAAGCTCATTTACAGTACATGCACAATAAACAAAGAAGAAAGTATTGAGATAGTCAGGGACTTCTTGTCAAAGAACAGGCAATTCGAACTGAAAAGCTTAAAAGGACTCATACCGGAGAGTTTGGTTTGCAGAAACTCTCATGAGGGATATCTGGAGCTTTTTCCAAATATACATGGAACTGACGGCTTTTTTATTGCCGGAATAGAAAAGAGGTAATGTATAATATGCAGAATAAAATAGATATAAAGGATTTAAGCTATGATGAGCTTGAAGGTTATGTAATTGGCAATATGCTGCCAAAATTCAGAGCCGGCCAGATATTTGAATGGATTTACAGGGATGTCGCATCCTTTAAGGAAATGACCAATTTGCCCAAGGCACTCATTGAATCCCTTGAAAAAGACTTTTATATCGGAAGAGTAAAAATAGAAGCAATGCAGCATTCCAAAACAGACAATACAAGAAAATATCTGCTTGGCCTTAAGGATGGCAATTCACTGGAGTGTGTGCTGATGGATTATAGCTATGGCAAAACAATATGTATTTCTACGCAGGTTGGATGCAGAATGTACTGTGAATTCTGTGCATCTGCCACAGGAGGGCTTATCAGATCTATGACAAGCGGTGAAATGCTTGAGGAGGTAATGGCTGTTTCCAGAGACATCGGGGAGCGGATCGCAAATATAGTTCTTATGGGTACAGGAGAACCCTTTGATAACTATGATCAGGTCATCAAGTTTATAAAAGTGATTAACCATAGCAAAGGGTTAAATATTGGACAAAGGCATATCACCATTTCAACCTCCGGTATTGTACCCAGGATATATAATTTTGCCGATGAGAAGCTTCAATGCACTCTGGCTATATCCTTACATGCAGCAGACAATGGAATCAGAAGCAGAATAATGCCGATAAACAGGAAATACAGCATTGAAAAGCTCATTGAAGCCTGCGAATACTATATTAAAGTGACAAATAAAAGGGTGACCTTTGAATACGCTTTGATAAAAGACATCAACGATGGCGCTAAAGATGCCCACAAATTGGGTACACTACTTAAGGGAATGCTTTGCCATGTCAATTTGATTCCTTTAAATAAAGTCGAGGGAAAAGAATATGAAAAAGCTTCCAAGAACAGTATAGATTCTTTTAAAGGCATTTTAGAAGGCTATGGAGTTGAGACAACTATAAGACGAAGGCTGGGCAGTGAAATAGATGCTGCCTGCGGACAGTTGAGACAAAAATATAAAACACATTAGAGGGTTTTTCCGTATTATGTCGAAATATTTGGCAGTGTGAACTGGTTTACAGTTAATATTGAGGTGATTTGATGAGGTCGGTCTGCAAGACGGACATTGGTCTGGTCAGAAAGGTAAATGAAGACAGCTTTTTATGTGAGAAACTTGAAAACAGCAGTGACTCTTATCTTTATATTGTTGCTGACGGTATGGGCGGGCATAATGCCGGTGAAGTAGCAAGCTACATGGCAGTTCGTGAAGTAGCCTCCCACATTAAGAATAACATCGGAGTACTAAAGCTCGGGGATAATGGAATCCTGGATCTGATTAGAAATGCAATACTATATGCCAATGAAAAGGTTTATAAGGCATCAATAATAAAAAGCAATTGTCTCGGTATGGGTACTACACTTTCGATGGTGCTTATGATAAAAGACAGGGCATATATTGGACATGTGGGGGACAGCCGGATATATCTTATTAGAAAGAATGTCATTTCAAGACTTACGGAGGATCATTCCCTGGTGGCGGAACTTATAAAGGCAGGCACTATAAAGGAAGAGGAGGCAAACAACCACCCGCAAAAGAATGTCATAACAAGAGCATTGGGAACGGAATACACTATTGAGCCTGATGTGAGCCGGTGCAATATTCAAGACGGGGATTTCGTGTTGATGTGCACTGATGGATTGTCAAATGCAGTATATGAAGAAGATATGGTTTATACTTTGTTAAATACCCCTGATTTATATGAGGCTTGTTCTATTTTGATAAGCAAAGCAAAGGAAAAAGGCGGATACGACAATATTACGGCAGTAATTTTCCAGATGTGTAAAGGCGGTGACAATAGTGATCGGTAGAGTATTGGATGATAGATATGAAATAATAGAAAAAATCGGTGGTGGCGGGATGGCCTTGGTATATAAGGCCAAATGCAGACTTTTGAATAGGTATGTAGCAATAAAGGTTCTTAGGCCGGAATTTATTGAAGACGAGGAATTTGTAAGAAAATTCAGGAGAGAAGCCCAATCTGCTGCCAGTCTTTCTCATCCGAACATAGTTGGAATATATGACGTAGGGACGGAAAATAATAATTATTATATTGTTATGGAATACATAAAGGGTCAGACACTAAAGGAGCTGATAAAGAGCAAAGGTACCCTGGGTGTTGAATATGCTGTCAATATTGCGATTCAGATTTGTTATGCATTGGATCATGCCCATAAAAACAATATAGTGCATAGGGATATTAAATCACATAATATATTGATTAGAGAGGATAACTCCGTGAAGGTGACGGACTTTGGCATTGCCAGAGCTGTTTCTTCGAGTACAATAACTAACACAGGCAATATAATCGGTTCTGTGCACTATTTTTCACCCGAACAGGCAAGGGGGGGCTATACTAATGAAAAGTCCGATATATATTCATTGGGAGTTGTAATGTATGAGATGCTTACGGGAAGGCTTCCCTTTGAGGGTGAATCCCCTATTGCTGTTGCCTTGAAGCATATTCAGGAAGTACCTATGCCTCCCTCGGAATTAAATCCCAGAATCCCGACAGCTATTGAGGATATTATTACAAAGTGTATGGAAAAGGAAGTTTCCAGGAGATATGATAATTCATCAGAGATAATAAATGATCTGAAGCAGTCTTTGGTAATGCCTAACGGAGATTTTGTAAAGAAAAACAAATATACTGATGAGAATACCAAAGTAATTGAACCTGTAAAGATTTATGACAATGACGCAAATAATGAAGCAAAGGAAGAAATGAGTATCAGCGAGATAAAAGAAGGGAAAATTATCATTGACGATTATGCTGCTGATGCTATACCTCCTTCAGAGGAGGGAAATAATAAGACTGTCCAGAAGAAAAGAAAGAACAATACTCTTTTAATTGCTGCTATTGCAGGAGGACTGTTGCTGGCTCTGCTGGCAGGCGGGGCAATACTGTTTATAAACAGTCTTTTTGCAGTAAAAGAGGCAGAAGTACCCGATATCATGAATATAAGCGAGGAAGAGGCAAGAGAGGCGTTGAACCCTTTGGGTCTCATAATGGAAGTGACTGAGAGAGTGCATAACAAAGACATTCCCGAGGGAAGCATAATCAGCCAGATTCCCAAGCCTGATGAGAAAAATAAGATAACCAACCCCGTTAGGGTGGTTGTCAGCAAAGGGCCAAGGAAAGTAATCGTGCCCAATCTTTTAGGAGAAAGCTATGATAAGGTAAATATGATATTGGACAGGGAAGGACTTGTAGAGGGCAAATTCGATCAGGGATACAGCGAATATCCCAACGGATTTGTCATAAGCCAGAGTATTAACGCAGGGATTAGCGTAGACGAAGGTACCGTAATTGATTATGTTATCAGCATCGGACCTGAGAAATTCCTGATGCCCAGCTATATTGGCGCCAGTATAGAGGATGTCAAGACCGATCTTATTGTCAAAGACCTGATACTGGGAAATATTACACCCGGGAATAGCAGCGAATATGCTGAAGGTATTGTTTTAAACCAGAGTATAAATCCGGGCTCCGAGGTTAGCAGGAAGAGTGTTGTGGATTTCGTAGTAAACACAAAAAAGCCAGAGCCTGTACCTTCAAGTTTCAAGCTTAGGTTTTCCCTGCCGCCGGATATTAGCAGCATGAAAGTGACGGTATACAAGGTGCAGAACGATATAAGCAGCAGGATATATGAGAAGATACACAGCTCAAATGACAGTCCCTTGGAGATACCGGTAAGCGGTGAGGGCAATGTCATCTTTGAGATTTATATAAATGACAGCTTGCATGATAGTGTGCCATACAGTTTTTAGAGGAGGGAATATATGCAAAAAGGTGTTATAACTAAGGGCATTGGCGGCTTTTATTACGTCGATACCGGGGAAGAATTATACATGTGCCGTGCCAGGGGTAAATTCAGGATCAAGAATATAACACCTTTGATAGGGGATCATGTTGAGTTCGAGGGTGACCCGTTAAGCCTTCAGGGCTACATTATAGATATTTCGGAGAGGAAAAATCAGTTGATCAGACCAACTGTTGCCAATATTGACCAGATTGTTATAGTTTTTGCGGCAAAGAAACCAGACATAAACCTGACGCTTATGCAAAAATTTTTAGTGTATTCGGAATATAAGAAGCTTAATGCTGTAGTATGTATTAACAAGATTGACCTGGACGAAGAAAAAGACTATATGGAAGTAACAGAAATGCTTGAGAGTATTCCATATCAGGTGATGATTACAAGCGCGAAAACAGATATCGGAATAGATCGGCTGGAAGAGATTCTCAAGGATAGGATTTCGGTTTTTGCAGGTCCCTCCGGTACAGGAAAATCATCACTTCTAAACTGTATACAACCTGGGCTGAAGCTTAAAACCGGTGACATAAGCAAAAAAGTAGAAAGAGGTACTCATACAACCAGACATGCAGAATTGATAAAACTTAAAAAGGGCGGTATGGTAGCGGACACCCCTGGATTTACCTCTTTTGACATAGGAGAGCTGGAGCTTTCAAAGCTTGAAGACTGTTTTCCCGAATTTAAAAAGCATAAGCAATGTTATTTTCAAAACTGCATGCATGATAAGGAACCTTTGTGCGGGATCAGGGATGCAGCAGCAGAAGGGAAAATAAATAAAACACGATATGATTTTTATATATCCCTATTGAGGGATCTCAAGAGTATGCGGCGTTTTTAAAGGAGGTTATTTTATGATTAAATTGGCGTCATCAATTTTATCTGCAGATTTTGCAAATCTGGAAAGGGATATTAGGATTGCAGAAGAGGCAGGAGTAGATTGGCTCCATGTAGACGTTATGGACGGTCATTTTGTTCCTAATATCACTATAGGTCCTCCGGTGGTAAGGAGTCTAAGGGCTAAAAGCAATTTGATTTTTGATGTTCATCTTATGATAGAAAACCCGGAATTATACATAAAGAGTTTTGCAGACAGCGGTGCCGATATTATTACTGTACATGCGGAAGCCACCAATCATCTCCACAGATTGATACAAATGATAAAGGGAGAGGGTAAAAAGGCAGGGGTGGCATTAAATCCTTCCACTCCCATCAATGTTCTGGAACATGTCGTTGAAGAACTGGATATGGTTTTGATTATGAGCGTAAATCCCGGCTTCGGGGGGCAAGAGTTCATTAAATCTGCCTATGAGAAAATTTCCAGCATGAAAAGACTTATAGATTCCAAAGGTCTCACTATTGATCTGCAAGTTGACGGGGGAGTGGGACCTGATAATATCGGAAGAGTAGTTAAAAGCGGAGCCAATATAATAGTGGCAGGATCGGCAATTTTCAATTCAAAGGATATTTCAGCAGCAGTAAAGAAAATGAAAGATGCAGGGATCAGCTAAAAATGAAGACTGTTATTATAGGCAGCGGTCAAATTTACAATTATGATTTCTGTCTTGATATTTTGAAATCTGCAGATAAGATCATATGTGCGGACGGGGGTACAAGACATGCCTCAAATATGAAAATCACCCCGGACGTGATAATCGGGGATATGGATTCCTCCGAAATCAGCTGCATAGACTATTTTAAAAAAATGGGTGTGAAAATTGTACGGTATCCGAAGGAAAAAGATAAGACTGATACGCATATTTGTGTGGAATTTGCCCTTACGTTCTCAAAGGAGATTACTCTTTTGGGGGCTACAGGGAGCAGGATAGATCATACAATAGCAAATATATCATTGCTGAAGCTTGGGATTGATGCAAAAATACCTATTACTGTCATCGATAATAAGAACCGTATCAGAATGATTGATGATTTTATTGTCTTGGGTGGAAGTAAAGGGGACTTGTTTTCCTTGATTCCCGTTATGGGAAAAGCGGAGGGCATAAGTACCAAAGGAGCTTATTATGAACTCACGGATGCGACAATAGAGTTCGGTGACTCCTACGGTATAAGCAATTGCTTTAATGATGACAAGGTTGAAGTGAGCCTTAAGAAGGGATATCTCCTGGTTATCAAATCTGAAGATTAGGTGAGGAAATACTGGGAGGCATTTTGGTATACGGTTGCATGTTAAATTGAAAAGTCTATTTTTCTGTGTCACTTACGACTCTGCATTAATATTATATAGTGTGGAGTTTTATTAATTTTTGCATCAATTATATATGTGGGGGATCGGTAATGAGACATACATTCAAAAGGTATGCAGGCTGCCTATGCATAATTCTGTCTGTATTCCTGATTTCAAGGTTCATGCCGCTGTTTCTGTGGTATTCTATGGTGGTTGCAGCAGTTGCAATGATCGGATACCTGCTATACAACGGTTTATTCATATAACATAAAAGGAGGGGGTATTTTGAGGCTTTTTAAGAAGAGAAGGCTGATTGGTTTTCTGTCGTTCTGTATAGGTTTGGGAATACTCTTTGCGATAATGATTCCAATGATCGGATGGATATTGTTCTCAGGGATATGTCTGATAATTATAGGGGCATTCCTGTTGAGGTGCTGAAATTGGAAATAATACAAAAAAGACAAAAAGCGCGTTACCGCGCCTTTAATTCTGCTTAGAATACCCCTGAATTTTTACACCGCCCGCTGCACTTTACCTGATCTTAAGCATCTGGTGCATACATGCAGTCTCTGTGGAGTACCGTTTACAATAGCTTTCACAGTCCTGATGTTGGGCAGCCAAGTCCTGCGGGTATGTCTGACGGAGTGGCTTATTTTGTTTCCGGAAATCACACCTTTTCCGCAAATCTCGCAATATCTTGCCATGGAATACACCTCCTTATGAAACAAATATATTTTAACATAACGATTTATAATTGGCAACAATATGTTTATCGGATAGAAAGAATATATGCATGGTAAATTGCAAAAGTAACTTCCAGAGTAGAGAGCTGCGACCGGAATTTAGTTTTGCGGTAACATCCAGAATTAAATTTGCAAATCTAAGTTCCACGTTTCATAATCAAATTGTACCGCCGATAGAGGTGATAGTTATGAAACGAAAACAGCTCCACGACAATACCCATTTAACTTTAGATGAAAGAAAGGTGATCCAGACCGGAATTGAGAACAATTCATCCAAAGCATCCATTGCAAGAACTATAGGAAAATACGCTACCACCGTTGCAAAAGAAATAAGAAAGCATCGTACATTTAGACCCCGCAATACATTTAATCACCCAATCTTATGTGCCAGAATAAACATATGTCAAAAGAAACCTTGTATTCGCAAATGTGAGCTTTACGAAGAGCCCAAATGCAATCGTCGTGACAAATCCCCCGGTGCGTGCAACAAATGCCAGGATCTAAGTAAATGCCGCCTGGACAAGCACTTTTATGATGCTATCGCAGCTGACCGGGAATACCACCGCGATCTTGTCGATTACCGTGAAGGCATAAACCTTACAACTAAAGAGCGCGATACTATTGCCAATATTCTCGCCCCATTATTAAAACAGGGACAATCTGTTCACCAAATAAAAGCAATAGGGACGGTTCGAAACCACTGAAAAAGTCATGATTTTTAGAAATATTTTGGAGGTAGTTTTTACAGTTTACATTAGTACAGAGAAAATATGAAAAATAATTGCATATGTCATAAAAATTCGAGGATAGCAGGTTTGCTATCCTCTTTAGATTTACAGCTAATGCCGTTAGTTTCGCTTGTGTTTGCATACTTTTAAGACCATACCCCCTGGCACGATCCATTCCATGAAACCTTTTCATTTCCCCATTTTTCCATTCATGACTTGCCCGCTTTTTATATTGTTCTAAGAATCCTTCTGACTTTGTAAACTTACTGTATTCATAAAATTCTATTGTGTTTACAGTAATCTGGAGTACTTTTCGTTTTTTGTTTTTATACAAACATTCATGACTTTTAGGGCAATTTGCGCAGGCATCTTTTTCGAAGTAATAATAGTAACTGTCCCTGTCTTTTTTCTTGCTCTTTTTCTTGCTTGTTGTACCATGCCCCATTTCGCAAAACCATTGATCAGAATCTTTATTATACGTAAATTTTGTATCATCTAATTTATATACTGATTCACTTACGGGAATATAGGCAGCTACCTTCTTGTCTTTCAGTAAGTCCAAAATAGGCTTTCTAAAATATGCTTTGTCTCCGTAAGCTTCCTTAATCTCAATACCACATTCTTTTGTCCTATCATACAACTCCTTAAATCCAGTTCCATCTACATAGGCTCCATCCTGTATATTTACCGCTGTTATTATACGTTCTTCCGGTATCATTGCATATTCAACTTTGTACCCAAAGAAACTATTTGTCTTTGATTTATAGCCTACCCTTGCATCTTTGTCTGTCAGTGACCTAATGCCTTTTTGCTCAATGAATCTGGGGGAATTAAGTACTTCTTTAGCTTCCTCGATAGCTTCTGCTGTTTTATTAGCAGCAGTTAAATCAACACTATTCTCTACATCTTCGATTACTTTTTCAAGATAATTTTTCATGATTTGCTTTGCTTGATTATGATCTTCTATTTCTTTGTAATTTGGTATGCTTTTATCTATTTGTTCGGGGATTGAACCATTCTCTTTTTCAAGGTTTTTAAATATATTTTGGGATAGATGTTTCATGATTCTTTCAGGTACTTTTTTTATTGTGTTAGCCTGTGTATGCGTAGCATCTATGCTAATACCAGTCCCCTTAATTATACCTTTCTCTACACATTGCTTTACCACTTCTTGAATGATATCATCAAGTGTTGTTTCTTTAAGCCTTTGAGTTCTAAATTTTGCAAGTAAGCTAGGGTCAGGAAGAGCATCTTCAGGGTTTATACCTATGAACCACATATATGATAGGTTTAGTGATGCTTGCTCAATTATTTGCTCGTCAGAATGATTATATAGATACTGAAGAATCAATAGTTTAGCCATCATTTCCGGCTCTTTAGCTGGTCTACCGTAATACTTACAATATGACTTTTCTAAAAGTCTATTGATAAAGCTAAAATCCACTGCATTATTTATTAATTTTAGAATATGATTTTTGGGGATTCTACTGTATAATATTGAATAGATGCTTAATTGTACATTTTTGTCTTTAAGCATTGAAAAACCTCCTTTTGGTGATAGTTTTTGTCAATTCTATTTTACCAAATTTGGAGGTTTTTCGCTAATATTATTTATATATTGTACCATATTTTCAAATTTTTATGAG
>JAKPKE010000310.1 GCA_029553855.1 Bacillota bacterium | reverse complement strand
CGTGTCCTTATGGGTTAGCTTCATAGCCTCCAGGGCCTCGTTGGCAGTTTTTATCCGGTACCCTCTCTTTCCCCCGATCTCTAATAGTTGGTCTATCCTGAATATTTGCTGGGTATCGTCTGTCTTCGTGAGGCCAGTGCTGTAGCCGGTATAATTCACTGACACACTGGGGTTGGGAATAATCTTCGCTGCAATATAGTCTCCGTATGATTTATCAATCTCATACCTATTGATGATGATATCATAGTTGTTTGTATAAAAGAGCTCAAGTGCCTTCTCAAGGCTTATTTCCTGGCACTGAACCGGGTCTGTTAGGGAGAGAGATAGAATCATAAAGATCGACATAAACAGAACAATCCAGGTCCTTTTTATCAAAATTGAAAAACCGATAGAATACTTAACCTTGATAGTGGTATATGACTCACGTAATACTCTTTTCATACTATCATTTCCTCTTTGCACCATCTTACCTTACAGGCTTTCCCACGAGGTGTTCTCAAGCGCTGTATTGTGTTTTTTTTTTAGAAATATTCGTATTGTGTTTTTGTTAACTGTAAACCGTCTTAATGATGCCCGGGTTCTTAGTATAACGACTACATGGTTATATTATCCGGGTGCTCCTGATTGGGGGTGCTCGGTCCTCATGTATCCGAGTAACGATGGGTTTACCAAAAAGTAAAATCCTTTCAGATAATGAGAGGTAGTGGTTTGCATAATCATTTTGTGAAGGGCCGACAGGCGGTAAGGCAAGGGCGAATTCTATTGTGGTCTCTACACATGTGGGACAACGTTCTCCTAATGATCCATTGCTATTTTGATTCGATTCAACTGTAAGGATATATATCAGAAAAACGGCAAGCAATAATATAATGAACTTTCGCGTATTTTGCATGGTAACCACAATGCTAAATTAGCATAACCTCATATCCAAGTAAACAAAAATGATATGAAAGAATTCAGCACATTACACCCATTGGGTTCATATACCCTTTGTACCTTTTGGGGTCGGTTTTGCAATATAACATTATCTACGTTGTGTAACCTTTTTGGTGTCGGGACATTCCCCGCAAACACGCTCATTGCGCTCCAGCGGCTCCAATCGCTCGCGTTCGGCTTCGGAACTTTTGCCTGACAGCAAAAGACCGAGCTTCCTCGCCTCCCGACGGTTTGCTAAGGAATATCCC
>JAKPKE010000119.1 GCA_029553855.1 Bacillota bacterium | reverse complement strand
GCGGATGTGAGCTGGGACGGTGCCTTGAGGAAAGTCATCATAAAAACAAAGTGAAAAAGTAAAACAAAACTATGGGGTCAGGCTTGAAATATTCTAATTCAGGCCTGACCCCGATGACATTATTATCTCAAAGCAATCTATATACAAGCTTGTAACAAGTCCATAATGCCATGTACTCACTTATCCGGCACTCACTTATAAAAGCCACATATAATATATTGATAATAACTTTGGATGGTGTAGAACTATGAATCAGAATTCCGGCTGCAACCCATATGCAGGAGGGGAAGTCCCCCCCTGCAGCGCTTACTTGGGTAATATTGATCCTATAATAAAAGATGGTAAAGTTATATATAGAAATGAAAATAGAGTATACTTCTTCATTAGTACAATTCTCGACAACAGAGCCGTTATTTATCCCCGAGAGCCGGAAACTACAACTCCAATTACTGAGGAACCCTTTACATCGTCGAACCTCCAGATCAGCCTAACCACATTCATTGTTGGATTATATATAAACCAAATACAGCTTGGCAAAATCAAATATGATAAGACCAGCGCCATTCACTCAAATAAAACAGCAGATGAATTTATACATCAGACACTGCAGAATCCACCACAGATCAAAACAAATATTGTGACTACCTTATCCCTGATAATATCGCATTCAAATGCAATTATTCCATTATATACTCGTTCTTTGAATATTACGGCTCTGAACTACTATATACTTTTTGTCTTAAACAGACTCGAAAACAACCCCGGCTTATTCTTTGGAAATAACTCTTTTGTTGATCAGGACCCGATTAATATTGACTTTGCGGCTCTTAACCTGCAATTTCCCTTATAGTCTATGATGCTATAGAAACCGCACTTGCCATTGCCTGGAATAAGAATTATGATATATCATATAAGAATTATCAAGAACAGCTGGCGAGCCTCGGTAATTACGCCTTTGCAGATGGCATAGACTTGCATTCACTTACCGTCAGGTCAAAGCAGTATAATGAAGCATTGATTTTAATGAACCGATATGCATTAAATCTGATCAGAAATCCCGAGGGTATGGATTATTGCCGTAATTAAGCAAGGGGCGGTTTTTTAGGAACCGTTCCATCTGTCTTACAAAAATAAGGGGTGATAGTATGAGCAAGGTATTGATTGTTGTCGACATGCAGAATGATTTCATTGATGGAGCTTTGGGTACAAAAGAGGCCGAGGCAATAGTCGGAAGAGTAGTTGAAAAAATAATCGGGTATGAAGGTATTGTAATTTTTACAAGGGATACCCATAGCGAGGCTTATCTCTCAACCCAGGAAGGGCGTAATCTGCCTGTAGTGCATTGCATTGAGGTCAGGATAAGAGTTGATGCTTCCTGCTGTGCAGGGGTGACCCCTGAGAGCCATAATAATGCTCTTGATGCAATGGAGATGTGTCAGATAGATATACGGGGATTGTAAATAATGGAAAGAGGCGGGGACATCCCCGCCTTATTACAATAATGCTTTTCTCAGTTCTTCCCCTGTTTTTGGTGACAAATAAGAAAATGGCACATCAAATACAGAGAAAGCTCCTTTTTTTCCTTCCGAAGACAATCTATAAACAGCCCGGGCGTATGCAACAAGTATAGATGATGTGAATTCCGGGTTGCTCTCCAATGTCAAGCTGAATTCCATCCTTTGTTTATTGTAGTTTCCTGTTGTGCCTGTATGTATTACAAAA
>JAKPKE010000112.1 GCA_029553855.1 Bacillota bacterium | reverse complement strand
GTTTGTATAGGTTTCTTAGGCGGCCTTCTTTATATTTGTTCCAGCTCATTAAAATCTCCCCGCTATCTCTATTTGCATAAATCCCTCTCAATCCGCCTTTCAACAAGCTCCATAATGGCATAATTGGCAAGGTCTATTAATGTGTCCTCTATGCTCTCAGTCTTTACATTTTGTTCGCCTGACAGCATAAGTCTTTTCAACCGCCCTAATTTATCCTCTAACCTTATCAATATTGCAGGATTTCCGTATTCCTTGCGGAGTTTTGCGAAGCTGTCGCCATAGTCTTTATTTTTGGCTTCATAGATTTTGTTCAGTTCTCCGCATATTTCCTTATGTATGTCTGTTTTTTCTGTCGTTTTGCCTTGCATGATTACATTTTCGCTTTTGATTATGTTATTCATTGTTTAACCTCCTTGCTATTTCATAGATAACATTTACCGTTACACTATTACCGGCTTGTTTATAAAGTTGGCTGTCAGAATTTACTTGTGCTGCTCGATCAAAATATGTATCTGTAAATCCTTGAAGCCTAAAACATTCTCTTGGAGTTAATCGCCTTATTCTTCCCCGTGATAATATCGCTTGATTGCATGATGTATCTAATGTATTAGCAACTCCCTTGCCTACTCTGCCCCTTCTTGTTTGGCTGTTTGGCACTGCAAGGTTTATACTATCACCCTCTTGTGCTACCACATAACCTTGTTTAGTTGCTTCTGTTATCATTACTCCGTGCTTATCCTGTGCAGTTAAGGTAAACATTTCTTCGTCAGGCTCTTTCATACGTCTGCCATTCTGCCGTTTTTCTTGTCGGTCAGGGGTTAATACCGCTTGTACCATATATAAACCTGTTTTAGCCCCCATTCCTCCTGCCTGGCTCGCTAGCGTGCAACTTACCCCCCCAATGTCGTAGACTCTGTTTCCTTGACTTCCTCCGATAATTTGTTTGAGTTCATTTTGTGCCTGCTGTTTATCTTCAACAATGTACGTTCCGACCGAGTCTGCTGTGGTTCTTGTTGTGAGTGTATTTGTGCAAACTGTTTGTCTTTCATTCCCATTAGTCTGTCCGTTGCTGTGGCTGATAGGAAATACTTCTCGTCTACTATATTTTCCAAGATGTCCGATAATGAACACCCTTTCTCTGTTTTGTGGCACTCCGTAATTTTTGCTGTTAAGCACCTGGTATTCGTACCAATACCCCAATTGCCCCAGAGTGTTGAGGATTGTTCCGAAAGTTTTGCCTCCATTGTGGGAAAGAAGTCCGGCGACGTTTTCCATGAAAAGATATTTAGGTTTTCGTACTGCCGCCAACCGCATGACTTCAAAGAATAAAGTCCCTCGTGTATCTTCGAAACCTCCTCGCTTTCCAGCAACACTGAAACTTTGGCAAGGAAATCCTCCACAGTAGCAATCTGATTCCGGCAAATCTCCAGGCTCAACTGTTCGTATGTCTGTTGCAAACCATTCACCTTCTTTCACATCATGCATAGCCCTATATGATTTATCTGCAAATTTATCTATTTCACAATGTCCAACACATTCATGCCCTGCCATTTCCATGCCTAACCTAAAGCCACCTATGCCTGAGAAGAAATCTATAAACTTCATGCGCCCCACATCTTTCCGCCCCTCGGCTTAATCATGTTTTCCTCAACCATATGCAACAACAAAAGAAATACTTCCGTCACACCTCGCTGTGTAGGTCTTAGCTTATCTGCTATGTAATATATACTTTTGCCTTTGTTCCACAGTTCCTTTACTCGATTTATCTCGGTTGCGTTAGTTGTTAGGTCGTATTTATCAAGTATGTATATGATAGGTTCTGTTAGTTCAGTTTTGTGCATGTCGTAGGTTACGTTGGGTATCTCATATATTGCTTTGGACATTGCCCTCCCTCGCTTTCCTGCGTTCCTCCATTATTTTTTGTATTTCTTCATCTGTTACAGATGTTGCAGATTCAAGCCTTTTCCTCTCTATGCTTTGCTTTACTTTTTCTGCAAGTGTAGGGTCTGCTTCATATCGTGATTTAAAATTGTCAAATCCGTTTTTCTTATGCTGTGGCTTGTCCTTGTTTATATCTGACTTCTCCCATGTTCTTACACAAGCTCTCCAATCCTTTACTTTTGTTTTACCTCTAAACCACCCATTAGCTGTATAGTGGTCTATAAAAGTTTCAGCATCTACTTTGTTATTGCGTTCTTTGCAGTAAGTTTGTACTTCTTCTAAGGTTGGAGGTTTAAATTTGTGTGGGCTTGTCCCGCTATTATTTATATCTTTCTCTATCTCTATATCTATATCTATCTCTGTGTTACTTTTTGTTACTTGGGTGTTACTTGGTAACGCTTTTTGCTTATCTCTGTATTTTCTAACCCTTGCGGCGACTGAAGTTTCACTCCCTATGCTTTCAACTGCTTTTGGTAATATAAATTCATCAGCGTTTATTTCCTCTAAAAATCCTACTTTTTGTAAATAAAGTATTGTTACTCTTACATTTTCAACATCTTCATCAAGTGTTAAAGCCATTTCATCTATAAAATTTTCTTCTATACCTTCAAAGGGTATTATTCCTTCATTTTGTAGGCTCAGTAACTGCAATTTAAGATATATTATTGTGTATGTGTCCCCTCCTGCTATCTTGCGGAGCTTCTTTATTTCTTTTTGATTGAAGAAATCATCTTTTAGTTTTAACCAGTAGTATCGTTTTTCTGCCAATATATCACCTTCCCTATATCACTGATAATTGTTCAAACTCTGGCTCCGGTATTGTTAACATTTGTTCTTTAGCCTTTTTATAAATATCCCTCGATATTTCAAAACCATAACTACTGCGTTTCAATTCCATGCAAGCCCTCAATGTTGTTCCACTTCCGGCACATGGGTCAATTACTACGTCGCCCTCGTCTGTAAATATCTTGATAAGTTCCTTTAATACTGCTACTGGCTTTTGTGTTGGGTGAATCTTTGGGTAAACCTTTGCATTGTCTCTTTTCCACTCAAACCAGTTAAAAATCATTTTACCTTTTTCTGTTTCAGATCTCCCATTGTTAAATTTTGGCAGCTTGTCCCTATATAAGACAACTGCGTGTTCGGTTGCTCCAACTATCCGCATATTGGCTTTTAATACCTGGGCTGAGTAATTTTTTATAAAAAATATTGGATAATTGTTTTTAAACCCGTGCTTCTTGCCGTACTCTATTACCTTTGGAATCTGTTCAAAACTGCAAAACACTATCATAGCCGGAGCCTTGCCCTTTTCTTTTGGTTCTGGCTTTAACAATTTAGCACAGAAATGAAAGTATTCAGCTATATTGAAATTGTAATCACTATTGAAGGCTGCTTTTTTAGCAAGTTTACTCTCGCCGTTTTTGTTATCGCCGCCGTTGTACCACATAGGGTTAGAACCGTAAAAGTTCTCGCCTATGTTATATGGTATATCTGCTATTACAAGTTGCGCCTTTGGTATCGAGTACCTTTTATAGTTTTGAAAATTATCATTATACAATTCTGTTTTTATCTTCTTCACTATTGCGCCCCCTTCCAACTATTTTTCAAATCTGCTAATTGATTCGGTGTCATAGTTTCTATGCCTAACTCCTTTGCGTCTTGTACTATACCGTCTATAAGAATACTCATGGATCGTGTATCATATTGGCTACTGCCTATCAATATAGCTAAATGCTTAAACTGCTTGCCGTTCACAGTACCTTCACCCACTACAGTACAATGATTATTTGTTGCCCTGTATATCATTGCAATAGCTTCTTCATTGTCTATTATGGATATAAGTTGTTTTTCTCGCTGCCCGTATCGCTTTAGCATTTCTATATATAATTCTTCTTTGCTTGTGCGGAGTACATCAGCTATCTTTGTAATGAGTACCCAAGCATACGAGTTTGCGTCTAGGCTGCGTTTTTTCTTCTGCTTGGATATTTCTACCGTCAGCAGTTTTTTATCGGCTACAACGGCTTTTAAATCCGCTATATCGGTTTTGGCTGTCAGAGCAAGCGTGATTAACTGCTGCCCCGATTCACTATATGATGTTGATATGTGGTTAGCTGTTAGTTTCATGCTTGCCCCTCCTTCGTATGGATCATGTGATGCGTCATACTGCTTCTGCTAATTTTAATTGTTCAGAAGCCATTTGTAGTCCTACAAGATAACTCACAAACCTTGCTGGGTATTCATCACCAATAGAATACATCCATTCCCAATAGTCACAATCCAACTTGCTTATCCATCCTTCGTGCTTGTGCAGGGTTTCTATCCATTCCCAATTACTATTACAGTTTCTGACTTCTTCAAACAGTTCTCTCATTTCGTCATGGTCATATTTAACATCATTTTCTTTGACTTCATTAAGCCATTCCCTAAGCCGTTTGACTGCCTTCTCACTATCAAACTCTTTCCTGTCGCTATGGTACGCCTCCATTTTTTCATCAAAATAGTGGAGACTAATACCGTTGAAAGAATGAACATCAGCTTTCCACGTTAAGCAAAATACTGCTTCTCCCAAGTCTCCTGTGATATACATTCTGTGACCATCAAAAACATATCTTATTGCATACATGCCCGTGTCAGGCTTCTTCCATCTCAAAACTTGTAAATCACCATGCTGTGTTAATTCTGCCTTATGGTCTTTAAACCAGATTCCCCTAATATCCTTTTTTAGATTTTCTATATCCATTTCAATCCTCCTTACTTCGCATAATTTTCAAAATTGTGTCTAAGTAATTTCGTCCAAACAGCCTGAGAAAATCTTCTCTGCTATGTGTTTCCTCAAACTTCATTTGCCCTTCTCGCTTGTATTCATCATCAACAGCTTTGTTGAAATGTGGTCCGTATGGTCCCTGATGATGTTCATGGCATAATCGCTTTTGTAACCCATACTTAATAGATAGTTGCCGTTTACCTCTGCCGAAAAATATTTCATGGTTAGCTGCATATCCGGCACCGCATACCTCGCATATATCTGTGGCGGTAGGGCGGCTGTTGTTTACCGCCCTTTTCCGCTTGCTTTTTGGCGGCTTTGGTATTGGATTTACTTCCATGGCAATTCATCCTTACTTGCAGCTTCTTCTTGTACTGCCCTGCATATGGCATCATAGTGTTTCTTCTGTACTTCGTCAGATTTGTTATATCCGAATGTTTTCAGCACTTCTTTGCATATTTCTGCATTACCACCACTTAGAGCAAACAGTCTTTTGACTTGTGCTGGAGATATTATATCTGTGCTTGTTGTAGGCTTGTCTGCTTTGGGTGGCTTATAACCGCCTATATCGTCGCTGTGGGTGTTGTCTGTATCTTCTCCGCTGAATAACATAAATGTTTTACTTAGTGCTGTTTTAAAGGCATATGTGAACGCCTTACCACTGCCTTTGTCTTGGCTGTCTGCTCCATTGCCGAAGCCTGTTATTATTTCGCTTTCCCCGGTTTCTACATCAACGATCTTGAATTTTACTCTTAGTTGCGTTACATTCCTTGTTTTGGTTTCCTTCTTACCGTTGTATTCAGATTCCCATGATGAATTTGTTTCCGATATATCCCCATCTACAGGGAATATGATTAGCTTATTTTTCTTGAATAAAGGTTTTAGCATATTCAATACTTCTGCTTCGCCTACTGCCTTATAGCTGCTTGAACCTGTGCCGACTGACAGATTCTTTTCAAGTCCTTCTGATTCGTTCATAACGTTGTAGATCTTTTCATACAGACTCATTACTCTACCTCCACAAACCGGCTGCACCACATATCCGCAAAGTGCAAGAGAAGTTGCAACGGTCTTTCTTTTCCGTTTATATCTCTGCCGGACGGTACATACATCCCGTTATGGTAGAGTATTGCAAATTCTTCTTCTTCTGTGAGTTCTATGTATTTACTGATTATCTGTAAACTAACAACTTCATGCGGTATATATAGCCTGTCCGAGTTGCTTTCATAAGGTTTCGCCTTTGATACTTCACCGGACTTCAATATGTTTGGTATGTAGTTAGGCTTTCCCCTATAGCTTGCTTTGCCTATGTCGTGGAGTAAGGAAACTATTACTACGCTGTCGTGTGAAAGGTTGTTGAGTGTAAATTCAAATCTGCTATCATCCCAATGTTTTGTTGATTGATACATTAATGTCATATAGGTATATACATTCATGCTGTGTTCAGCCAATCCGCCGTTTATGCAAAGGTGATACTGTGTACTACATGGAGCCATAAAGAAGTCTGATTCCTCCATGTGCTGTATAAGGTTTTCTATGCCAGGTCTTTCTGTTGACCTCAGAAGTTCTATTATCTGCTGTTTCATTATTTCTCCCCCTCTAATTGTTCTAGTAGTTCGCTTATCTTATCTTCCAGATCCGCTATAGTATCATTGGCATCATCAAGTTTGTTTGATAATTCTTGTGCTGTTTCGTCGTATAAGATTTTGTCAAGTTCGCCATAGAGATACTTTGCATCTTTTTCATCAAGGGTTATTTCAAGTTCACCTATTATCATTTCAACAAAACAGCCTCGCACTATGTATTCAGGCTTTTCTACGGATATTTTAGGATTCATCCCCATGTAATTAGCCCTTAACATTCTTCTTCCCCCTCGTACTCAGAGATTAACTCTTTTATACTATCTGCCATTTCTGAATCGTACATATCAACTATTTCATGTATGCTATCTATAAGACTTTTTAAGCTGTCTATTTTTCTATAGAGGTCGTTTATATCTAACATTTGACTACCCCCTTATTATTTAGTACAATAGTGTTGAGTTATTTTATTAGCCGCCTTTGTGCGGTCTTTTCTTTATAGTTCAATCTGCTGTATTTCTTCTTTCAATTCCTTCTCTACTCTCATGTTCAGTACAATGCCTACAAGGTTTTTGCCCTCATACACCTTCAATATTGCTTTTTTCCCTTCCGGCGTTATGGTATATGTAACATTCTCAAATACATCTATGTATGCTTTGTTGTATGTGTAATAGTGATTATTGGCTTCAAATATTGCTGCTACCGATTTATCATATCCATCTGTCTGTATCATATATTTTGTACGCCTTGCCGGGGTTTCTCCGGGCTGTTGCAATATCTCTGCGAGGGATACCGTTTCTTTTGCCTTTAACTTTTCCCCTGCTTGTATCGCTTCAACCCTGAAAAGCCTTGACAACACCTTATTATTGTTATAGCCACATTCTGCCATCATATAACCGTTGCAGTATTGGAAACTATTTTCTTTTATGTTGACTATGTTTCTCCCGCCTACCGTAATAAGCTTGCATAATGCTACTTGATTAATCATTTTCCACCCCTCCTATAAACATCCATGTA
>JAKPKE010000110.1 GCA_029553855.1 Bacillota bacterium | reverse complement strand
ATGGTAGTGGGAACGGTTTATGTTTCCGGAGCTACAAGAAAGATACCGGTAAACTACGCAAAGAAAGTAGTGGGAAGAAAGATGTACGGAGGACAAAGTACTCATATACCGATGCAGCTTAATATGTCGGGCGTTATGCCGATAATATTCGCTTCATCCATAACTACTTTGCCTTCCATCATTATTAACTTCGTAGCACCCAATACCGAAAGCAAGTTCCTGATAGCACTGCAAAAGACCGATTCATGGGGATTTTTAGCGGTATATGCCGCATTGATATTCTTCTTCTCGTTCTTCTACACCATGATAGCTTTCAATCCGGTGGAAGTAGCAAGCAACTTGAGGAAGAACGGAGGATTCATACCGGGCTTTAGACCGGGAAAACCCACTTCCGATTATCTTGCGTATGTACTGAATAAAATAACCTGGTTCGGAGGACTTTTCCTTGCTTTATTGGCAACAATACCGTCAATACTTGCAAAGGTGGTAGGAATACAGATAGGTTTCGGAGGCAGTGCTTTACTTATCGTAGTAGGTGTTGCACTGGAAACGGTTAAACAAATGGAATCGCAGATGCTCATGAGACATTACAAAGGATTCCTTGATTGAGGTAGCCATGATTGTTATTATGCTGGGAGCCCCTGCCAGCGGCAAGGGAACACAAAGCGTTATAGTAGCACAAAGACTTAAAGTACCGCATATATCCACAGGTGATATATTCAGGTGGAACATAGCCAACAACACTGCGGTAGGAGAAGAGGCGAAGAAGTACATTGACAAAGGAATACTGGTTCCGGACGAGCTGACAATACGTATATTGAAGGAAAGGATTGAAAAGGAAGACTGTGAAAGAGGATTTGTGCTTGACGGTTTTCCGAGAACAATCAACCAGCAGCAGTCGTTGGACAGGATGCTTACGGAATGCAATAAATCCATCAATATGGCCATTAATCTTTCAGTAACGGATGATGAAGTCATAAGAAGGATTTCCGGCAGAAGAATGTGTAAATGCGGAAAAGCATATCACATCGTAACCTATCCTCCAAAGACACCCGGAATCTGTGATTTATGTAACGGAGAACTGTATACCAGAAAAGATGATACCGTTGAAGTGGCAAACACAAGACTGGAGGCATATAAACTTCAAACGGAACCCATACTTGCGGTATACAGAGAAAGAGGAATTGTTGTGGATATAGACGGGCACAAACCGCAAGAGCAGGTAGCGGAGGATGTATGGAAGGAAATACTGAAATACTCCGAAAAACACGGCTGGATGTAGTGTCCGGGATAAGGAGGCAAAGATTTTGGCAAAGGATGTTATTGAGACGGAAGGCGTAGTAATTGAAGCTTTACCAAATACGATGTTTCGGGTGGAATTACAGAACAAGCATGTGATATTGGCGCATATCTCGGGCAAACTGA
>JAKPKE010000099.1 GCA_029553855.1 Bacillota bacterium | reverse complement strand
CCGAATCGCACAGACATAGACTATAAACCGCCCTTACCCGCCGGAGTGCCAGTCTACAAGGGAGGGGGCAAAAGCGGAAGAAAGCGGAGGAAGAAGGCTAAACGGGATATAGGGATAGTATATGAGACGTAGTTTGATTATTATGCGAAGTAAAGAAAGTGAGGGTATTTATGTACAATAGTAGACCAGAGACTATTAAACATATTGAAACTGTGAGGAAGTTTATCGAGAGAATAGCAAATGAATTATTCATAAGAGGTATGATACATGACGTGTCAAAACTCCAAGAACCAGAGAAATCTATATTTGACGAATATACTCCTAAACTGAAAGAGTGTACTTATGGAAGTGATGAATATAAGCAGTACCTTAGCGAAATGCAAGTTGCTTTAAACCATCACTACTCCAAAAATAGACACCATCCAGAGCATCATAAAGAAGGCATAAAGGGTATGACACTGATTGACCTTTGCGAAATGATTGCAGATTGGAAAGCAGCTACACTCAGGCATAATGACGGCGACATATTAAAAAGCATAGAAATAAATCAAAGCCGATTTGGATACAGTAACGAGGTTAAGCAGATTTTATTAAATACTGTGGAAATACATTTTACTGATTAAGTCGCATTTCATGATTAATACGAAAAAAGTACCAAAATATTGAAAAAGTACTTGAATTTTGACAAACATTATAGTACAATATATGTGTATAGGTATGTCCAGCACTCGGAAACGGGTGCTTTTTCTTTTGGGCAAAATCTGGCCTATCAATAATTTTAGTAGTAGGGATATTTACGCAAAAGGCAGACTTGAAATGATATATAGGCTGCTTTGAATTTCAACCCATGGAAGGGATGGGTTTATTATATGGAGGGAAATTAAATGAACTATAACGATGAAGTAAAAACATGTGCAGTAGCACCACAGGAAACTATATATAACATGCTCAAAGAGTTAAAGGACAATGCATTTGAAAATAGAAAGTTATCGTACGGCATAAGAGAAAAGCTATACAACACCATACTAATGAACGGGGAAAAGAACGGTTGTGAAAAACCGGAGACAGTTGAAAGTTTACTTGATGAAATACGCTCAATAGTAAGAGAATCAAATAACACACTATATGGAATAAACGATAGACTATAGCTCACCCCATGCCCTGGCGAATCCCTTCACGCTGGGGCTTTAATATGATATTTACAGCATAATGCTTTTTCATATCCCCCCCTTTCAAATGCCCTAGGTTAATTGATAAGTGGGGGCAACCTCTTTTATAAGGCGGTGAAGTCATGGAAAATGTACTTGAAGCTATAAGACAAGAGCAGATCAAGTTAATCACATATAAAAAAGATATTGACATAGCAACATATCACAGGCTAAAAGATTATCTTAATGAAGCAGAAAGGCAGATAAAGTTATATTTAAGGCAGGTGGGGGAATGAGTTGGTACGAAGAAGCCAAAAGATTGAGAGCTAAAGGCATAGGGAAAACAGAAATATCAAAAATACTGAATATACCCTACAAGACAGTAGATAGCCGATTTTACAGAGACAGTCTAAGAGGCAATGAGCCAGTAATAGCAAAACCAATAGAAAACTTACAGGATAGCATAATCAAAGACCTACAAAAGCCCTGTAATATATCGAATCTATGTGAGAGGTATAAACAGTCAGAGAGGATAATAAAAGCAGTCATAGAGGACATACAGGAGTTGGGGTACGACATAGAGATTATAGGCAACAATGCACAGATCCGCAAAGTGGCACAAGAGGAAAACAAAATACATAATATCGGCTTAAAAGATGGATGGCACAGAGCTGGAGTGGTATCAGACACACATCTTAATAGTAAATATCAACAGTTGACACATCTTAGAGACACATATGAGATATTTAAGAGTGAGGGCGTTGAGTTTATCCTGCACAGCGGAGATATAACAGCAGGAAAAGGCATGTATAGAGGGCAAGAATACGAAGTTATAAACCTAGGAGCAGACGAGCAATGCGATTATATAGTAAATAATTATCCCAAGATTCCAAATGTAAAAACAAAACTGATCGCCGGAAATCACGATTTAAGCTATTACAAATCAATGGGCTATGACATATGTAAGCAAATATCAAATAAAAGAGACGACATAGAGTATCTAGGACAGCTAGGAGCTTATGTTGAGATAGCAGAGGGAGTATATATATAT
>JAKPKE010000092.1 GCA_029553855.1 Bacillota bacterium | reverse complement strand
TCCGACAATATATATTTATCTGTTGACAAAATACTAATGGTGGGTTAGTATTAGTAAAAATTAGATAACTAAAGGTTTTCTGTTTTCCCTGCTGGCATAAGCATAAACCGTGGAGTCACTCCATAGTCAATAGCTTTTTTCAAACTTTTAAAATTTTGTCATGCTCCTTGGAAATCTGTCTACAGCAATGTTTGCTGTAGAAAAAGAGGGGGAAGATTCATGAACAGTGTTACGATCGGCCGTCTGGCTGAACGGATAGGTATCTCCACCGATACCATTCGCTATTACCGGGACTTGGGCTTGCTGCACCCAAAACGATGTGAGAACGGGTATTTTGAATATATGCCGTCCGATGCACTAACCGTGCTCTATACGCGTGAATTGCGTGGGAATGATTTGCCACTGAAAACGATCCGGTCTTCCTTTGAGAATATGAAGCTGGATACGTACTATAATACTCTCAGCGAGAATGAGCGTCGGCTTTCGCACGATATAGAGATGATGCTGCTGGAGTTGGAGCGCATCAGGGAAACGCAAAAATACATCAGCTGCGGAATGCGTCTGCTTCGCGATGGGGTCACGGAGGTCTACGAAGGTTCTGATACTTGGACGATCTGCACTTTTGATAGTGAAGGTTTTCACGACGGCAGTCTGATGGTCTGGACAGAGAATTTCCCTTTTTCGTATGTCGTCATAAAGATTTCTCTTGATGAGTTGCAACGGCGGCGAGGCGCTGATCCCTTTCTTATCTCCGTCGGTTGCGGGGCGTTGGATAAATATGTCCGCCGCCTCAATTTGCCGCTTGGGAAGTATGCGGTGCTGCACCCTGCAGCTAATTATGTGCGAGCCTGCATTACACTGCGTGATCCCTTTTCTATTACATCAAACGATATTAGACCTCTCAGCGATTATGCGGCTGCGCACGCACTTCGTTTCACCGATTGTATCGGAGCTAGGCTGCTTTTCATTGAAGATTTTTACCGCTGTCCACTCTACTACTTTATGATCTGGGCTCGTGTTGACACAGCCTGAAATTTTGTTGTCTTCCTGCCAGAGAGTTATTGTATGAATTTTTATTATATCATTTTGGGCTATCTGAAAATAAGGACTTGTGGGCATGTAAAAAAACATATAAATTGCAGTTTATATGCAACCCATAATATGTAAATTCATATATTGTCAAGTAATTATCGGCGGATGTCAAGGTCGTAGCTGAACGAAGCTCATTTTAACCTTTACATCCCCACTTATTCATCCCGATGTCCGCGGTTTGTATAGCAGACTGACTGCCTTCCGGTGAGGACGGGGTTTAGTACAGCGTTCAAATGCTTTCTTCTTTAGCCAGCTAAATTGTTAGCGGACTTGCATCTCAGTATCCTTCTTGGATAGTTGTTAATCCATTTTCTATATTTTATCTTTTCTTTCATAGTCAAATTTTCTCTTAGCAATATCTCAATATTGTATCGTTTTCAATAACATTTAGTCTTATGCTGTACGCTTCATAATATATTTCAACTTTTTATCTGTTCAATAATATCGACCTCCTTTAGATTAAATGGTATTATTAAAATATGATTATAAGGATTACCAATATAAAGCTAATTGCAATAAACTGTCCTTAGTATATTTTATAGTCAGGTGATGAAAATTGTGATGAGAAGACGATTTGATTTGATATTAATCTTAATGCTTTTATTTATGTATCTATCTCCATTCCTAGTGCCGCTAGTTGACGCAGAGACTGAAACCATCCGTGTAGCGTTCAATTCTAACGTAATACCCTATCATTTCGTTGATAAGGATGGTAATTTTCAAGGCATGCATATCGACATGATGAATTGGATTGCCAGCCAAAAGAATCTACAAATTGTTTATGTCCCATATGGGACCAATAGTGAGTGCCTAAATGCGCTAAATAACAGTGCAGTAGATGTAATTCTTGGACATAAGACTAACGATAGCGCAGCGGCGAAGTTGCAATACACGAGTGAACTGTCTTCTTCCTCATTATGTTTAATTGTATCCAATGAGCTTGCAGTTACTCTTAGAGATGTAACAAATTATCGATCATATAGTGCTGTAATTGAATATGGTTCTGCCGCAAATTCTTACATGGGAAAGATGGGTATTCAGAGATATCTAGCCCAAGGAAATCAGCTTTCAGTGTTTGAATCACTTATCAGTGGACAAGCCGATATGGCGTTAGCGGTATACGATTGTAGCAACTATTTACTTAGGGAAGCCGGACTAAAGGACGAGTATACTATACTGCGCCGCTATATTTCCCCAGTTAGCTATGCTATGCTGGTTCGCCAGTCTGACATGGATATTTTTAATATGCTGGACTCCAGTCTGGCCGAAATGCGTGCAAGTGGCAACTATGAGAGTATATACAGGCAATGGCTGGTAGAAGACGAAAGGATTATAGATCCTAAGCTAATGCAAAAGATTACCATTATTGCTATTGGGATAGCTTGTGGAATTGCAATAATAATCTTATTTAGCTTTATTACTAATAGTATGCTGAAAAGAAAAGTAGCAGAAAAGACCAGGGAATTGTATAATGCGAATGTAGAGTTGGATAGGCGTATGATACAAATTCAAAGTGACAGCCGCATCCGTTACGGAATGATTGAGTATGCACCAAGCGGAATGGTATCCTTTGATACGGATTATCGTATTACATTAATGAACTATGCTGCGCTGCAGCTAGGTGGAGTAAGGGATAGTTGTGTCGGAAGCGATGTACGAACACTGGCTGTTTTTGGTGATATAATAAAAAATATTAAATATGATATATTTTCTCTAAAGAGCTATGTTGAAAAAGTCAGTCATCCAGTCACGATGGAGTTGGGTGATGGAGAGAAAAAGAAAAGCTATCGATATAATATCTATCGCTCCCGCGATGAAAGCGGTATAAATAGTGTGTTATTGAATGTTGAAGATGTGACCGGTGAAGAGCGTGAGAAACAGGAGTTATTTGACCTGGAAAAAAATCGTTCTCTCACCCATTTGGTAGCCGGTATAGCACATGAAATAAGAAATCCACTTATGGCTATTCGTACTGCTGCTTCTTTGATTAAAACCCAAGGAAATGATCCCGAGGTACAGGAGGCCTTTGTGAGATTCATACCAAACGAAGTAGATCGTATTAATCAATTAGTACAAGGGTTGATTAACTATGCACGGCCTGTTAAAGGTGAAAGTGAGAAGGTTAATCTTGCAACTGTCATAAGGGAATGCCTATATTTGATCAATGTTACAGCAAAACATGACAACACGCATTTTGAGATTGATTTGGACGATTCAGTAGAAATATATGTCAATCGCGACAGGATAAAGCAATCCTTGATAAATATCATTATAAACAGTATTGAATCAATGGAGAAAAAAATTAAAAATGAACCAGATAAGTTATTGTTGATGACCATTAGTGTGCATAATGATACGAAATTTGCTTGGGTATGTATACATGATGAGGGTGAAGGGATGAGTGAATCCGATATAAAACGGTGTACGGAACCGTTTTATACTACAAAAACTGCAGGTACGGGACTGGGTCTTGCACTGGTCCAGCAGTTTATGGCAGAAAATGATGGGATACTGGAAATACGAAGCAAAGTTGGTTGTTATACTGAGATAATGTTGAAATTTGAAAGGTGTGATACAGATGAAACGCAAGATACTGATAATTGACGACGAGCTGAGCACATGTACATTACTCTCATTAGCATTAAAGCATGATTATGATGTCAGATACTCTACGACAGCGGAAGACGGTATTGCTAAGATTGAAACTGAAAGCTTTGATGTGGTACTGCTTGATTTAATAATAGGAAATAATGATGGTGTGGAAGTACTCAAACAAATCAAGAAATATGATGAAAGCATAGGAGTTATTGTAATGACGGCATTTGGCAGCATTAAGACTTCGGTTGATGCTATGAAAAAAGGTGCCTTCACATATCTGACCAAACCTTTGGATATAGAAGAACTACAGGTATATATTAAACAAGCATTAGCTGTGCGCCGTCTTAATGATGATGTGGGTTTTCTCTCTAATGAACTTAAGCTGCGCTTTCAATATAAGGAAATAATAGGTAATAGCCTTTGCATGCAGCAGGTATACGATCTTATAGAAAAGCTGAAGAACGTAGACAGCAATGTTACTATTACGGGAGAGAGCGGAACCGGAAAAGAGTTGGTCTCGCGTGCTATACATTCTTCCGGCAAGCGCAGTGGAGAACGATTTGTGGTTATTAACTGTGCTGCTATTCCCGAGAATCTGTTGGAAGAGGAACTTTTTGGTCATAAGCGTGGCACTTTTACAGGTGCTACTAACGATAAAAAAGGCAAATTTGAGATTGCCGATCATGGTACAGTATTCCTTGATGAAATAGGTGATATGCCATTAGGACTGCAAAGCAAAGTACTTCGTGTAATACAAGAGAAGGAATTTACTGCATTGGGCAGCTCGGATGTTCGAAAGGTAGACGTGAGAATAATTGCTGCTACCAATAGAAACCTTTCGGATTTAATACGGGAAGGAAAGTTTCGAGAGGATTTATATTACCGCTTGAACGTAATGAATATCCATATGCCTGCGTTGCGCGAGCGTAAGGAAGACATACCGCTGCTTTGCAATCATTTTATCAAGCAGTTCAACCGTGAGCAAAATAAGTCTGTGCAAAGAATTTCTTCTGAGGCAAAGAAACTATTGCTTGCATACGACTATCCGGGAAACGTTCGACAACTTGCTAACATATTAGAATACGCAATGATTCTTTCTAATACTGAGGAGATAGGTATAGAGAATCTTCCATTGGAAGTTCAAGACAAATTGGTTCCTATGGTGCCACAATGTACATGGGCAAGTTTGCAGGATATGCTGTCAGGTATGTCTATTAGACAAATAGAGCGTATGGCAATAGAAGCGACATTGGCAAAAAATGGAGGGCGACGTGATTATACAGCGAAAGACTTAGGCATAAGTGTGCGTAGCTTGCAGAACAAGATGAAAGAATATCGATTATCGGTTATAAAATAAGTATCCTTTGTATTAACGGCAATATTTTCGCATAATGTGCAAATATTGCCGTTATTTATTTTTGGTTCTATTTTATACAGACAAAAAAACAATAGGATCAACAAATAGAAGAGTTGGCACGAATATTGCAAATATTATTCTGTAAAATTATTTGGGGAGGTAGGAAAATGAAAATCAATAGAACTCTGGTACTAATTCTTTGTGTTTGTATGGTTGTTATCTGTTTTACCGGCTGTTCCGGTTCGGGAAATGCTGGTACAAGTAGCACTGTACCGGATACCACTGAAAATAAGGATGGAGTTGTAGTAGAAGATGCAAATACTGTTTATAAGAAGTCAATTACTATTGCTCCCGCTCTAGACTTCACCAGCATGGATGTTCAAAATGATTCTGGTGGAACTGCAAAAAGCGTTTATATGCTTGTGTTTAATACTCTTATTGAATATGACACCACTGATAACAAATACATTCCGGGTCTTGCAGAATCTTGGAAACAAATTTCCGACACTACTTGGGAATTTAAACTCCGTCAAGGCGTAAAGTTTCATGATGGCAGCGAGTTTTCGGCCGAGGATGTAAAATTTACAATTGATCGTGGATTGCAGAAGAATGCAAGCAAGTCAAAGTTTTCTACTATAAAAGAAGTAACTGTAATTGACGACTATACAGTTCAACTAAATCTTAAAACTCCTGATATGGATTTGGTTTACAAACTTTGTGAGCCTAACACAGTTATAATTTGTAAGAATGCTTTTGATACTCTTGAGGAAAGCAAAGCAAACCAGGTCGGTACCGGCCCATATATGTACAAAGAGTGGGTCCAGGGTGATTACCTTTCTCTGACTAGATTCAACGATTACTGGGATGGTGCTAGAAAGACTGAGGAAATTATTATCAGATCTATACCTGAAGCGTCTTCACGTCTTATTGCATTACAGACTGGGGAAATTGACGTATGTGTTGATCCTCCTGTTATTGACCTGCATTATGTTTCAGAGGACAAGAATCTTAAGTTATGGCAGATTCCCAGCAGTCTTATCCGTCATATCACACTTAACTTAAAAGTTAAACCCTTTGATAACCATCTTGTCCGCCAGGCTGTTGCACATGCGATTGATAGAGAAGCTATTTTAGCATTGGTTTATGAAGGTAATGCAACTCCCCATTACAACGTCATGCATCCCATCAGTGAATTTTATACAGATGTAGACTACTATGAATTTGATCAAGCCAAATCCAAGGCTTTACTGGCTGAAGCCGGTTATCCAGATGGCTTTAAGACAGAAATTTACTCTGGCCCAAGCGCTGTACAAAAGGCTGTTGCTAACGTAGTTCAAGCACAGCTTCGGGAGGTTGGTATAGAAGCTGAGGTTAAATCGCTTGAAATTGCGACCTTCAATGCAGGCGTAGCTCCAGGTGGCACCTTCCCTATACAAGTTGACGGCTGGGGCGGACATACAATTGGCCCTGATAACGCGCTTCGAACTGAACATCATTCCAATGGCAGCGTAAATAGAAGTAACATAAAAGACGAAGCTGTTGACAAACTGATAGATGATGCTATTTCCGAAAACGATAATGAAAAGCGTAAAGAACTGTATGCAGAAGCACAACAACACATCGTTAGTAATTCCTACTGGATTCCTCTTGCTATTGAGCAGATAAATGTTGGCATTAAGTCGACTGTAAAGGGATTTGAAGTGCCTCATGGACTTTTCCATCATTGGCGTAATCTATATATCATAGAAGAATAATATTCATTCTATGTGAAATGGTTTGCACCGCTGTGTCAATTTGATACAGCGGTGCAAACTGAATTTTGGTTAATAACTGAACTTTATCCTCATATTTATAGAACCAAGGAGGTCATGTATGTCTAGGTATGTTATAAAACGGCTGCTATTATTAATCCCCATAATGCTTGCAGTATCTTTTATTGTGTATTTTATAATTGATTTTGCTCCAGGTGATGTTGTCGATATCATTGCAGGGAATGAGATGTCTGAAGAACATAAACAAATAATGCGTGAGGAAATGGGTCTTAATGATCCGCTGCCTTTTCGATACTTAAGATATATGGCAGGATTGCTGCGCGGAGATTTGGGCATATCATATGTTACTAATAAGGATGTTTTTGACGTGTATATGATGCGCTTACCCGCAACGCTGCAATTGGCAACTGCATGTACTGTAGTTGCGTTATTGATAGCTATTCCGTTGGGTATAAATGCTGCTGTCCACCAGAATTCATGGATTGACAGTTGCAGCACGGTTTTGGGGCTTCTAGGTATATCAATACCAATTTTTTGGCTTGGTCTTATGATGATACTCGTTTTCTCCCTTAATTTAGGGTGGTTTCCATCAATCGGGAATGATTCACCTCTAAGCATAGTATTGCCTGCAGTCACGGTTGGAGTAGGTCAAGCTGCACTGATAATGCGCACTACACGTTCTTCCATGCTGGAGGTAATCCGTCAAGACTACTTGCGTACAGCTCGAGCAAAAGGTGCAAGTGAAAAAGCTGTAATCCGTAAGCATGCATTTAAAAATGCTCTTATTCCGATTTTGACTGTAATTGGCACTCAATATGGCGCTGCACTTGGTGGTGCTGTTGTGACAGAAACAGTTTTTGCATGGCCGGGTGTCGGACGGCTTATGGTTGACTCAATTAACAATCGTGATACCCAAATGGTTACAGGCGCAATAATTCTTACAACAATGCTTTCCAGTGTTGTAATTCTGCTTATTGACCTCGCCTATGCATTTGTAGATCCTAGAATCAAAGCGAGATATATGAAGCGAGGTGATAATCTTGGAAGAAAATAGCGTAATCTTCGATTCAGGTTTGACTGCATCTAAAAAATATAAAAAGCGAAGTCAAATTGCAGAAATATGGCATAACTTTAAGAAAAACAAAGGTGCTGTCCTCGGCTTAATTGTACTCGCTATAATTATTGTCACGTCTCTAATAGCTAATTCTGTAATCGATTATGAAACTAAGATCATTCGCCAGGTTGTATCTGAACGTTTGCAGGGTCCATCAACGAAACATTTTTTCGGAACAGATCAGTACGGTCGCGATATTTTTTTGCGTATTCTTTATGGTGCAAGATATTCATTAGCGATAGGGTTCTTATCTGTAATGGTATCTTTGGCAATTGGAGGTGTATTGGGAATTATTGCAGGCTATGTCGGCGGTGTCGTTGAAAATATCATTATGAGATTGTGTGACGTATTTTCTTCAATCCCTTCGTTATTGCTTGCTATCTGTATTTCTACTGCCTTTGGCGCCAGCACATTGGTGCTGATGTTTTCGGTTGGAATAGTAAGTGTTCCAGCATTTGCGCGTGTAGCACGTGCCGCTGTAATGACTGTTGTCGATAGCGAATATATTGAAGCCGCACGTGCAGCAGGTGCAACTAAAATGCGTATAATGTTCACTCATATTCTTCCCAACTCTCTTGCTCCGATAATAGTACAGGTTACCATGCGTGTCGGTTCTGCAATTACCACTGCTTCATCCTTGAGCTTTCTCGGTCTCGGTGTTCCCACTCCGGCACCTGAATGGGGCGGCATGCTTTCAGAGAGCAGAGCCTTCATACGCGATTATAGTTATATGACGATGTTTCCGGGTATTGCTATTGTAATAACAGTGCTGTCAATTAACTTAATTGGCGATGGTCTGCGTGATGCGATGGATCCAAAACTGAAGAGATAGGAAGGATTTATTATGAATGATAAAAATTTGGTTCTCAATATTGAAAACCTTGTTGTACATTATGAAACAGAATATGGTACAGTAAAAGCGGTCAACGGTATCGATTTAAAACTGGAGAAAAAACGTTCAATTGGATTGGTGGGTGAAACAGGTGCAGGCAAAACAACTACTGCCCTTGCCATACTGCGCCTCATTCCTGACCCTCCGGGGGTCATTAAGAGTGGATTAATTATGCTTGATGGTGAGAGTATTCTAAAAAAGAATACCAAAGAATTGGAAGAGATTCGAGGAAAGGATGTCTCAATGATTTTCCAGGATCCTATGACTGCACTGAATCCTGTTTTCACAGTAGGCGAGCAGATTGCAGAAAGCATTTTGCTTCATGAGGATGTATCCAAATCAGAAGCAAATGAGCGAGCAAAGGAAATGTTAGAGCTTGCCGGAATACCAGGTCATCGAGCAAACGATTATCCGCATCAGTTTTCGGGTGGCATGAAACAACGAGTAGTTATTGCTATAGCTCTTGCTTGTCATACCAAGCTATTGATTGCAGATGAACCTACTACAGCGTTAGACGTAACAATACAGGCACAAGTGCTTGAGCTTATGAATAACCTTAAGGAAAAATACCAAACTTCTCTTTTAATGATAACTCATGATTTAGGTATTGTAGCAGAAATTTGTGATGAGGTTGCGGTCATGTATGCCGGCAGGATTGTTGAAAAGGGTACCCTCACGGATGTATTTAACAAGACTAAGCATCCTTATACCGAAGGTTTATTCAACTCTTTGCCAAATATTAATGATCGTAAAGCCAAATTAAAGCCTATTCCAGGCTTAATGCCTGATCCCACCAATCTGCCTATTGGATGCTCATTCTCCCCCAGATGTACTTATGCAACTGATATATGTCGTGAGAAGAAGCCTAATCCTAGATGGATTAATGATACGCATATGGTGGAATGCTTTGCTTATGACGATCCTGCGTTCCACATTATGAGGAGGGAAAAATAGTGGCTGAAAATTTGGTTGAAGTAAAAAATTTAAAAAAGTGCTTTAATACATCCCGTGGAATACTCCATGCGGTGGATGGTGTGAGTTTTAATATTGAGGAAGGTCAAACACTTGGCATAGTTGGCGAATCCGGATGTGGAAAGTCTACTACAGGAAGAGCGATACTTCGTCTTATTGAGCCGACCTCCGGTGAAGTATATTTTAAGGGGCGCGATGTAATTAAATATAATGAGCTTGAACTCCGTAAGGCAAGAAAGGAAATGCAGATTATTTTTCAAGACCCATTCTCTTCGCTGGATCCTCGAAAAACGGTGAGCCAAATTATCAGTGAGCCTATAAAAATTCATAATCTCATACCCAATAATAAGGAAAGAGAATCCCGAGTTTTGGAGTTGATGAAGACAGTTGGTCTTGCAGATAGACTCTTCAATACATATCCTCACGAGTTGGACGGCGGACGTAGGCAACGTATAGGCATTGCACGCGCACTTTCAGTAAATCCAAAATTTATAGTCTGTGATGAGCCAGTTTCTGCGCTAGATGTTTCCATACAGGCACAGATACTTAATTTGCTAAAAGAATTGCAGGAAAAGCTAAATCTTACATACATGTTTATTACCCATGATCTATCTGTAGTTAATCATTTCTCGGATCATATTGCCGTTATGTATTTGGGTAAACTTGTGGAGAAGGCACCTGCTGAAGAATTATTTGCACACCCGATGCATCCTTATACGCAAGCGTTGCTTTCTGCTATACCTGTACCAGATCTAGGCGAGCGAAAGAAGCGTATAATTCTTAAGGGGGAGGTTATATCTCCGATCGACATGCCGGAAGAGTGCAGATTTGCTAAAAGATGCCTATACACATGCAACACTTGCACCGACCATATGCCGGTGTTGAGGGAAATAACTCCGAATCATTTTGTAGCTTGCGAGTTTCCACTGGGAGTGAAATAAGAATTATGACACCGTGAGAAAAGTTAAAAGGCTGTTTCCTGATAAAAAACAATTATGCGTGAGAGGAAATGAGTAATAAAATGAGCGATAAAGCAATAAAATTTACCTATCTATCACAAGAGGAATTGGTTGAAGCTGGTGCATTTAATATGAAAATGGCTATTAAAGCGTTGCAGCAAGGATTACTTAAATTCAAAGAAAATCGTATCATATTTCCAGATAAAATAGTTCAGATATTCAACGAAGAAACACAGGAAAGAATCAATTGCTTACCGGCCACTCTCTTAGATGAAAAAATCTGCGGTGTTAAGTGGGTATCCTGCTTCCCTCCCAACCCTGTTAGGTTTGGCACGCAGAATCTTTCTGCAATAATTATACTATCAAACATTATTAATGGTTACCCCATCTGTGTAATGGACGGTACGCTGTGTTCCAATATGCGTGTTGCAGCTATGGGCGCAGCAGCAGCAGATAAATTGGCCAGGAAAGATGTAGAGAGTATTGGATTTATTGGCGCCGGTGAGCAAGCAAAGATGCATCTGATTGGTATGAAATCTGTGCGTCCATGTTTGAAGATTTGTAAGGTTGCCTCCAAATATCACGCAGAGGAAGATAATTTTATTTCTAGCTTGCAGAAGATACTTCCTGATATGAAATTTGTTGCTTGCGATACTGTAATGGAAAAGGCAATTTATGATTCTGATATTATAGTTACAGCAACCAGTGCACAAGCACCGTTGCTCAAGGCAGACTGGATCAAAAATGGTGCATTTTACAGTCATATTGGAGGTTGGGAAGACGAGTACAAAGTGGTCCAAATGGCAGATAAGATAATATGTGACGATTGGAATACTGTAAAGCATCGTACACAGACCGTAAGCCGTTGCTATAAGGATGGTATTATTAAAGATGAAGATATCTATGGCAACATCGTTGATATTTTAGATGGAACAAAACCTGGAAGAGAAAATGACAATGAATTCATCTATTTTGATGCTGTCGGTTTAGCTTATGTCGATGTATCCATTGCATATGCAATGTATAAACACGCAGTAAATCAAGGCTTTGGTAAAGAGCTTGCACTGCAGGAAGACATGATCTTCGATAAGGATCTGGAAGGCAAAATAGTACTATAATCTATTATGAGAGTCACATACTATATCAGGACTTTCATAACACGCCGGAGGACTTCAACAGAAGTTCAAGATATAGTCAGCACCATTGGAAACAATGGATAAAGGCGTCTCCTCGCCTCCACCAAAAATATTATATGAGTTTACATACAGGCACTGTATTTAATGAGCAAACGAATGCAGTGCTTTTTGCAATGCTGATAAAATGAGTAATCAAAACGAAAAAGGTGGATAATATGTAATGAATTAGTTAGTTATGATATAATTATATATGATTTATTCAAATAAAACTTTAAGAACACAGGTGATAGCTATGAATTTGGATATAATTAAAAATAAACTGATAGATAAAGCATCCGCTTTCATTGTCATCCTTTTTGGTTCGGCAGCATCCGGTAGAATGAGAAATGACAGTGATATTGACATAGCCTTTTTATCAGATGGAAATCTGAGTGAATATGAGGTATTCAATATTGCGCAGGAATTAAGCAATGAATTAGGCAGGGATGTAGACCTGATTGATATGAGCAAAGCGTCAACGGTTTTTAAGGCAAATATCCTCGGGACAGGAAAAATTATATATTCAGCCGATGAAAATAAAAAACATGAGTTTCAGATAAGAACCTTCAAGGAATATTGTATGCTTAACGAGGAACGAAAAGGAATCCTGGATAAAGTACGGGAAAGGGGTACAATATATGCAGAGTGATGTAATATTAAACAAAGCTGCTATAATTGAAAGGTGCATTAAGCGCATAAATGAAGAATATGAAGGAAATCCGGATAATCTTAATAACTCCACAAAGCAGGATTCTATTATTCTAAATATTCAAAGGGCTGCGGAAGCTTGTATTGATATGGCTATGCACATTGTTGCTGAAAGGTCTTATGGTATTCCCCAGAATAGCAGGGATGCATTTGATTTGCTTCAGACAAACGGGTTTATTACTGCTGAACTGAGCGGCAAACTTAAAGCTATGGTAGGCTTTAGAAATATTGCCGTGCATGATTATCAGAACATAAATATACAAATAGTAAGAAAAGTGATTGAAATACATATTGATGATATTAAAGAGTTTTCCTCTATTGTTATGAAGGCATAGGCAATCAGCAGCGCCATTGGAGACAGTGGGGCTGCCATAAGGCAGCCTTGCTCAAATAATTAAACAATAATGATGTCCTTGGTAACATTATTGAGTATTTCTGCCTTACCGTTTTCTACCAGAACTATATTTTCAACTCTCATGCCGAATTTTCCGGAAATATATATTCCAGGCTCTACGCTGAAGCACATTCCATTTTCGAGGATCTGCTTGTTGCCGGTTCTTATGTACGGACCTTCATGGACGGCAATACCTATACCATGACCTGTCCTGTTGAGGAAGTAATCCCCGTAGCCTGCTGTTTTAATTATATTACGTGCAGCCATATCCACTTCTTCAGCAGGGATACCTTCTCTAACGGTCATTTCACCTGTAGTCGTCGCTTTTACACAGATATCGAATATCTTTCTTTGTTCTTCCGTGGGTTCACCTACGAAAATCGTTCTCGAAATATCGGAGCAGTAGCCTTTATACCTGCAGCCGGTATCGATTATTATTATATCCTGTTCCTGTATGACCCTACTATCCCCATTGTAATGAGGTTTCGAAGTATTGGATCCTGATGCCACGATGGGGTGGAAAGACATGCTTACACCTTTTTCTGTATAGAGCTCTTCCAGCTTTTTTGCAATATCTCTTTCTGTTAAGCCCGGCTTTATAAACTTTATTGTTTCTTCAACCACTTTGTCAGCAATCTTTGCTGCTTTTCTCATACAATCCTTTTCTTCTTGAGTTTTTCGGATTCTGACATCTTCCAATATACTGTTTCCATTTATGAATTTTACGTCGGAAAAGTTTCCTATGTCCAGCATATTTATAGCCACGATTCCGTCATTTACCGCAATGATTTTTCCTGCAAGGCCATATTTTTTATCGGCTTTCTCGATTGCGGACAGGAAGCCGTCTGTATCGCTCCATACAAATATGTCCTCCTTTTCTCCTAAGAGCTCTCGGGTTTCTTCATAGTATATTTCGGGAGATATGTAAAAATGCCTCTTATCTTTTAGGATGAACAGCGCTTTGAACCTTTCATCCGGATGAGGATTGATTCCCGTCAGATATTCAAGGCCGGAGGAAGGACCAATCATATGAATATCCGCATTAATACCTGACATGAGCCCTACAATTTTTTCTAACTGTTTCTCTAATTGCATGATTTCAACCCCTTATAATTTATTTGTATTGCTATAAACCGTAACTAATGCCGGTTATTTACTATTATGAAAAACAAACTGGCCGTTGCTCTTAGGGAAAAGCACATAATGCTAATTTTATTATAGTACTCTTCATAACCGAATTACAATAAAAGAAAATAGGTGCCAGTAAAAGCTCCGAAAAACTAAAGCTTTGTAATAAATATACAATGCAAAAAATAATTATACAATAAAGAAGTTTAGGTAAGCTTAGGCCCCTTCCGCATTTCCACAAACTTACCTTCCTTACCTTGTGCATCGTTAAGTGTTATAATAACTATAAGAGAATTTGAATTGGGGGATAGGAGGATAAAATGTGAGTACTGCCCCGTTGTCAAAGGAAAGATCCAGGGCAATGTTATTGCTTGCCGCCACTGCAGCAATGTGGAGCATCGGAGGATTGCTTATCAAATTAGTGGATGCCAGCCCCCTGGCAATTGCAGGGGCAAGGGCTGCTATCACATCAGTGGTGCTGCTGTTATATCTCAGGAAGCCGAAATTTAACTGGTCCCTTCCCCAGGTAGGGGCGGCGATTACCAGTTCAGCTACATCAATACTCTTTGTTACTGCAACAAAGACGACGACTGCAGCCAACGCAATACTGCTGCAATCCACTGCCCCAATATATGTTGCCATTTTGGGGCTATGGTTGCTTAAGGAAAAGACCACAAAATATGATTGGCTGACAGTTGCCGTGGTAATGGGCGGAATGGGATTGTTTTTTGTTGAAAGTCTGAGTATTAAAGGACTATGGGGAAATGTTTGCGCAGTGCTGAGCGGTATTACTTATGCATTTTTTGTGATTTTTATGAGGATGCAAAAAGACGGCTCTCCCCTGGAATCGACTTTGCTGGCAAATATTATTACTGCTATTATTGGGCTTCCTTTTCTCTGCCGGTCGGTACCAAGCGCTTCGGGATGGCTTTTCCTGCTGATACTTGGAGTGTTTCAACTGGGGATACCCTATATATTTTATTCTGCAGCTATAAAAAAAGCGACAGCCCTGGAAGCGGTGCTGATTGCGATAGTTGAACCTATACTGAATCCTGTATTGGTGTTTCTGGCGCTGGGGGAGGTGCCCGGTCTTTATGCATTGTTAGGTGGTGCTATTGTTTTGGCTTCGATAACCCTGAAATGTGTTATTACAATTATGCCATTGAAGACAGACTCTGAAAACGGGGAGGGACAACCTTATGACCAGGGACTATGAGACCGGGGGAAACATAACAGGTATGTTAATATATATCATACAACAAACGTTATTATGTGGCCGCATAAAAACAAATACTGCAAAACCCAAAAAATAAAT